>JAKMGP010000058.1 GCA_022424905.1 Akkermansiaceae bacterium | reverse complement strand
CGTGTTCTTCGGTGACAATGGTCCCCGGGTTATTATTGAGTGATGATTTAACTTCAAATTTCACACCATATTTTTTGGCGAATTCGACCGAACGAGATTGCATAACCTTAGTTCCAACAGAGGCGAGTTCCAGAAGCTCGTCGTATGAGATCTCAGGAAGCTTTCGTGCTTTTCCGACCACTCTGGGATCGGCAGTGTAGACTCCATCTACATCAGTTAGAATCTGACACAGATCGGCCTTAACAGAAGAGGCAACCGCAATGGCTGAAAGATCCGAGCCTCCGCGTCCAAGAGTGTGGATCATTCCTTCTTTGGTGATTCCTTGAAATCCAGCAATCACGACGGTTTGATCAGCCTCTAGATATTGATTGATCAGAGTAGGGTCAATTTGCTCAATTCTTCCGCGGGTGTGCGACCCACTAGTTAGGATCCCAGCTTGCCGTCCAGTCGCCGAGACAGCCTCAATACCCATCTCATTAAGCGCGATGGTAAGCAGCGCGATAGATTGTTGTTCGCCAGAGGAGAGAAGCACATCAAGCTCACGTTCTTTAGGAGACTGGGAAAGTTCACTCGCAAGAGAGATGAGTTTATCGGTTTCGCCCCCCATAGCCGAGATGACAGCAACCACCTGGTTGCCTTTTTCACGCTCAGCCTTGATACGGCCAGCCACATTTTTAATACGATCAATGGACCCTACCGAGGTTCCACCGTATTTCTGGACAATGAGTGGCATAGAAGGCAAGGCTTTAAAGCTTGAAGGGAACAATGGCAAGCAAGAGCAGAAGTAAAAAAACTGGCGTTAGGATGATGAACCGCAAATCTAAGTAAGGAATCAAGGATCACCGTCAGTTAGGAATGATTCTTTGATTGGGATTTAGATCTTTTAATTTCTTCAGAGTGTTTCAATTCGAAACACCACGGGTCTACTGGTTAGGCAGTCAAGATTTTCAACTTTGGCAAGAGCTTGCTTCAGTCTTCCAAACGGACAGGTATGGAGAAGAAAGACCATCTCAACGAAATCAGCGTCGGGATGATCTGCGTCAACGGGTGAGTGAGTCCCTGAAATTCCGATTTCATGCCTCGCAAGCACGCTAGCAATATCTGCGATCACACCGGGACGATCGGTTACCGAAAATCGGACGTAGTAAGAAGTAGCGGTATCATCGATGTCCACCAAATCTCCACTCTCCTTATAGGGAAGGAACCCCATATTGGTTTTAGAACCACTAGAAGCCTCGACTAAATCAGAAATTACGGAAGAAGCGGTGGGCCCCTGTCCAGCGCCCCGGCCGTAGAAAAGCGATTCACCTAAATGATCTCCCTTGATTGCTACCGCATTAAAGACGCCATTGACCGAGGCTAGGATATGAGTTTTTGAAAGAAAGGAAGGTTGAGTTCGAATTTCGATTCCGCCCTCTTTATTCGCAATAACAAGAGAGAGGAGTTTGACTACGTAGCCAAGATCTGAGGCAAATTTGATATCAAGAGGCGTAACCTTCTCGATGCCACGAACATAAACGTTTTTGTAGTTGATCAGGAATCCATGGGCTATTGAGCCAAGAAGAATGGCCTTGTGAGCAGCGTCCCATCCATTTACGTCGAGAGTCTCGTCTGCCTCAGCATAGCCAAGATCTTTAGCTTCTTTAAGAGCCTCAGGGTAGCCTAAGCCAGCTTCGGTCATACGCTGTAAAATGAAGTTAGAAGTTCCATTAATGATGCCAGCGATTGATTCGATTTGGTTGCCCACAAGTGATTGCTGTACTGCTTTTATGATCGGGATTCCGCCGGCAACAGCCGCCTCAAAATATATTGGAGTATTCGTTGCTTTCGAAATAGCAAAAAGCTCGGTCCCTCGTTCCGCAAGAAGCGCCTTATTTCCCGTGACCACGGGTTTCCCAGCTTTCAAAGCCTCTGCGACAAGATGAAACGCAGCCTCTGTTCCTCCAATGAGCTCCACCACAATATCGACCGAAGGATCTTCAACAACTTCCATAAGGTTTGTCGTGAAAAGTTCAGCGGGAGCACTTCCCTCACGTTTTTTTAACAAATCTCGAACCCCAATCTTTCGAATTTTCATGACCGCAGACCCTTGTGAACGTGACTCGATAAGCCCTCCATGCTCCTCAAGGATTTTCCAAACTCCCGATCCGACTGTGCCAAATCCGGCTAAACCAATTCCTGAAACTGAACTGCTCACACCTATTTTCTATGAGTGTTCGGGGAGCAAAAACAGTAAAAATGTGAATGAACCTTGAATTGCACCCGTTCTTGGTGCCGTTATACTAGTAGCAGATGGAACGCGAATACCCTTGGGAAACCGCCAGCACCTACTCTCCTCCACGTCGTGAGGGTCTCGGGTGGTATGTTCTCGTGGCCGTTATCTTAGCTCTAATCATCCACGTTGCTGCTCTTGTTAGAGCCGGCAATACCTTTTACGAAGCCGAAATCTCCGAGGCGACTGAGTGGGTTTCTAAGCCGGTCCGGCTCAACATGGGAGAAACCGAGCTCGAAGAGATTGCTGAAGTTCCTCCAGAGGAGGAGCTTGAGAGGCCAGTTGATGATAGCGAATTGGTAGATGATCCAGAGGCAGCAATTGCCGAGCTTCAAGAAATAGAGATCGATATCGACACGAAAGTGCAGGACGTGTCATTCCCTGAAATGCGGATTGAAAAGCCCATTTTAGCAGGCACAAATATTGGGGATTTACTCACACCCACGGTAGGCGAACAAGAGGACTCTAATATTCCTGATCCTGGAAAAATCCGCATCGATTTTCCTGAGGTCAAGAAAGGACAAATCATTGTCGATGAAGGGACTCAACTTGCTGATGTTCTTGATCCCGACAAGGTCGTTCAGGATTTAGGGAGATTAAAAGGGGGCAACGGAGGTGACGCAGCAGGCGAAATCAAAGGTTACACCGGTCTTTTTGCCTATGCCAATATGTCTCCGGGTGAGCTGGAACAGAACAAGGCATCGATCGGAAGCGATCTCCTTTTTGAGTTCAACAGTAATACTCTAAAAGATGATGCCCGTATTACGCTTCTTACGGTTGCCCAGCTTATTGATAGGAACCCAGGCATGTTTTGCTGGGTGGAGGGGCACACTGATACTTTTGGCGGCGAGGAATTTAACTTCCAGCTATCCTTAAAGCGTGGTGAGGCGGTGAAGAATTGGTTAGTGAGATCACTCCAACTTGATCCGAAATTTATTGTGGTTCGCGCACTCGGAAAAACCGAGCCCGTCGTGACAGAAGGAGATCAAAATGCGCAGGCCGCGAATCGGAGAGTTGACATCAAGATGCGTAAGATACCACCTAATAATACTGGAGAAAGAGTATTGGTAAGACCCGGCAAGCCTCCAGAAGAGATTCCACGAGGGATTCCCGTGGAAGATGACGAAGGAGGAAAAATCCCGAGGGCAATTCTAGTGCCAGACGACGAGAGAGTGCCAAAAGCAATTCCCGTAGATGAATAGTCGAGCTTGTCGAAGGGAGTGAAGTCTAGTTCATTGGTGTCGTGCTGAAAATTCTCACCGAACCCCCAGTCTGGAAGGCCGTTATCGGATTTGATTTCGATGACACTTTGGTGATGAAAGACAGCCCGTCACAGGTAGACGAGCGATTCTTCGAGTGCTTGAAGTGGGTTCGCTCGACCTACGGTGCTGCTTGGGGAGTAGCTACTGGCCGATCCTTATATCAGTTAATTGAGGGGCTTAACGAAGCTGGTTTTCCCTTCCTCCCAGATTTTGTGATTGTCCGAGAGCGAGAGATTTTCTTTCCCGGTCAATTTGGGCGTTGGGTTCCTGATGAGAATTGGAATAAAAGATGTGAAAAAGATCACAATCGGCTTTTCCGTAAGTGCAAACGAACACTTGCCAAAATCAAGGATCACGTTGAGGCAAATACCAAGGCTCGCTGGGTTTCGGTCGAGGGGGACGCTGCAGGTATCGTCTCATCAACCGAGGAGGAGATGGATGACATCCTCAGGATCATTGAAGGCCTCACTTTACACCATGATCTTAGTTTTGAGCGGAACTCAATCTACCTCCGCTTCAGTCATCGAGCCTATCGCAAGGGGACCTGCCTTCAAGAGGCTGCGAATCGCTGGGGACTTAAATGCGATAAAATTCTTGCGATCGGTGATAATCATAATGACCTGAGTATGCTTCAGCCAGAAATCTGTGAAGCTTGCGGCTGTCCTTCAAATGCCATCCAAGAGGTAAGGGACTATGTAACGGAGCGAGGTGGTAAAGTGGCTGCCAATCCAGGAAGTATTGGGGTAATGGAAGTGATGAAGCACTATTTTGATCAATGATCGCTGAGCTTTGGGCTTTTGCATTGATTATGTTGATCGGGCAATTCAGCCCTGGTCCAGATATGCTTTTGTTAACACGCACTTCTCTCGCAGAGGGTTTGCGATCAGGCTGGATGATGGTACTCGGGATAAGCACGGGGCTCACGTTGCACGCCACCCTGGCAATTGGCGGTATTGCGGTAATGCTTGCCAGGGGAGGGCTCATTGCAATCGTATTAGAGGGGCTTGCGGCCCTATACCTTCTCTGGTTAGCGTTTGGGTTACTTCAGAAACCGAAGCCGGCGGGGGAAATTGATACCCACAAACGAAGTCCCTACCTGCGCGGACTCTTCTGTAATTTACTGAATCCAAAAGCCTTAGTATTTTTTGCTAGTGTAGTCGCAACTTTTTTAACTCGACCTCACCCTGATTGGTGGCCTTTTGCGCTATGGCTAATTGTGGTCGGTGAGGCTCTTTTTTTTTGGTGCCTCTGGGTTTGGCTTCTGCAAATACCCAAGGTTCGGAGCGGATATCAAAGATTCAGCCGAACAATCGATCTCCTTTTTGCCGGAGCATTAACAAGTTTAGCCATTCATTTGCTGTTTTGGTGAATCCTTAAGCTGAAAGATGATTATTGGATAGCTTCGAGGTCTTTCACTCGTAACATGAATCACCCAATTATGAAGAAACACTCGATCAAAGCCGTTTGCCTCGCAATTTCAATGGTCTCTCCGGCTTTTTCCAACCACCACAAGGAAACGAAGGAATGGACCGATCTCTTTAACGGTAAGAACCTTTCTGGGTTCTCACAAAAGAATGGGACTGCAACTTTTGAAGCCAAGGCAGGTTCAATCGTTGGAACAACCGCCAAAGGGAGCCCTAATTCATTTCTTTGCACTAATAAACTCTATGGAGATTTTGAACTAATCTTCGAGGTCAAGGTTCACAATAATCTAAATTCCGGGGTCATGATAAGGTCCCAGACCAAGGGGAATACCCCCGAAGGGCGGGTGAACGGCCCTCAAGTTGAGATCGAAGCCAGCGGAGCTAAAGGGGCTGAATCGGGTTATATTTACGGTGAAGCTTGTGGGGGCTGGATGACTCCAAAGAATCTCTTGAAGCCTCACAAACATTTTAAAGATGGCGAATGGAACAAATACCGCATTCTTGCCAAGGGTCCGAGGATTCAGGTCTGGATCAATAGTGTTCAGATTTCTGATCTTACAGACGCCCCCAAGTATAAGGCTTATCCCAAAGGCTTTATCGGCCTTCAGGTCCATGGAGTAGGCAATCGAGGGCCGTTCGATGTGGCTTGGAAAAACCTCAAAATTCGGGAACTGTAGGTTGTCCTAGAATCCTAATTAAACTTCAGGGCCGGGTGGAACTAAACACCATCCGGTTTTTGCGTAAAAAACCCGGCAACCTCATGGGTGCCGGGTTTTGAAAATTTGGAATTTCGGTTGAGGCTATTCGCCGAGTCCGAAGCGGAGGAAACTATTCACGGTGATCGTGTCACCTAGCTCCTTACCCTTGGCTTCAAGTAAGCTTTTTATAGAGGTATCCGGATCCTTCACAAAGCCCTGCTCGAGAAGACAGCGTTCAGAATAAAACTTCCCGAGTTTCCCATCAATAATCTTCTCGAGGATATCAGCAGGTTTCCCTGCACCCTCCATTTGCTTCCGGAAAATATCCTTTTCCGACTCAACGAGCTCAGCTGGAATGTCTTCGCGCTTGAGTCCCGCAGGTGAGGTTGCAGCGATATGGAGAGTAAGATCCTTAACAAGGTCCTTGAAGGCATCTGAGGAGGCCGTCTCGGCTTTTTCAGCACTCACTTCGATAAGGACACCCACCTTGCCACCTAGGTGGATGTAGGAAGCAACCGCACCCTCACCACTCAGGGTGAGGCGATCGAAGCGACGGAACTGGAGATTTTCGCCCATTTCAAGGACTTTCGTCTTGATGAAACCCTCGAGAGTTTCATCACCTTTTGGAAGGGCCTTGGCTGCCTCGAGTTCCGAGACGTCACCAGCAAGGACAGTTGCGGCAACCTCACCGACAAATGCCTGGAAATTTTCGTTCTTAGCTACGAAATCAGTTTCGCAGTTAATTTCGACAAGAACCCCTGATTTTCCAGATTCAGCCAGAGCGGCTACGATGATTCCTTCGTTTGCGTCGCGTGAAGCCTTTTTCTCGGCTTTTGCTTCGCCCCGCTCACGGAGAATTTTGATGGCAGCATCGATATCACCCTCAGTTTCTTTAAGGGCGTTCTTGCATTCCATCATGGCAACTCCGGTCTTTTCACGGAGCTCTTTAACGAGAGATGCGGTGATCATAATATCTTTTTCTTTCTCGGGTTGTAAAGTTTAGCCCTTAGCTCCCACAACGATTCCGTCAACAAGGTTCTGAAGAACGATCCGTATTGAGCGCATTGCATCGTCGTTTGCTGGAACTGGATACTCAAGCTTGGATGGGTCTCCATTGGTATCAACGATTCCGATGATTGGGATCTTCAGGCGCTTCGCCTCAGCTACAGCGATGGATTCACGAGCGGTATCAACGATTACGACAGCATCTGGGTGCTTTTCCATGTCACGAACACCGTTGAGGTTCCGGTGGAGTTTATCCTTCTCACGATTCAAAGCAGAAAGCTCTTTCTTTGACATGGATTTGTATTCGGGCGCACGTTCGATGTCCTCAAGATACTTGAGGCGTTTTACCGAGTTTCGAATCGTGGTAAGATTTGTGAGGGTTCCGCCAAGCCAACGGTAGTTGACATAATACTGGCCGGTTGCTTCAGCCGCCTCGCGAACTGCGTCTTGGGCCTGCCGCTTACAACCGACGAAAAGGATCTTTTTATTTTTGCCCGCAATCTTAGCGAGGAAGTCCGATGCCTTATCTAGGCACTGAACCGTTTTCACAAGGTCGATGATGTAAATCCCACCTTTATCCTTCATGAGGTAAGGCTTCATTTTTGGATTCCATTTCTTAGTCTGGTGCCCGTAGTGGACGCCAGCTTCGACCATATCTTTGACGAGTTCGTTAATCATTATATTTGGTCCTCCGTTAAAGCACGAAGGCGCTTTTAGTGAGAAATTGCTGCAATGAACCTCCCCGGTTTCTCGTTGTTGATAGTGCAGCTCGTGGGAAGAGAAGGGGATCTACGTGGGAAAGAGGGTATTGGCAAGGAATTTCCGATTTAAGCGCCCGTAATCAATGTACTGAAACTCTGGTCGTTTTCCTGCTCCTGGTGGATCTATCGGCTGATCAGAGAAGCGACCACCGCCTTTGCGATGAGGGCAGCCCCAGCCGTATTTGGATGAACCGTGTCAGGGATCAGGTTGTCTCGACCCTCAAGAGCTGCATAAACGTCAATCACCTCACACTTAATGTCCTTCGCGATTTTCTTGATCATGGGGACTTGCGCCTTGGTATCCTCGTTGTTAATGCCCCAACGACCCTCTTTTGCAATGTATGGAGGAAGGCAAAGATAAATCTGAGGTCTTGAGGGGAGCTTTTGAAAATCGGAAATTATGTCAAGGTAGTCGACCTCGTAATCCTTAGCGGAATTCTTCCAATTAGCTGGCTTGGTATCGTTTGTGCCGAGCATGATTACAACGACATCAGGATTTGAGGAAAGAGCAGCCTTGAATTGCTTAGATTTCTGGTAAGGCTTATTGCCACTGTTCATTAAAGTAGTTCCGCTAAGGCCGAAGTTATGCACCTGCCATTTTTCTCCGAGTGTCTTTTGGGCCTGCGCTGGCCAAGACTGCCCGCGTTTCGCTCCTACTCCTTGAGTAATACTATCTCCAACGCAGGCGAGGATTTGGGGCTTTGGTTCCTTTGCCTCTGTAAAACTCAGGAAAGGGATTAAGCAAAATGCTAAAAAAATACGGGTTGTTTTCATGGAGATTTTCACGGTTTATGCCAAGTTTTTCAAAGGGATCTTTCGAAAATCTTGTGAGAAAAGTTTTAACACCCTATTGATTTTGAATTACTTCGCAGAAGCGCTGACCGACTGAATATATTGACGGACCGCTTCGAATTGCTTGTAAGAATCTCCCTCGAGAATATCAGGTCTAAGCCCTGTCCCATCGTCGGGGTTGGTATAGCGGGGCATCTTAGTGTCGGGGACAAGCCGAGCGGGGTTAAACATCCACTGATGGAAGTATCCCGAGCGGAGTCGTTCGTGTGTAATTCCAAAATTGATCCCCTGAACTTCAAAGGCCGCGAGTGCAGGTTTCTCATTGATGGCATGGCACGTGACACAGGCATAACCAGTCATGCTTACAAGCTGTTCGCCGACTTTAACTTGGTCAGCGGCGGCTTTCTTTTTTGATGGTTCCGAAGCCGGGAGTCCATGTTGCTGCCCAAGCCCTTGAGCCATTTGTTTCGCATAAAGCGGGAAGGCGGGCATGCGCATTTCAAGCCATGGACGGGGGCGAGGGTTAGCGACACCAAGTAGCATTTTCTCAAGGTATCCAGTGTGCAACATGGCGCCCATGTGAGTGAGGGGCGGTCGAGATTGGATGAGTCGTTCGTCGGCTGTCTTAATATGATCAAGTAGTGACTTAGTCTCGCCATGGGTTTTTGTGAGGAGGGAATCCCGACCATTATAAGCGTGGCACGAGGTGCAATTGAGAGCCTCGATCTGACGGCTAGCATAAGCCTCGACCGTGTCGGTTTGCAAAGCAGGAAGGACAGCTGGGGTGATCGCCTTCTTCTCCTTGTCAGTAAGGATAAGACGAGGTGACTTACCACGTTGATCATCCGGTCCCAAACAAGCTTTGTTCCAATCTTTAAGATCGACCAGATCCGGAGCGGAACTCTTAGATGGCTCAAGCCCTTCGTGACAGCTTGAGCAATTTAAAGATGCCACGAGATTTTTACCGCGGACGGAATCACCGGGAGGGAATTCAGATGGGTCTGGGGTGTGTTCACCAGTCGATGCTTTTGTGAGGTATGCAGCGAGCGAGGATACCTCTTCGTCGGAAAAGCGAAAGTTGGGCATCTTGATCGCCTCGTGATGTTTTTGTGGATTCCTTAGGAAGCTAGCAAGTGATCCACCTTTAAATTTGGCAGCAACATTATTGAGCGGAACGCGTCCATTTTCATAATCTGGCTCATCCGCATCGGGCTTGGAATGGCAGGCGATACAACCGAGCTTATGGAAATGCTCACCACCTTTTTGAGCAAGTGACAGGTCGGGCGGGCTTGTGATCTTTTCCTGAGTGGTGAGGGATGCAAGATAGGCTCCAATATCAGCAGCAGCCTGCGCTCCCTCAGGCTTGGTATGATCGACCATGGCAGGCATGGTGGTCGTTGGCTTCAACTTATCAGGTTGGGCAATCCAACGAATCAGCCAAGGTTGGTTGACCCGTGAACCTATGCCAGAGAGATTTGGTCCAGCATATTTTAGCTCCGGCATGGCAGAAGAGCCAAGCTTGCCTTTATGACACTGAATGCAGTTGTGATCAGCAAAGAGGTGTGCCGCATCAATAGGAGTATCATCTAAAGAAGTAAAAACCGAAGCAGGGATGGGTTCGCGAGGAAATTCGCGGCGTTCCTCCCAATAGAGGCGAAAGTAGCCTGATCCGCTACTTGGGGACGCGAAAGTTATTTCAATCGGGATCTCGCCAGGATTGAGGCGAATCCGATCCGATTTACCATCGGTAAGAGCAATTTCCTCCTCGTTGATTTTGAGCTGAACCTTCCCTTTGGATTCGACTGAAAACGAGACGCGAAAGCGTTTGGGAATCGTGAGTTTTCCAGTGTAGCATGCGTGAAACGGGCCAGCTGGAAGCCCTGGAGCCGGAGACTCATTCTCGCCAACAAAGAGCGCTGGGACTGCAACCTGTTTGGTCGTGGATTTGCCTGACGATGTGAAGGAGACCCTTAAGTTAGCATGAACAGGAATGATCAAGCCTAGCAGGAGAAGAGGAAGTGAAATGAACTTCATTGAATGAATCTTAAACGTCTATCGAAAGAGGGCAAAAAGAAAAACGCTCCTGAGTAAACTCAAGAGCGTTTTGAACATTTTTAGGACTCAGTTTACTTACTAGGAACCTTATGGATGGTGCTGTGGATGGTGCCAATTAGTTCATCACCATCGGAGGACTCTAGATCGTATTCGAGTTTGAACTGCTGGCTGGGCTTGTGACCTGCAACGGTCAGAAGAACTGACTTTTTATCGCCCCCAAGCCTTGCGGCCGTAATTTTCACGCTATCACGTTTACGATGCCTTTTTGACTCTTTCTTGACAGCACTAACTTCTGCAGCCTTGTCGGGGTTATCAACCGAGAACTGGCCTGAGCCATACTGAGGGCCCCGGATATACTTCCAGCGCTGAGCTGTAAAGGAGGTCGGGTCTGTCGCGAGTTCGTCGTCGAGTTCGACATCGAAGCTTAGTTTAATTCCTTCTTTGGTGACTGCCATAGCGGTTGGAAGCGGGTTAACTTCCTTCGTGTTCCGACGGATGCGCTGTAGACCAGCTTCGTTTGCCGCGTTAGTCTGCCATCCTCGAAATCCGACAACATACATTGAGCCATCTGGGTGGAAGACTGCCCGCTGGGCTGATGATGAGAGCTTTACGGGGAGTTTTGCGACACCCCCTTGATAAAACCCATCAGAGACCTTCTGGCGAAGAACGTGGTAAATCGCGGATTGGCCGTAAGAAAGGTGAATTAGCTCACCTGAATCGATACCAATTTTGGCATTTTTCGGAACCCAGACTTGTCCACCACCTGAGTTGTCAACTGACATCGGGAGGTAACACAGTGGTTCAGTGAATTTTGATTTATTTTGCTGACGGGTGTCTTCCACACCAAAGAACGGGGTCCCGTTTTCTGGTTGGTAAAAATTAATCTTACAGCAAGGCTGCCAAGTACCCTCATTTTCGCCTGTCGTTATTTCGCCGTTCGGCCCGACCCCGATTCCACCTGGAGCACGAAGACCCGTTCCGATGGTATAGAGGCGCTTACCGTCCGCGCTAATTTTCACAAAGGCCCCGTTATGGGGCAGGATTTTTTCGAAACCACGTCCACCACCGCGAACAGGTGAAGCTTTGGCAAAGTAGAAATTCCCTTCCTTATCGGTTTCGAGACCGAACTGGAATTCGTGAAAGTTATTAGAAAGATAGACGTCGTTGTTGAAGACCACAAACTTATCAGCTTCTCCGTCCTTGTTAAGATCGTAAACCGCATAGATCCCATCACGACCCGCGATGTGTGGAACATCATTAACAATCTTGAGACCAAGCGGCTCGAAGAATCCAGTAGCGTAGCGTTTCCAAGTCAACTTTTTAAAGTCCTTCAGGCCCGTGAGCATCCAAATATCACCATCCCAGGTTGAGAGAAGCGCCCGATTCCCATCTGAGAAGAAATCGACATCCGACATCCGCACCTTACCCTTGTAGGGAGAGGCCTTGAGGGCTGGGGGAAGGGGGACCTGATCAACTAACCAAGCCTTTTTGGAACTGTCAGCTTTTGCCTCAACCTCGAAAACCTCAGGCGAGATACCAGGACCTCCCTCCGTGAGAGGTGTGAGAGAAACCGGGGTAGGGGCCTCAGCCTTCGAATTTCCGGTGTAAAGAAGCGCAATCTTGGTCCGCTTAGCTGACGCATCAAGCCGCAGAAAGTAGGTGCCGTCATTCGCGGTGGTTTTTACACCTCCATCAATAGCTTTCACTTTCAAGGCAAAACCCTTTTCACTGGAATCATCGAGAAGACGAACGGTGAGAGGTTTTTCGTGGGGAGCGACCTCAAGATAGCGAGCCAGCCCGTGATTATGATCGCTCACAGCATCGAGAACGCGGGTTCCATTGACTGAATAATCAAGAACAACCTGGTTGCCACTCCGAAAATAACCATTGAACTCAAGGTGTGAGAAATTCCCGTAACCTTTCAGAGGACGATTGTCTTTGAATGCGCCTGAATCATCGGCCCAAACCGGTCCCTCTGCTGCAGTAAATAGAAAGGAGTCCTTGTTGTTAAACTCGTTAACTCTTTGGTGACCGCCACCCCATGGAGTATTTATGAGGTTAAGACCTTTATCGGTCGCCGAGACAAGCGAAAGATTCTCGGTATTAAAGAGAGCAACTCGGCCTGGCAGCGCGGAGTAGTTGAGAGCAATTCCCTTTAGTGCCGATTCGCGGCGCAACTTACCTTTAAAATAGTCGCCGTAGGTTTGAAAGAAAGCAGGCCCGTGATCAGCTAGGTGATACCACTTCTCTTTTGTGTTGGAGGCAGAGTTGTAGGCAATCAGGGCAGAACGAGGTATATCAAGTTCGGCCATTGCCGCAAGAAGTGACCCGGAGGCAAGCTCCCGAACTTTGACATCACGAAATTGGACCGGAGATCCATCATCATGGTTCTGTAGCCCAAAGTATCCACTAACGTCACCTCGACCATCCTGGCATTCGTAAATGTTGATCAGTTTGCCATTGAGGATGATTGCGATTTGGTCGCCGACCGTGATAATATCATACCTATTCCATTCGCCAACTTTCATGCCCGGATCGATCGCGGGTTGAATGTCATAAATCGCACCGGTTTTATTTTTGTGCGCCTCGTTGCCGCAGATCTGGATTTCATATCCCTGTTTGACAGCGATCCACGGATCATTGCCCGGGTTGGGGAACCTCACAAAGATGCCCGAATTGTCAGCATCTTCGGGGGCCAAGAACTCGACCGTAAAGCAGGCGTTCGTGAATTCTTTCTTACTATACCACCAGAGTCCCATCCCTCCCTTTGCAGTAGAAACACCGTTCTTTTGCTCGAAAGAACCAGGACCTGCCATCTTCCAATCGGAAGCGGCTTCAGGGAGGACGTTGTAGGCTTCCTTAGCACTTAGCGGGCTGAGGAGTAATGGAAGGAGGGCTAATCGTTTCATAAATCGTTTATACAGTGCCCTTTCTACGCCAGTGGTCAACCGGGTTTGTCATAGGATTTTCAGGCTCGCTAAATTCTTCATCATTTTATAGCGTCTTGTCACCGCTCCCCGGGCAGTCGCTGGTTTTCGCATGAAAATTGGAGGAAAGTCCGGACACTACAGAGCAGTGTGCCTCCTGAAAGGGAGGGACAGGGGCCCGAGAGGGCCGCTGGACAGATAGTACCGCAGAAAACAAACCGCCTTTTTTGGAAGGTAAGGGTGAAAAGGTGGGGTAAGAGCCCACCGCGCCGAGGGTAACTTAGGTGGCAGGGTAAACCTCTCACAGTGCAAGACAGAACAGGGGAAGGGCTGCTCGTCCGTCCGATCCCCGGGTAATAGTCGCAGAGATAAATGACTGCCGAAGTCCATACAGGATGGATGGAACAGAATCCGGCTTACAGGGGAGCGGCCGCCACCCTTTTGTCATTCTTTCCCAGCACCGTGCGAAAGTAAGAAAATATTTCAGGGTCTCTTATTTTGACTTGGCACAACGAAAACCAGTGTGGTTGGTAGGGGCGAGAGATTCTGAATAATGCCGCGCCCCAGGACGGTAACGCAGGCAATAAGAAGTATGGCAGAGGAAAGAGCCCCCCTTTGTAACATGGAGAAGGCTCAGCGCATGCTGTTTCCCAAAGATCAGAGGTGAGGGCCACTCGCCATTCTGCAGGAACCAATTCACTTCAATCTGACTCACACCTCCACGCGGCCCTTTTGGATCCTTCTTCGGGGATTTAATAAAGAGGGAATATGCGTCCGGTCGATAGAGATCGGAACAATGTTCCCAAGCATTTCCCGCCATATCATAGAGCCCAAATTTATTGGGCGGAAAAGATTTAATAGGAGCAGCACCCTTAAAGCCATCTTCCCCAGTATCATTGTGGGGAAACTCTCCGGTGAAAACGTTGGCGAGCCACTTCCCCCCTGGTTTCGGACTATTGCCCCAAATATAATCGAATCCTTCGTTTCCCCCACGGGCAGCGAGCTCCCATTCCGCTTCCGTTGGCAGCCTTTTGCCGGCCCACTTGCAATAAGCATTGGCATCTTCCCACGTGATACAAACAACAGGATAGTTTTCGAAGCCCTTGAGGTTGGATTCAGGACCCGTAGGATGCCTCCAAGAAGCACCTTCTTGAAATCGCCACCATTGCCATTCAGCACCCTGCCCGCGAAGCTCAACTGCCTTAGGGGGGCCTGAGAAAACAATACCTCCAGGTTTCAGAGCCTCTGGGGGAGCCTTCGGAAAATCTATTTTTGACCAACCTTTCTCGGCCTGAGTCTTGTAGCCGGTGGCATCGACGAATTCTTTAAACTGCGCGTTCGTGACCTCGTGTTCGTCGAGATAGAACCCGCTGACAGTCACCTTATGAATAGGGCGCTCTTCTTCGTTAAAGGGGATATTTGGATTTTCTTTGGTCCCGCGTGTGTAAGTTGCGCCTTCAATCCACACCATTCCTTTGGGAGGGATCGCTTTGGTGGTGATTTCCTTTGATTCGGGATTGGCATGCAGGAGTGAAATGGTCGGTATAATGCAAAGAAGTCGATTCATGAGGCTTGGATTCCAAAAGAGGACAATTTATCTACGGGTATGGCTACTACGATGTTTCGCCCTTGTATCGATCTCCACGAAGGAAAAGTGAAGCAGATCGTTGGAGGCACGCTCAGTGACAGCGGAGCAGTTGAAAACTTTGTCTCAGAGAAGTCACCGTCTTGGTATGCTGCACGCTTCGCGAAGGATCAATTACGAGGAGGTCATGTGATCAAATTGGGGCCAGGAAATGATAAAGCTGCCCGGGAAGCCCTTGCCGCTTGGCCAGGAGGACTACAAATTGGAGGTGCGATTTCGTGTGATAATGCCGCAGATTGGCTCGAAGCAGGAGCGAGTGGTGTCATTGTGACTTCATGGCTTTTCGATTCTCAGGGGAATTTTCTTGAGGATCGAGCTGCACGGTTAGCTGATAAAATCGGACCAAAAAAAATCATTATCGATCTCAGTTGCCGGCAAATGGGGAGCGGATGGCGCGTTGCAATGAACCGCTGGCAGACTCTCACGGAGATGGATGTAAGCTTAGAAACGATCGGACATCTTTCCAAATATTGTAGTGAATTTTTGATCCACGCGGCAGATGTAGAAGGCCAATGCGCCGGGGTCGACGTGCCTCTTGTAAATTTACTTGGGCAGTGGACCGGTTGTCCGATCACCTATGCTGGAGGGGTTAGGGGGCTTGATGATTTGAAGTTGATTAACGAAGCAAGTGAAGGCCGTTTGGATGCCACGGTCGGAAGTTCACTTGATCTATTTGGAGGCGCCGGGGTGTCTTACGAATGCCTTTTAAACTGGAACCATGGCACATCAGACATGTAAGGGAGCGGGATCACATCGATCGGCAAGCCCCAAGAATTCCTGAGGTAACGTAAACTCAAAAACACCAACCCAATGACTTGTGAGGAGCTTGTATGGTCTCATCCAATCCCTACCGACTTAATGCGATCACGCACTCGAGGTGGCGGGTCTGCGGAAATAGATCAAAAGGCTGGATGCTTTCAATTTCATACCCCTTGTCCAAGAAACTCTTAAGATCCCGCATTTGCGTTGCGGGATTACAGGAGACGTAAACAACGCGGCTAGGGCCGAAGGCAAAGAGTTGATCAAGAAAATCGACACTACAGCCTTTTCTTGGGGGATCGATAAGAACGGAGGTCTGTTCAGGCGGAAAGTTAATATCGGCAAAAAGAGCTTCAGCCGACGATGCAATAAAACTGGCGTTCTCAATACCATTTGTTTTGGCATTACGACGGGCCCAGTCGGCTGAAGTTTCAGAGAGTTCAATTCCAACCACTTGTTCAAAGTTTTTCGCCAAGGTCAGGCCAAACAGGCCAGATCCGCAATAGGTATCGAGAAGGTATTTTTGATTCGGGCCATTAGCTTGTTCAGCAGCATGTCCAGTGAAAGAATCCAGAATGAAAGGATTGTTTTGGAAAAAGTCACCGGCAAGAAAGTTAAACTTAAGATCACCGACTTTTTCGGAAACGGGAGCACGGTGATCTGTCTCGACGCGATCCTCAGTTGCCCGAAGGAGAAGTGTTGCTCCCTTTTTATACTCCGCAGCCCGGCGTTTCACATCGTCACGGATTGGCTGAAGAGCTTCATTGATCTCATCCATCGCAATCGGGCAATTGTAAACATCAACGAGGCGAGTTCGTCGATTAAACTCTAAAAAGCCGATTGGAAAATCCTCCCCAGGTTTAGGGCGCTGGAAGTGTGGTGTAATCTTTGAGCGATAGCCCCATTGTTTTGGCGAGGGGATCGTTGGATTGACCTCTGCCTCGATTCCAACCATGTGTGAAAGGAGTTCCCGAACCTGCCTAGTTTTCCACTCAAGCTGCTTTTCGTATGGCAGATGCTGATACTGGCAACCACCACAAGTCGCAAAATGTGGGCAGTGAGGCTCTATCCGGTCGGGCGAAGTTTCCAGAATCTCAACTAGATCAGCATGAGAACAATTCGCCTCATTCCGCCAAACCTTGGCGCGAATTTTTTCACCCGGCAGAGCGAAAGGAACGAAAACGACCCAGCCGCCAGGTTTTGCAATCCCAGCTCCAAGATTTGAGAGAGCTTCGATTTTGAGTTCGACAACTTCGTGCCACTCGTAGGGTTCCGCTTTGAATTTGCGGGGGCGCTGTTGAGCCATGGTTCAGGATGCTCTGCGTTATTCTTCGGCCGGAGCAGGGCTACTAGGCTTGATCTCAATGGCACTGTCAGATCCAGGAGGAGTAGTTTTTACTGGAGTAGGCCCACTGACAGTTTTTTTATTTTCGTCCTTCATGAGCTCGGAAGTAGTATCAGGGTCAACCAGTTGGAGGTTGTCACCAGTTTCTTCGGCAGGAAGTAGGGCTACCGACTTTCCAGGAGCCTTTACAGGCACCTTAACCTTTGTCGTGCTGCTCTTGCCCCCCTCCTTAGCTTCGTCATCCCATCGGTCCGCAGCCAGGTTAGCACAAGATAGAAGGAGCAATGGTAAAGAGATAAGGATCAAGAATTTCACAGCGTGTCTAGTTGTTCGACCAAAGTGTGGCCGCCCCGCTTGTATGAAGCAATGCTGAAAAGCTATTGTTCGCTAGCTTCAAATTCCTTTTTTGCTTTTTTGCGAGCTTGGGCCACGAAGAAATTGCATGCCTCCTGACAAACCATCGGAATTGCTGTAGCCGCCTCAGCACCCCCAATGATCCCATTAAAGCTGGAAGCTTCAGAATTCTCCAAAGGAGTTGTTTCGTCGATCTTCCAGAGTATTTTTTTAACGCACTTATTAGAGGGACCGCAGAGCGACTTCACCAACTCCTGGGCGCCTTCATCCGAAACATTACGGGCATGCCGATACATTCCAGTCTGGCGGTTCAGTTTATCCCTCAAGTTCTGAATTCGAGCGTTGCCGTGATTCGTCGCGTTCCACAAACCAATCGATGCCGGATAAAATAAATCAATAGTCCGCCTCAGTTCCTCGAGTGATTCCAACTCAAAAATCCAACCAGTCCTAAGAGAGAGCTCACCTTTCGTGAATCGATATTCACCACCTGATGTGTACAACCCAATTCCCCTGGCATCATCTGGATTGGTATGAAGCTCTAGTGAATCGAGGTTAACATCATCAATATGATGGAGACGAAAAGGATCACGAAGAATACGTAGTTGTCCGATCTGATTGATTCCGGACTCTAGGGCGTCGGCAAGAACTTTAGTTAGGGACATTTTGCGCATCAAAGGTTGAAATTTGATCAAGGATGACATCCGCCATCATCGGCTCTGCGCCAATCGCAGCTGAGTAGTAGAGTGTCTTCCCCTTAAGACGGTAAGGATTACGGCGAAAAACTTCTTTCTGGCTTGCAGCAAGACCTTCTTCTTTTTCGAAACCAAGCATCATCGGAATGTCTTGGTAGCTGTGGAGTCCGTCAGCAATAAAGAAGGGGACCACAATGGCATTGGGAGTTTCTGCCAATTCCCCCCAATCCGCAATAAACGGTGGCTCTTCCATGTAGGTGTCTATCACATCAAAGAAGCGACAGTTAGGCAGAGTCTTAATGTGGTCGACTTGATCCCTAATCGCTTTAGTTGAGTTTTTATTAAGTCCAGTGCCATGACCCACGATAAAGAGTGTCGATTCCTCCTGCGGAACTCCAGGAGCCACTTCATCGGTGCGCTGGAGAATAAGTGAAGTCATTGAAGGGTGTATTCCGACTGGATCGCAGTAGTGGAAAGTCTTATTATCGATCACGGTGGTTGGACCAGTCAGGCGAAGTTCACGGGGGATAACCTCCTGGGTAAAGTAACCCTCACTTATAAAATCCGGGACAACGTAGATTTCATCGGCATCGATCATGTAGACCGCTTCACGCATGGAAGGCTCCTCTTTCCAAAAACAGCAATGGACTTCGCCGAAGACATTTCTGCGCCTAATTTCCTTGGCATGATCAAAGTAGGGTGTGGATGAATCCGGGTTTTCAGTTGAACCGTGACCCACAATGAGCAAAGCCGCGTCTGACTTTGGTGAAAATTCCATACCAGTATCTTAGTTTCACTTAGAAATGTCGCAAGTGAATGTCGTGCCACTAAAGCGACTTGAGGCGGAGCCGGTATCCAGGCGCTAAGGTTGTAATAGCTGCTGACAGCTTTTCTTGAATAATAGAACTACCATAAAATGGGCCAGATCCAGCCCCCCCAGAAGTGTGAGTCTCGATAAGGACGAGTTCGTCTTCACTAATGAAAAAGGAAGGATTTCCACTATCACCCTTTACGAGATTCTTGCCCCATCCATGTTTTGCAACCTTGGGGTGACGAAAGGTGATCGAGGTGGATCCTACTCGATCGATCTCATGAAAAAAAATACGTCGATTCTGACCAGTCACCGCTGCGTTCGTTCCTTCGAGGAAAGAAAAATCCTTACGCGGTGCAGGGAGGGCATAAATCTTAAGATCGGGCGGCACATCTAAATTGAGAAGCCCCACCGCGACATCTCCAACCACCCCAATAACATCTATTAAAGTGCGCTCAATTCGCTTCCCCATGCGATTGTGAAACACCACTTTAGCCCCTGGTCTACGACGATAATGGGACGCCATGATCACGTGACGCCGCGTAACTAGAGTCAACGTCATCTTCTCATTAAAGGAGACTCCGGACATATCAAAATTTCGGGACCAGCCAGGCATCATTTCAGAATCATTTTTAATTGAATAGCGCTTAAATATGTTAGGCGATCCTCCTGGCGGGGGTAGACTAAGACAAATGGGGCTAGCGGGGTTTTTCGAGCTACAGGAAACAACCACGAGGAAGGGGAGTAAATTAAACCAACGCCACATGTCGGAAGGTTAAGGTAGGCCACAAATAAAAAAAGCCCGGAGTGCGCTAGGCAACTCTGGGCTTTGAAAGACGACTTAAAGTTAGCGATCAACGCGGGCTGATCCTCCGCCAACAAGTTTGCCGACCTCTTCTTTGGTTACCATGGTAGTATCGCCAGGAGTAGTCATTGCAAGAGCGCCGTGAGCAGCACCCCATTCCACGGCTTTCGCCGCGTCATTAAATTCAAGAAAGCCATAGATCAGTCCGGAAGCAAACGAATCACCACCACCAACGCGGTCGAAAATTTCGAGATGTTCACGATTGGTAGAACTATAGAACTCACCATCGTGCCAAGCTAATGCAGCCCAATCGTTATCGGACGCCGTGTGGACCTCGCGTAGAGTCGTAGCGGTAGCCTTAAAATTGGGAAACTCACTCACCGCCTTTTCGATCATCCCCTTGAAGTTCGAAATATCGATTCCGGTAATATTCTCTTCGTCAACTCCCTCGACCTCAAATCCAAGGCAGGCCGTGAAATCCTCTTCGTTACCGATCATAACGTCGACATACTTAGCAATTTCACGATTCACTTCCTGCGCCTTAGCTTGCCCTCCAATCGACTTCCAGAGGCTAGGCCGGTAGTTGAGGTCATAAGAAACAACCGTTCCGTATTTTTTAGCAATCTTACAAGCCTCGATCGTAAGCGCAGCATTACCCTCCGAGAGAGCCGCGAAGATCCCACCCGTGTGGAACCATCGAACACCGAGGGTTCCGAAAATATGCTCGAAATCAAAATCATTAATCGTGAGTTGGGAAGCTGCAGTATGGCCACGGTCCGAGGTTCCTTTAGCAGCACGAACTCCAAAACCACGCTCAGTGAAATTAAGCCCATTCCGAGCAGCAACACCGAGGCCATCAAAGTCAGCCCACTTAATAAACTGAGTGTCGACCCCGCCTTGAAGGACAAGGTCTTCCAGAAGACGCCCAACTTCATTATCAACAAATCCGGTAAGGACGGCCGCACGCTTCCCAAAGCAACGGCGGAGTCCACGAGCGACATTATATTCGCCGCCACCTTCCCAAGCTTGGAACTGACGGGTGGTGCGCACTCGACCGTCACCCGGGTCAAGGCGGAGCATAATTTCGCCCATCGAAAGAATATCGTAGGCACATTCGGAGGCTGATTTAATTTCGAGACTCATGAGATTTTTAGGGGCTAATTTGAAAATTAAAGAACACCATTCGCGCAGAGGACATCGTCAGCTCCCGAGAAAAAGTTAATTGCATTATTTAAACAGCGGTTAGCCTGGCGCTGCACCGACTCATGTGTGCGTGAGCCGATATGGCTCGTGATGATACAATTCGGAGCACCGATGAGAACGTGACCAGGGGCAGGCGGCTCCGCGTCGAGGACATCAGCTCCATATCCTCCAACCTTACCAGACTTGAGAGCGTCAGCCATATCCTCAGTATTGACGAGTTCTCCGCGGGCGCAATTCAGGACAATCACCTGGTCACGCATTTCAACGATTTTGGCAGCGTTAATCATGTCTTCGGTTTCATCGTTAAGAAAACAGTGAAGTGAGACAACATCAGAATTGTGTAGGACTTCGTCCATGGAGGAACATCGCTTGACACCATTCTCTGACGCGAAGGAATCATCGAAGTAGGGATCAAATGCAATGATGCTCATCCCGAATGCGCGAGCTCGGATTGCGACTTCTTTGCCAATGCGCCCGAGGCCAAGAATCCCAATCGTCTTTCCCATAATTTCGTTCCCAACAGGCTTTTTCCAGCCTGCAACCCACTCGCCATTCTGAACCGCAACGGCGTTTGATTGAATATCTTTCGTTATACCAAGAAGGAGTCCAAAAGTATGCTCGGCGACCGTTGTGTGGTTAACACCGGGAGTGAAAAGAACAGGAAGCCCCTTTTTCGTCGCATAATCGACGTTAATTTTGTCGAGCCCGATTCCGTATTTTGAAATGATCTGGAGCCGGGGAAGTGATTGATCGATTACAGCTTGGGTCACGGCATCGTCACCGCAGAGAAAAGCGTCGAAATCACCGGACAAATCGAGCATTTCAGCCTCCGATAAAGGGCCACGGGCACGGATGACTTCCCAGTCTTGGGAGTTTAAAAGATCTTGGTGGGTCCCCGGGGTGTCTTGAAAGGAGGTGGTGGTGAGAAGAACGCGTTTGCTCATAATTCTAGGAGATAAACCTGTGTGACAACTTGCTAGTGGAGAATCCAATTTTTTGCAATCAAAACGAAACTAGCGAGTAAGGACACCTCTAGAGGAAGGAGAGCGCACGGCTTTAATTAATCTTGTAGCTAGCGGTCCAAAACCTTGACCTTCTGCCTCTTTAAGAGCCTCTTCCCGATTAGATTTAGATCTAAGAACAAGAGAATAGGCCCGCTTAATTTCCTTACGATCTTCGGGGGTGAATCCGCCACGTCGCAAGCCAATGACGTTAAGCCCGGAAAGCTGGTTTATTTTGTGCGCGACACAATAAGGAGGCACGTCTTTGGTAAGGGTGCTATTTCCTTGGCTCATAGCAAAATCTCCAACGTGAGTGAATTGATGAATGGCAGTACCGCCCCCAAGGAAGACCTTGTTTGCGATTCGAACGTGCCCCGCAATCATGACATTGTTAGCGAAGATGTTATCATCCCCAACGATGACGTCATGAGCAATATGAGAAACTGCCATAAAGAAATTCCGGTCACCAATGATGGTATTCCCATTAACTTTAGTGCTCCGGCTGATCGTGACATGCTCTCGAAAGTTATTGTCGTCTCCGATAATTACGCCTGAGTCTATTTTGGGATCAAAGGAAAGGTCTTGAGGAGCACCACCAAGAACGGCGCCGTGATCGACCATGTTGTTTCTCCCCATTTTGACCCCTCGACAAATTTTGGCATGAGATGCGATCCGGCAACCTGCGGCGATTGAGACCCCAGCTTCGATAACTACAAAAGGACCAACTTCTACATCATCCGCAAGTTGTGCAGATTCAGAAATAATGGACTGAGAATGAATTTTAGGCATTTTTCAGTGAGGGGAAGAAGAGGGGGTCACAAATTTTATTCATGAAGCGACCTAAGAAAGACTGCGGGGCGATTGAGCACTTTTCAATTTGTTAGATGAGGGATTTTTGAGCGCTCTTGAGATGTGTGGCATAAAAGAGTTCCTTGATCCTAAGGTTAGAATTGAGTGTATCACCTTTGAATTAAAAAAAGTCAAAGGTGATTTTCCTCAGCAAATGAATAGTAACCTTGGCAACCATTGTTAGGGCGACCAATGATCAGATGGTCGATAAAATAGAGACCCATCGCACGCGCTCCTTCCGCTAAATTCTTGGTCAACAATCGATCCGGCTCG
The DNA here is from genome assembly GCA_022424905.1 of Akkermansiaceae bacterium. Lineage (GTDB taxonomy): Bacteria > Verrucomicrobiota > Verrucomicrobiia > Verrucomicrobiales > Akkermansiaceae > SW10. Next base: position 29,230 of record JAKMGP010000058.1, on the reverse strand, counting down.
CTGGGGGTGGCTTCACCAGAAGGATGATTATGAGCAATCACGAAATTGGGAGCTTGGTCGATAAGAACAGGACGGAGAATTTCAGAGATTGAGGCCACAGTCTGACTTGCCGAGCCACTCGAGAGTTCGCGCATACGAATCAATCTCCCATTACTGTGGAGAGTTAAGACGAATAATTTCTCGGTGGGAAGATGTGCCAATTGAGGGGCGAGAAATTGATAAATGGCTAGACTACTCGAAAGACTAATAGCCAAGCCACTGTCGCGAGCAGCACGGGAACCGAGCTCAAAAGCCGCCTGAAGCTGACAAGCTTTCGCGAGACCTAAACCATGTTCTTTACAAAGTTCCTTAAGATCAATCCGAGCGAGCGGAACAATCCCCCCGTGTTTTTTGATGAGTTGTCGCCCTATTTCAATAGCGCTTGCTTTTTTGGTCCCGCTACGGAGAAAAATAGCGAGGAGTTCCTCGTTTGAAAGTGCTTCAGCTCCGAGTGCCGCCATTTTCTCCCGGGGTTTTTGCTCGGAAGGGAGATCGTGGATACGCTGATGATCATCCATCAAAAGGAATCTTCGATTTTTCAAGGAGATGTGGCAAGCTTCTCTTGTGGATGAGGAACTGATCGTCTTTTTCGATGGAAATTGCTTACTCTGTCAGGGCGCGGTGAAATGGTTGAATCGGATCGATGGCAATGATCGCTTAAAGTTTGCTCCTCTGCAGGGCGAGACAGCGGGGCGATATGAGATCGATTTATCTGACGATTCGATGGCATTTGCAGAACGAGGAAATATCTATCGGGCAAGCGAAGCGGCGAGACGTGCATTTTGGAATGCAGGGGGTGGGGGCATTTTTCTTGCCTTCTTAATTACGGCATTGCCTATCGCCCTTCGGGATTGGGGTTATCAGTGGATCGCCAAAAACCGAAAACATCTCGTCAAAAATAGGAGGTGTGATTTGCCAGAAGAAGGAATGAATCGAAAGACGCTCAACTAACCCTAGAGTTTTTAATTCCAAATCTATACCAGGCCCCAGCAATCCGAGACGTATTTCAACTGGACTCTGACTCAAGATCTCCTGGTCAGGCCTAACATTCCAAGTCAGTCGAGGGAGCGCGGGGAGGGGGAACCTCTAAGCAGAAGACGATGCTCCTTCAAACGGATCAATATCCCGCCATTTTGAAGCGTGCCCGTTGAATTTTCGATCTAGCCGCACATCTAGTTCCGAGAGAAAGTTCTCAACAAGCCGAATATTAGAGATGATTTGCGCGAACCGCTGGCGCTAAAGACCCCAGTGAACAATGGCAACTTCTGAGCTTTTTCTCTTGCCACCGAAGAGGGGGGCGCCTATCCCTTCGCCCGTCCTGAGAAGGTTGGGGGCGTTAGCTCAGTTGGTAGAGCATCTGCATGGCATGCAGAGGGTCAGCGGTTCGAATCCGCTACGCTCCACCATTTCACGGACGATGACCGGCCCAAGGTTTTGATAATCTCCAACCCAATCCTATGTTAACCGGACACGATCTTGCCCTCGCCTGCGCTGAAGCAGCTGATGAATTAAAGGCCGAAGATGTTCGGATTTTTGACCTACGAGGGATCTCGACCCTCACCGATTTTATGGTGGTTTGTTCGGGCAACTCACTTCCTCACTTAAAGGCGATTGTCCGAGAAGTCGAAGGAAGCGTGAGGGAGAAAGGATCTGATCCGGCCCTCCACACGGAGGGGAAAGCGGCCAGCCGGTGGGTCGTAATCGATTTCATTGATGTGATGGTCCACGTTCTCGACGAAGAGTTCCGTGAGCATTATGCCCTTGAATCTTTGTGGGGCGATGCCAAGGAAGTGGTCTGGAATAACCACAATGAGGATTGAAATACTTAATACCGGAACTGAGTTACTGCTCGGATCAACTGCTAATACCCACGGGACATGGTTGGGTCAGGAACTGGTAAAGCTTGGACTTAGAGTCCAACGTCAGATGACCGTCCCAGATGGTCAAGCCATCCTTGATTCCCTTAGAGAGACAAGCAGACGGTCCGACGTAGTGCTTGTCACTGGAGGGCTTGGACCGACTAGCGACGATATCACTCGAGAAGCACTAGCCGAGGTGCTAGGGGTTGAGATGATTGAAGATGAAGCAGCTTTGCGGTCGCTGCATGAATTTTTTGAGAAGCGCAGCAAACCGATGGTAAACGCAAATCTCAAACAAGCGCAAAACCTAGTTGGTGCGGATATTCTGCCGAATAATAATGGAACAGCACCAGGGATTTATGCCCCACCACGGCTTGGGGGCGATCCAAAATGTGCTGTTTTCCTTCTCCCTGGCCCTCCAAGGGAACTTTATCCGATGTTTCACGAGGAGGTAGTCCCTCGACTCAAGGCACTCGCTGGCGTCGATGAAATCGATAACGTGCAGGAGTTGAAATTCGTAGGAATAGGTGAAAGTGATTTTCACGACCAACTCGACGACGAATTGGCGAACATTGATGGTCTTGAAGTTGGGTATTGCGCGCGGTTGGGAGAAGTAGACCTTCGACTTATCGGATCCGACGCCGTCATCGCTCAGGGGCGGGATTTAACACTATCCAAATTTAAGGAATTTCTAATTTCAGATGATGGAGCAAACTTAGAGGAGGTAGTGGTTCGCGAATTGAGTAAACTTGGTAAAACCCTTACGACGGCCGAAAGCTGCACTGGAGGCTTGGTAGCCAGTCGTCTCACCGATATCTCAGGAGCCAGCTCTGTATTCACGCATGGTTTCGTCAGTTACTCGAATGAGGCAAAGGTTCAGCTCATCGGCGTCTCAAAGGAGATTCTTGCAGCGCACGGCGCTGTGAGCGAGGAGGTAGCTAGTGAAATGGCAAAAGGTGCCCAACGGGCAAGTGGTTCTGACTACAGCATTTCAATTACGGGAATCGCCGGACCTGCCGGCGGCACCAAGGATAAACCCATAGGGACAGTCTGCTTTGGAATTGCGGGGCCAACAGGGGTAGAGACTTTCCGTGAAATGCACCCACGAAGTAGACGCGATTTCAAACGACAAGTCAGCCAACGGGCACTCGACTTAGTGAGGCGGGCGCTCAAATCTGATCAGTGATTCGATCTATCTTAGTGATAAATTATTCCCCCTTCAGATCGGGCACAAGTTCGTAGAGGAGGGCGTTACTTTGATTGAGAAATTGTTTTGCAAGGACATTGAGTTCTTCAATCGTTACCTTGCCATAATCCTGATCACGGGTCCGCGCCCAATCGAGCTTATATGGCTTTTCTTGACTACTTCCGAGGACCGTCCCCAGCCAATATCCATTATCACGAAGACTTTCTTTGAGTCCCGACTGAATCGGCTTAAGAGAGCGCTCAAGTTCGTCCTGAGTGACTCCGTTTTCTGCCATTTTGTGAGCAAGCGTAATCATAAGATCGCCATACTTCTTGGTTTCCTCAGGCTTTACCTGGGCCATCGCTTGCAATACTCCCATATCAAGTTCTTGGCTGGGGGAAGCCCCAGCACGCGGACTGTATGAACCACCGAGCTTTTCACGAATTTCTTCACGAAGCCGATCGCTGAGAATTGAGGCGAGAATATTGAATCGTCTCGCTTGTTTCACGTTCGTCCCAGTGGCAGGAATTTTCCAAACGACCATAGCTGCGGCGTTAGGAATCTTCGAATCGAATGTGAATTTCTTGTTGGCTGGACGCGCCGGAACCTTGATTTTCCGGCGCTTCTCGTAATTCGGCTTCGCGGTCTTTCGCTCTGGCAAGGCCCCGAAGGTTTTTTGAATCAGGGGTATTGCGACAGCTGGATCGAGATCACCAACCAAGGTAAGCTCTAGTGGTGCGTCTTTGAAAGAGGGCATAACCCAGTCTTTAACCATTTTACTATTAAACGACATCGCCTTCTCTTGAGTCGGGAAGCCGAAACGGAAGTCTCCACCGTGCATATGACTCGCCACTTTGATCATAGCCCCTTGCATCGAATGTTCGAGCTGATTGTAGAGCATAGGCAGAGCCATCTTAAACATCCGCTCGCCCTCAGGGCGAAATCCCGGGTCAGTTAGGTAGGCACACATTAACTGCAACTGAAGCTCTAGATCTTCCGGAGTGGTCCGTCCAGAAAGGGAAAAGCTCCCTTCACCAACCCCGAAACCAACACTGACATTCTTACCCGCAAGAAGACGTTGAAGATCGTCAGCGGAATGTTTCCCCAGACCACCAGCCTCGAAGATGGCACTTGCGAATCGATCGAGCCCCGATATCCCACTCGGCTGACTCAGTTGACCCGATCCAAAGCGGGCATTAATACTAATCGAATTTTTCTGAAAATCGGTTCGCTTGTAGTTGACGCGAATATTGTTAGAAAGCATCAATTGGGCCGCACCAAGATCTTCAATTTTCGCCTCCTGCACAACGGTTCCCGGATCCCCAAAATTTGTGTAAGCAAAGGGAGTCAGAGCCTTTTCGGTGGGAGCGGTAACCTTCGAGGCACCGCTCTTCAAAAAGATCGTCTTGAGTTCTTCAGCTGCTGAGTCTGGTGCGGCAGGTGTCGTTAGAACTAAAGAAAGATCCTTCGTATCCCAAAACTCGTTAAACGCTTTCTGGCAATCTTCAGTTGTGATTCTCTCAAGGGCAGATTTAACAAGTTCTAGATTTGTTTCTGGAGTGGTGAAGACATTCCTTTCGCCAATAGCCCCTATGAACTGCATAGCAATTCCATTTGAGCGTCGGGTGTCTTTGCGCTTCACAGCCTCCTCTGCACCATTGATGAGGTTTGCTTTAACCTCCTTGAGCTCCTCTTCAGTGAATCCAAATTGAACGGCCTTGCGGAGTTCTTGCTCGAGAATAGGGACCGCTTCCTTCCATTTCCCCTCAGCGGGGGTCACTTCGATACCTCCCTGTTCGATCATGTTAAAATAGGCACTCCGGCTTGCCGAACCAGATAGAATTAACGAGCCTTCCTCTTTAGCGAGAATCCCAAAACGTCTGTTCAAGATTCCGTTCGCAATAGCGAGTGGGTATTGATTAATACGGTTGCTGCTCGTATCTGGTTTCTGGGTGTAGGGGCGCAGAGAGTAGAGCGAGATGTCAGTCGAAGGGAGTTCCTTGTCCGTAAAAACTTCAGACCGGAGTCCGAAACCAGAAGGGGGAATATCCTTGGGTGGATTTTGGCCTGGATTTTTCGGATTCTGCATCGAGATGAAGGTTTCGCGAATTCGCTTTTCTATTTCCTTTACATCGAAATCACCAACGACAACGAAGGTCATCCGTTTTGGAGTGTAGTAGCGGGTATAGAAGTCCGTAAATCGCTCGCGAGGAGCTGTTCTAATTACCTCTTCGGTTCCAATCGGAACCCGCTTCATCAAACGTGAACCCGGGATGAGGTATTCAAATTGCTTCAGCATCATTCGATAACCCACAGAATCACGGGAAGTTTTTTCAGAAATGATGACTCCACGTTCGCTATCAATTTCCTCCTCGGTCAAGAGAGCTCCATCCGCAAAGTCCCTCATCACAGTAAAGGTAAGATCTACCGTTTTCTCATCCATATTTGGCAAATCAAGCATGTAGACAGTCTCATCGAATGAGGTGTAGGCATTGGCATGCGCTCCAAATTGAATGCCAAGTCGTTGCATCCGAGGGATGAGCTCGGCAGGCGTGAAATTTTTTGAACCATTGAAGACCATGTGCTCCAAAAAGTGGGCCACCCCACGTTGATCATCGGCTTCCATTAAAGAACCTGCTGAAATATGTAAACGGACCGAAAATTTACCAGGAGGCTCCGAGTTTGGATAGATGATGTATCTAAACCCATTATCCATTGAGCCAAAAATGGCATTAGCGTCTGGCTTAAGGTCAGATCCTTCGCCGGCTACCGGATTAGCGGAAAGCGGGAGGGCGAGCGCGGTTACAAGTAGAAGCACTGATTTCATGAATGGGGAGAACATAGGCTAGTCGGTCTAGAAAGAAAGCGGGGAAAGCGGTTTGATTTGTTTTTGAGATTTCAGATTGTCATCAGCGATCGGGCTAGGCTTTATCTTCATAGCATGAAGCGAAGTCATTTTATCACACAAGCCGGACTCACAGCGATTGGCGCAAGACTGACTGCAGGCCAATCCTCCAAAATTGGATCATGGCCGATTGTGGTTTTTGAAAAACCAATCCAAACTCTCGATTACGATCGTATGGGTGAAGAGTTGGCAAAAATGGGGGTCCAAGGGATTGAAGCGACGATTCGGCGAGGAGGACACATTGAGCCCAAGGACGCCGAGGTGGAAGTCCCCAAGATGGTTAAATCTTTAGAGAAGAACGGCCAGAAAGCCTTGATTGCAACGTGCAATGTAAACTCCGCGAATGCCAAAAACGCCGATTTCCTGCGGATCTTAAAAGCTAATGGCATCATCCGCTATCGAATGGATTATTTCCGTTACGATTTAACGAAAGATCTTCTCCCACAGGTTGCCGCGAATACGACAAAGCTGAAAGAGATCGAGGCGATGAATCGCGAAATTGGGGTACAGGCTCTTTATCAAATTCACGCTGGGGCCAAGTATGCTGGGTCGCTCGCTTGGGACGCCGCCATGATGTTTAAAAACATCGATCCTGCTCACGCTGCAATTGCCTTCGATCTTCGTCATGTCAAGGCGGGGTCAGGCTTATCTTTCCCAACCGCTCTAGCCGCGATGAGAAAGCACGTCCGATCAATCTTCGTGAAAGACGCCAGTTGGAGCGGCAAGCGAACCGCAAGCCTTAAAAATGTCCCCCTCGATACAGGGATCGTAAATAAAAAGGCTTTTGATGACGTAAGAAACGGGCATTCATCGATGCCTTTGTCTTTACACATGGAATGGGGAAAAGCCCCAGTTTACCCTAAGAATATCGTGATGGAAGCCGTCGCCAATATCACGCAAGATATAAGAGTTTTAAAGTCATGGCTTTAAGATTTAGCGCTTTCATTTTGAGTTGTCTATTGGTTCCAGCCCAAGAAATCAGGGTTGTCGACTCAGAGAAGGAGATTGTTATTTTCCGAGGTGATACCGATATCCTGACTTATCACAAAACTGAAGTTGCACCACCAGAAGGAACCAAGGAAACTTATCGTCGGAGTGGATTCATCCACCCCCTCAAAAGCCCCAAAGGTGGAATTGTTACTGGTATTCACCCAAGCGACCACCTCCATCATTTGGGATTGTGGCATGCATGGGTGAAAAGCAAACACGGCAAGGACCAGCCGGATTTTTGGAATTTGGGAAAAGGAAGCGGGAGAGTGCGTTTTTTAAAATTGCTCAAAAGAAACGCGACTGGATTCACGGTGGAACAGGAACAAGTTGCACTCAAAGGGAGCCAGAGGGAAGAGACCATGATTCTCAAAGAGGCGCTATCAATCTCGGTTGAAGCAACGAATGAAGGTAACTTTATCGATTATCATCTCACTCAAAAAAATGTTTCGAATGAAAGGTTAGACTTACCTGTCTATCGATATGGCGGGCCGCTCGCTTATCGTGGCCCTCACTCGTGGAATTCGAAGAACAGCAATTACCTTACCTCTGCTGGAAAAAACCGAGAAGACAGTCACGCCACTCGTGCAGACTGGTGTGCTATTTTTGGGCCGACCGACAAAGGCGATGCCACCATCACGATGATGGGGCATCCAAAGAACTTTGATGCTCCCCAACGCTTGCGAACTTGGCCGGACGGTAAAGTCTTTCTCTGCTGGACCCCAATTCAGGAAAAACCATTGGTGATTCAACCAAATGAGTTGGTAACGTGGAGGTATCGGATCGTCATCTCAGACGGCAAGCCCAATAAGAGCGCGATCAATCGTTGGTGGGCGGAGTATCGGAAAAACTGAGCCTCGACCGTAGGAAGTGGAATTTTTCGGGCACGAGAAATTGGTTGAGAATCCGCTCGGGAGAAATCCAACCAAGTTTGCCGGGTGCTCCGATAGCTTTTACGATTTTGTCCAGATTTTCGGAGTAGCTCTCTAAAGTCCAAGGAGATGTGTCCACTTCCCTGGACTCTTGACGGAGCGCACTCTCTAACCAAGCCGAAAGCTCCGGGAGGGTAACCTCTGAAATCACTTTGCGCTGAAGTTCCTCAGGAAGATTCCCAAAGTCGATGGTTCCGCCAGCCGAGAATTGGGACCACGCATAATCCAGCTCTGAGAGGTCCATAGTTCGGCCGTAGGCCAACATGGTTGCTGTGAGTTGCTCACGATATTCTTTCTCTAATCCTGGAAGAACATCAAGAGAGACGGGAATAGATTGATAAAGGGTGCCATAGCCGACGAAGTCACGAGTGATTTGCGGCAGATCACGACCGACAAGCGGTTTATTTAAGAAAGCAGGATCGAGAAAAGTAAGCCCAAAGCCTTCGCTGATTGAGGTCGTAACGAGATGAGTTGCTCTCTCTAGCAATTCCACAAAGGAGCCGGGATCATTGCTGACAACATCAAAGTCAATCGGGAGTTGCTCTTTTTCGGCAAAGCTAACCCAATCATCATGAATAAAAGAAGGTTCCTCCGAACCAGATCGCGAAGCCACCGCAAAGCGAGTCTTGGGCGGAGCATGAGCCGCCAAAAGACAAAGTTCCCCGAGATTTTTTCGGCGAATCCCACGAACGGGATAAAAAACAAAGGGATCTTCTAAGGCCCTTTGTTTGATAAGAGGCGGATTAACAGCGTTAGGAAGGAAGTGAACACGGGAATCAGGAACACCTGCGGCCTTCAGAATCCCAAGGTCACGACGATTGATAGTGGCATAATGAACGTGCTGGGCATTGGGGTAGAGTCGTTGATTCCCAATAACAAGTTGGTAATTTTCAGGCCGTCCATCTTCCACAAAATCGTGGATTTGCATTAACATGGGCACTCCCGCCCGTGCTGCAATTTCGATCATCTTTGGATAATCTATATTAAGCCCAAGAGTTGGATTATGAATAATCCAAAGGTCGGCCTTTTGTTCAAGGAGTCGCTCAACCGGGATTGTCCCCTCAGTTCTATAATCCAACTCCGGAAGAACCACCCCCGGCTTAGCCCACTCTTCTAGTGGACCACCAGAAGCAATCTGGACCTCATGCCCTTGCGATTGAAGAATTTGCGCTTGTGATTCGATCACCCGTGTAACTCCTCCGGCACGAAGATGGTAGTGAATGATCAGGATGTTCATGCGACAGAAAGACGTGAGCTTGCATGATAGCGTTGCGATAGCAAACGGGATTCGCTATGCTTTGCCCATGAAAAGATCCGGTTGGTGGCAAATGTCGCTCGCAATCGCCACTGTCACTCTCAGCGACCGAGGCAAGCGCCGTCGATTTATCACCGGATTACTGGTTCTTATTGTAGCCTATTTTTCACTAGGAAATTGGCCGCTTGATTCGTGGCTCTCGCGGGGACTCTGGAGAATGTTGATTTTCTGGGGATTTCTTGGATCGATGTGTCTATTCATGATCCTAATGGCTCTCTTTGATGCTTTGGCTGTCATTGGTGAAGAGAAGCGAAAACTCGGTCTAACGAAATCGTCTAAAACCGAAGAATCATTGCAGGATTAGATTTGTGACTTGCGAGTTTGGCGGACCAGCCTCATCCCTCTGACATGACTTCAGAGCTTGAGCGCCTTTTTGAACACTTGCGATTCCCCAGCATCTCCACCGATTCCCGCCACGTTGAGGACGTCCGGGCCAACGCCGAATGGTTGAAAGGTCAACTCGAGAACCTGGGGCTAGAGACTGGACTCCACGAAACTCCTGGAAACCCGGTGATCGTAGCTCGCAATAAAAAAGTAGAAGGACGTCCAACCGTCTTAATCTATGGTCACTACGATGTTCAACCTGTCGACCCTTTGGAGCTTTGGGATTCGGCGCCATTTGAACCAGAAATCCGCGATGGAAAAATCTGGGGTAGGGGGGGAGCAGACAACAAGGGACAACACTTTGTCCATATCCTCGGTGCCGAGAAAATGATGAAGCAAAACGGCGAGCTCCCACTTAACGTTATTTTCCTTATTGAAGGAGAAGAGGAGATTGGATCGCCAAATCTTGTTCCATTTTTAAATGAACATAAACACTCACTCGCTTGTGATATCATCGCGGTGTCTGACACTGGAATGGTTGCTCCCGGCGTGCCAACTCTTGGCTACGGCTTACGGGGGATCACTTGCCTCGAAGTTAAAGTAAAAGGGCCAACTGGCGATCTTCACTCAGGGGTTTACGGTGGATGTGTAGCCAATCCAGCGACAGCGGCGGCTCGGATCATTGCTAGCTTGCATGACGATGACGGCAGAATCGCGGTCGCAGGATTTTACGAGGATGTCGTTCCTCTTGAAGACTGGGAACGTGAAATGTGGTCAAAAGTTCCTGGCACTAGTGATGAAGATTTTTTAAAAACCACGGGCTCTCCTGAGGGGTTTGGGGAGCCGGGCTACTCTATGGCTGAACGTCTCTGGGCAAGACCCACGGTCGAAGTAAATGGCTTTGGAAGCGGTTATCAAGGCGAGGGCTCGAAGACCGTTTTACCTGCCGAAGCGATATTTAAACTCTCATGCCGACTCGTTCCCGGCCAAGATCCGGCAAAGATACAACAGCAAGTCGAAGAACATCTTCGCAAACACCAGCCCAAAGGCGTGACGATCGAGATTCATAATGGTCACTCCGGCAAGGCTTACCACAACGATCCACATTCAAAGTTTGGGAAAGCTGCCCAGGCGGCTCTTACAACCGCTTTCGGACGAGAGCCGGTCCTTATTCGTGAAGGTGGAAGTATCCCAATCATACAAGACATGAAGGAAATCCTTGGTGCAGACAGCCTGATGCTCGGGCTAGCTTTGCCGGATTGCCAAATTCACGCCCCAAACGAAAATTACTCAGTTGAAAACTTTGAAAAAGGGATCGAAATGAGCTGCGAATTACTCAAGGAACTTTCAAAAATTTAAAAGCTCATGAGCGACGAGAAAAAAGACTTTATCCGCGAGATCATCGCGAACGATTTGGAGAGTGGAAAACATACGGCTCCGATCACCCGGTTCCCACCCGAGCCAAATGGCTACCTTCACATTGGACATGCCAAAGCGATTGGATTGAACTTCGGAATCGCGAACGAATACGCCGAAGCAGGATCCCGGTGCCACCTACGCTTTGACGACACCAACCCAGTCAAGGAGGACACCGAATACGTCGAATCGATTAAACGAGATATCGAATGGCTCGGATACGATTGGGGTGATCATCTTTTTTTCGCGAGCGACTATTTCGATTTCTTCTATGATTGCGCAGTTTCTCTGGTCAAGAAGGGGCTGGCATATGTTGACACTCAAACACCGGAAGAGATCCGATCCCAAAGAGGGAATGTCAACATCGTCGGAACTCCTTCTCCTCATCGAGACCGTTCTGTGGATGAGAATTTAGATCTTTTTAGGCAAATGCGCGAAGGAGAATTCGAAGATGGCGGAGCCGTCCTCCGCGCCAACATCGACATGGAATCCTTCAATATGAATATGCGGGATCCAGTGCTTTACCGTGTCGTCCACACTCAGCATCATCACACGGGCGATAAGTGGTGTATTTATCCAATGTATGATTTCGCTCATCCATTGGAAGACGCAAAAGAGCACATCACACATTCGCTCTGTTCACTTGAATTCGAGAACCATCGCCCACTTTACGACTGGGTTGTGGAAAACTGCCCGGTTCCATCAAAACCACGTCAGATCGAATTTGCGCGGCTCAACATTGGATACACTATCATGAGCAAGCGCAAGTTCATCCAGCTAGTTGATGAGAAGCATGTCGGAGGCTGGAATGACCCACGCATGTCGACACTCAGCGGAATGCGCCGCCGGGGTTACCCGCCCGAGGCAATTCGTGCATTTGTTGAGAGAGTCGGAATAACAAAGCAAAATTCACTTTCTGATTTTGCGCTACTTGAATTTGAAGTGAGAAACCATCTCAATAAAGTTGCCCTTCGAAAGATGGCGGTCCTAAACCCAATTAAAGTGATCGTCACGAACTACCCGGAAGGTGAGAGCGAAAAGGTAACCGTCCCCAATAACCCCGAAAATGAAGATGATGGGACGCGGGAACTAACTTTCACACGGGAATTTTGGATCGAGCGTGACGACTTTATGATCGATGCCCCGAAAAAATACTTCCGACTCAAACCTGGAGGGGCAGTACGGCTTCGGGGTGCCTATATTATTCAACATACCGAGCACCTTCTCGACGATGATGGAGAGGTCTTGGAAATCCATTGTCATTTCCTACCAAACACCATCGGCCAGTCAGCGCCTGAAGGGGTGCAATGTCGCACAGCAATCCATTGGGTTTCTTGCCAAGATGCAGTCAGTGCCGAGATCCGTCTTTACGATCGACTCTTTACGGAAGAAGTGCCTGATAGCGCTGAAGGCGGCTACTTGTCCTGCTTAAACCCTGATAGCTTATCCGTAGTGACCAACGCTCAAGTGGAACCAAGTCTAGCGACAATGACAGCAGGGGAACGGTGCCAGTTTGAGCGCATTGGATACTTTTGCTCCGATGCTGAAGATCACACTTTGGAGAAGCCGGTCTTCAATAGAATTTCCACCCTTAGAGATTCCTGGGGCTCCAAGAAATAGATCTATGAAAGGCCACCGTTACTGGCTGGCGGTGGTTTTCTTCCTCCTCGCCTCGGCCCCAGGGTTTTGGTTTCCGGCTCTCGCTAATGTGCTAGAAAACTATGGTTTGGGCAGCTGGGCGGTATGGGCATTTTTGGTCCCGCCTCTTGCTGGCATGATTTCCCCACTCATTTTTGGAGCCCAAGTTGATCAAAGACTCGAAGCGCAAAAAGTCCTCGGCTGGATTATGCTTTTAGGAGCCGGTTTCCTTTACATGGCATTCCACTCACTTGAGCAAAACTGGGGAGGGGGGTGGTTTCTTTCATTCTTCATTATTAACGCCCTCATATCTGCTCCAGCTTGGTCACTTTTGACGACAATCACGCTATCAAGTCTAGCTGATCCAGGGAAGAGCTTCGGACTTTTCAGAGTGTGGGGAACTCTCGGGTGGATGGCCTCTAGCCTACTTGTAAGTTTATGGGGTCTCGACTTTTCTGCAGAGACAGGAAAACTTGGCGCAGGCGTTAGGGTCTTCGCCGGAATTGCCTGCTTCCTTCTTCCTGTAACTTTACCGAAGGGCGACAAGCCCAAGAAGTGGACAGATAACCTTGGTCTAGGAGCGCTCAAATTACTCCGTGATCGAGATTTATTTGTCTATTTTTCTACCGCACTTCTATTCAGCATCCCACTCGGTGCTTACTATCTACATACACCTAAACATCTTAAGGAACTAGGAGTCGAATCGGTCAGCGCTTTTATGGCGACAGCTCAAGTTATGGAAACCATAGCCATGCTTTTAATGGGGTGGGTGATCGCACGATTCAGAGTCAAAACCATCCTTCTTCTTGCAATTGGAAGCGGAGTGCTGCGCTACAGCTTTTACGCTTTTGATGAGGTCACTTGGTTAGTTATTGGCATCACCCTACATGGATTCTGCTGGACCTTTTTCTTCGAGGCAGGACGAGTTTTTGTCCATCGCCGGGTCGATGAGGGGATGCGGACCCAAGCTCAGGCTCTCTTGGGTTTCTTTACCGGAGGGCTTGGGACAGTCCTGGGGATTTTAACGGTTGATAGACTTTATCACTTACTATCACCTTCATGGGGATGGTCAGGTTATTGGGCCGTCCTCACCGGGATGAATTGCCTCGCTCTGACCCTCTTCGCCTTCGGCTACAAAGGCCGACCAATCGCTCCAAAAACCGAGCCGCTAGCCTAATTTTTTGAGGGCTTGAATCCTGACCAAAACAGGTGGATGGGAATGATCAAGGAACACCTCAAGCGGGTGGGGCGTCAAATTGGAAAGATTATTTGCTGAAAGTTTCTTGAGTGCTGAAATCAAATGATTTGGTGTGCCTTGATTCAAGGCAGCATACTCATCGGCTTCGAATTCATGTTTTCGAGAAAGCATATTCATGATCACTGAAAGAGCACGGGACACCGGCTTGAAGACAATCATGAATAAAACAAGCCCTGCTGCAATGGATCCATTGGACTCCGCCGAAATTCCAAACGCGGCATAGAGTTGGCTTCCCAGAGAGCTTTCCGGATTGGTCGCCATTCCTAGCAAAAAGAAAATTACGGCAGTTTGGATAATCGAAATGACGAGACGCTGCACAATATGTTTACGTTTGAAGTGGCCGATCTCATGAGCAAGCACGCCAACTAATTCGTCAGTGGTCTGACTTTCAATCAAAGTGTCGAAAAGTGCGATTTTTTTCCGCTTTCCAAACCCCGTAAAAAAGGCGTTCGACTTAGATGAACGTCGTGATCCATCCATGACCGAAATTTCAGTCAGGGGGAACTCACACTTCACAGCCATGGATTGGATCGCTTCGTTTAACTCCTGGTCCTCTAATGGTGTGAATTTGTTAAAAAGAGGCAGGAGGAATGACGGAGCGAGATAAGTCAGCGCAAGCGAAATTACCGTAAAACTCAACCAAGCCCAGACCCATGCATTGGGCACCGAATCGAAAATCCAAAGAATAAGCGCCAGAATCCCGCCACCGAGGATAGCAGTGAGAAAATGAGATTTTATTTGATCAATAATATAGGTCTTTGCCGTGGTCTTGTTGAAATCGAATCGCTCTTCCAAAACAAAGGTGTGATAAAGATCGAACGGAAGAGAACTAAGCCAAGACCCAAGGTAAACGAGACCAATGAAAGACAGGCCTGTCCCAATTTTGCCATAGCCCAATTCACCTACTAGGCCATCCACCCAGCCAAATCCTCCAAAAAACCAAAAGGCCAGGAGGATGGTGAGAGATGAGATTGAGGAAACAACGCCAAATTGGGCCTGAGCCTTCTCGTAGGATTGAGATTTTAGATATTTTTCGTCATCCCAAACGCCCCGAAATTCCTCGGGTAACTCAGGCTTAAGATTCTTTAGAGTGAGGAGGGTTGCCAAGAAATCAAGTTTCCAGAGAACGATGAGTGCTACAACGAGAAGGATAGCGAGAAGGTTTAACTCGGGCATAGGAGGACGTTCATGGCGCGACGTGAAAGCGACAAGATGATTTTTTACTGAAAAGTGCTGTTTTTTAAATTCAACTTTTTTATTTAGGAACTTGATATTATTAAGAGATCCGAAATACTTCTGGGCATGTTCCGTTCTGCCCGTCAGATGAAGTTCAGTTTTGCTGAGCCACCTGCTGATCTTGCTCGTCGTGGCAGCGAATCTTCCTTACCCCAGCGGGGGCCTGACGAAACGTTCTCCCATTGGTGCCGCAAACTGGTCCGTGACCTTGGCTTGATCGACCTTGAGAAGAGGGTGGTTGTTGAATGGAACCCACGAATGCGTTCCTGTGCGGGACGGGCCTTCTGGCCAATTGGACTCATTCAATTGAACCCAGGACTCAGCAAGATTTCCGACTCCGAGATTAAAAGGACTGTGCTCCACGAGCTCGCACACTTAGTGGCTTATGAAAGAAACCCTTATCGCTCCATTAAGAGCCATGGCTTAGAGTGGCAACGCGCTTGCGCGGATCTCGGAATTCCCGATGAAACAGCAACCCATGAATTAGCTTTACCAGCCCGCAGTTTAAAAAGGCGCTGGAAATACGAGTGCCCTGAATGCGGCAAGGCATTTGAGAGAGTTCGCAGATATAAGGGAGCAGTCGCATGCTATGATTGCTGCCTAAAAACAACAGGCGGGGTATTTGATGCGACCTATCAGCTTGTGGAATTGTCCCTTAGCTAGCCGCTTGAATGGGACCTCAATATAAAACACGAACCATAGGTCTTGTTGACCCACACAGATTATCTGGCCTTCTTTTGGTGTAACTGTCTCAGTCTTCCATCTAGAGATCAGCAGACTGGTAAAAATTACGGTAATCTTTCGGGCTCATGTGCATGACTGATGAGAATGCCCGAGTAAAGGACGCGTGTTCATGGTAAGAGAGCGAGCTGGCGATTTGTCCCACGCTCAAAGTTGTATTTAGAAGTTTATCACACGCAGCCGCAATTCTTGCTCGGACAAAATATTTTTTGGGGGTCGTCCCAAGATATTTGCGAAAGCTTCGCTCTAAGCTGCTGACCGACATTCCAGCTTGCCGGGCGAGATCGCGGACCGTGATGTCCTCTCCGAGATTTTCATGTATACGATCAATAAGATTGGAAATTGCCCGTTGGGGGGTCGGAAGTGGGGGGCCCTCACCATGTTCAAGGCGCCGTGAAACTCCGGCCGTCCCAAGAACCTTATCATTTTCGTCGAAAAGGGGGATTTTTGAGGTCATCCGCCACTCGATCCCTCCGCCGGGTCGAGTGACGATTTCCAGTTTATTCTGAAGCGGTTCTAAGGTCTTAATAATTCTTTCATCATCGCTACGAAAAAAATTAGCCATTGTAGGTGGGAAAAGTGTTTCGTCTGTTTCACCCACCAAATCTTCGGGAGTTCGATTGAGAAGTTGGGCGTAGGCACGATTCGCAAAGATGATAACACCTGCATCATCTTTAACCCAAAACATAATATCAGGAAGCGCTTCAAATAAGCCCATTGCGATTTGTCCGGGGCGCAGTTTTGCGGAAAGATTCTGGAAACGAGAGAATGAAGACATACCGATTTGACGATTTAAGACAAAAAAACGATGGCTTGGATCATGGACTTACGAAAGAAGAATTTGCTAGTCTCTTGATCGGGTAGGGTTAATCCTACCCGTCACAGCCACAATCTATCTATGTCTGAATTTTTTCCCAATATCCCTACAATTAAATATGAAGGGCCACTGTCTGATAACCCATTCGCTTTTCACCATTACAATCCAGAAGAGATTGTGGCGGGAAAATCGATGAAGGAGCACTTGCGCTTCGGCGCTGCCTATTGGCACTGCATGCGAAACGGCCTTGGCGATCCCTTCGGAGAGGGAACCGCTTTAATGCCCTGGGACAATGGGGAGGAAACCTTAAATAATGCTCTTAATCGAGTCCCAGTTTTCTTCGAATTTCTCAGTAAGATTGATATCGACTACTACTGCTTCCACGATAGGGACATCTCCCCTGAGGGAGAGACCCTAGCGCAAACCCACGAGATGTTTCATAAGGTCGTGGAAAGACTAGAAACTTTTCAAAAACAGACTGGTAAAAAACTTCTTTGGGGAACGGCCTGTTTGTTCGGTCACCCTCGATATGCACATGGCGCCTCAACTTCGCCAAATGCCGATGTTTTTGCTTACAGCGCAAGCCAAGTCAAAAATGCGATCGATGCCACCCATCGTCTCGGCGGCCCCGGCTATACGTTTTGGGGCGGGCGGGAAGGCTATGGATCACTCATTAATACTGATATGAAACGCGAAGTAGATCACCTGGCGGCCTTTCTTCATATGGCAGTCGATTACGCTAAAAGCATCGGTTACACTGGCCAGTTTTATATCGAACCCAAGCCGCGTGAACCATCCACCCATCAATACGATTCTGATTCAGCGGCTTGCTTAAATTTCCTCCGTGAATATGACCTACTCGAACATTTCAAGCTGAATATCGAGACTAATCATGCCACTCTAGCTGGTCACACTATGGAACATGAGCTAGAGGTTGCGATGAATGCCGACGCCTTAGGATCAATCGATGCCAACCGCGGTGATGAACTCATTGGCTGGGATACGGACCAATTCCCGACCAATATTTATGGGACAACCAACGTCATGTTAAGGCTCTTGAAAATGGGAGGATTTACAACAGGAGGACTGAATTTTGATGCTAAGCGACGACGTGAAAGCCATGAGCCCGAAGACCTTTTTCACGCACACATTGGAGGAATGGACGCCTTTGCTCGCGGCCTAAAGATCGCAGCCAAAATCATCGAAGACGGCCGCTTTAATGAGTTCGTAAAGACTCGCTATTCTTCCTACGACGAGGGCATAGGAGCTGACATCGAGTCAGGCGCAGCAACACTTGAATCTCTCGACCATTATGCTCAGGGGATTAAACCTCCTCAGCTTTCAAGCGGACGACAAGAACGTCTTGAAAACCTCTTAAACGACTACCTTTAGAAAACAATGTCTCTCGTCCTCGGTCTTGACTCTTCAACCCAGAGTCTTTCGGCGGTCATCCTTGATACGGAGAAGGGGATTGTCGCGGCAAGTCACTCTGTTAATTTTGGGGGTGATCTCGCTCACTATAACCAGCCTCATGGTTATGACGAAACCGGAGCAAGAGGGGAAATCCACTCTAACCCTTTGATGTGGCTTGAGGCACTGGACCTCCTTTTAGTTCAACTCGTTAGTAAAAATATCGATCTCTCTCAAATCAAGGCTGTTTCCGGTTCAGGTCAACAACACGGAAGCATTTATCTAAGAGCAAATTTTAACGATACCCTTAAAGGCCTTACGGCACAGTCGGATCTTAAAACGCAACTTGCGAACTGTTTCTCACGGTTAAGTTCGCCAATTTGGATGGACAGTTCCACCTCGAAAGAATGCGCCGAAATCGCCCATGCTGTTGGTGGCAACAAGATCGTCTGCTCAAAATCAGGATCGGTTACAGTCGAGAGATTTACTGGCCCACAGATTCGTAAGTTTGCGAAAACCGATCCTGACAGCTATGCCCAGACCGGAACCATTCATTTGGTGAGCTCTTTCTTTGCTAGCATCTTTGCTGGCAAGACGGTTGCAATCGACCATGGTGATGGCGCCGGAATGAATCTTATGAACCTTTCTGACTTGGACTGGGATCAAGACCTGCTCAGTGCGACAGCTGAAGACCTCAGTGAAAAGCTTCCGCCATGCGCTCCTTCAAATTCAAAGTCGGGACCGATTAGTCATTACTTCGTGGAAAAATACGGATTCTCTCCGACGTGCGAAACAATCATTTGGTCGGGTGATAATCCATGCAGTCTCATCGGCATGGGGGCTGCTTCTCCCGGCAAGGTTGTCATTAGCCTTGGAACTAGTGATACCTTGTTCGCAGCGATGCCTGCCCCTAAAACTGACCCAAATGGTTTTGGCCATGTTTTCGGCAATCCAGCCGGAGGCTACATGAGCTTGATCTGCTTTAAGAACGGCTCTTTAGCCCGGGAGGCAATCAAAGAAAAATACGACCTCAATTGGGATTCTTTTGAAAAGGATGCTTTATCCCAAACCCCAGCTGGAAATAACGGCTCAATGATGTTGCCGTTTTATGAACCTGAAATTACTCCGGTGATTGATACCGAAGGGCCGATTTTCTCGTCGGACCATCACTATTCTTCAGGTGAAGCTGTTCGGGCCGTTCTAGAAAGCCAATTTCTTAACATGCGAACCCATTCTGATTGGCTTGGTGTGAGTCCAAGCAGAATCTTCATTACGGGTGGTGCCTCCGAGAATGATGGAATCGCTCAAGTCATCTCGAATGTCTTTAGCGTTCCAGTTGATCGTCTGGATGTCCCCGGATCAGCTACGATTGGCGCTGGAATGCGCGCCGCCCTTGGACTGGGGGAGGATTTGGATGATCTTGAATCCAAGTTCAGCCAACCCAAAGAAGGGCGCACAATTAAACCTAACCCAATTTCTTGTGATATTTACAATGGAATCCTACCCAAATTCAAAGCCTTTCTGGCAGAGCAGTTTACTTCCTGAAAAAAATTTAATATCAATTCAAAACTAAACCAAAAAACCATGTCTAGACCAGTCACATTATTTACCGGCCAATGGGCCGACCTACCGCTTGCCGAACTTCTCCCGAAAGTCAAAGAGATGGGCTACGATGGCGTCGAGCTCGCATGTTGGGGCGATCACTTTGACGTGCAAGCTGCCCTCAATGAGGATGGTTATGTCGAAGGCCGCTGGGAACTTCTCAAGGCGAATGGCCTCTCATGCTTTGCAATTTCCGCCCACCTTGTGGGGCAAGCCATTTGCGATCATATCGATGAGCGTCACGCTGCTATTCTCCCTGCACATATTTACGGTGATGGAGATCCCGAAGGAGTTCGGCAACGGGCAGCTCAAGAATTAATCGATACTGGAATAGCCTGCCGAAAGTTCATTGATGCAGGCAGAGAATATATGTCCGCTCGCGAGCAAGTTGGTATTGGGGCTGTTGTAAACGGCTTCACCGGCTCCAGTATTTGGCACGCCCTTTACGCGTTCCCACCAACCGATCAAGCCTACCTCCAAAAAGGATTTGATGATTTCGCAAATCGATTCAATCCAATCCTTGATGCTTTTGAAGCGGTTGATGTGAATTTTGCCCTTGAGGTGCATCCGACCGAGATCGCTTTTGATATAGCCTCAGCTGCCCGTGCTATCGAGGCCGTAAATGGCCATAAACGTTTCGGTTTTAACTATGATCCAAGTCACCTAGGTTACCAAGGTGTTGATTATGTTCGCTTCATCCGCGAGTTCTCTGACCGTATTTACCACGTCCACATGAAGGATGTTTGGTGGGGCCACGGGGACGGCACTGTGGGAGTTTTTGGCGGCCACACTGATTTCACCGATGCTCGCCGCCACTGGGATTTCCGCTCCGTTGGACGCGGCGACATCGATTTCGAGGAGATTATTGTCGCGCTAAACGACACAAGATATAGCGGCCCACTTTCAGTTGAATGGGAAGACGGCCGCATGGAGCGTTTCCATGGTGCGACTGAAAGTTGCGCCTTCACCAAGTCTCTAGATTTCCCCCGTAACGAAGGTGGGATGTTTGATTCAGCCTTCGACGGCGATAACCAGTAGAAATCACACAAATATGTCACTCAAAATTGGAGTCATCGGAGCGGGGGGGATGCTCCAGTATCATCACGCCGGATTCGTGAAAGCCGGAGCTGAAGTCGTCGCTGTTTGCGACATGAGCGAAGAGGCAGCAAAAGCAGCCGCCGAAAAATACGGGGTATCCACGACCTACACCGACGTCGCGGAAATGCTTAGCGACCCATCTCTCGATGGGGTTAGCATTATTGTTCCAAACAAATTTCATGCCCCACTTGCCATCCAGTGTCTTAATGCTGGGAAACATGTCTTTTGCGAAAAACCCCCAGCACTTAATGCAGATGAAGTAAAGGAGATGATCGCAGCTTCCGAGGGGAATGGTAAGACCTTAATGTTTAACTTCAACAATCGCGCTCGTCCCGAGTCGGTTGATCTAAAAAGGCGTATCGACGCAGGTGAGATCGGTGAAATTAATTCAGCCCAATCCAAATGGATCCGCCGCACCGGCATCCCTGGATTTGGCGGTTGGTTTACCACCAAGTCCTTAGCTGGTGGTGGTGCGACAATCGATCTATTACACATGATAGATCTAACTCTTTACTTCATGGGTTACCCGAAACCGACTAATGTGCTTGGCAAGACCTTTGACACCTTTATGGGAGACACTCGCTTCAAAGGGCCATGGGGAATCCCTGATCGTGCTGATGGGGTTACAGATGTCGAGGCCGCCGCACATGGCTTCGTGACCTTCGAAACAGGACAGGCTCTTACTCTTCAGGTTTCCTGGGCAGAGATGGTCAAAAGGGAAGAGGTCTCAGTAGTATTCCAGGGAACGAAAGCTGGTGGCAAAGTTGAACGTCTTTTTGAAGAAGACGGGATTGATGAAACTGCCATCGACACCTTTGAGCTCTACACTCAGGACGGGGAGAAAGCGGTAGATACAATTCTCGAACATCCATTCTGCGAGGATATGGGGAGGATTGATTCTGCTGCCAACTTTGTGGAAACACTTGAGGGTAAGGCTGAGCCACTTAACACACCGGAGCAGGCTCTCCATCTTATGACGATCATCGATGCTATCTATGAGTCGTCAAACACAGGAAACGCAATCTCACTTTAAGGAAGGTATGAATCGTAAATTAAGAATGGGAATGGTTGGCGGAGGGCGTGGAGCCTTCATTGGACAAGTTCATCGGATGGCGGCCAATTTAGATGGGAAAATCGAATTGGTTGCCGGGGCTTTCTCGTCTGAACCCGAGAAATCCAAGCTCTCAGGCCAAGATTTTTTCATCGATCCGGACCGTGCTTACGGAAGCTACGAAGAAATGGCTAAGGGCGAGGCAGCCCGCGAGGATGGAATCGATTTTGTCTCAATCGTAGTGCAAAACCATCTCCACTTCGCGGTCGCTAAATGCTTCTTGGATGCTGGGATTAATGTCATCTGCGATAAACCACTGACGGTTGACCTGCAACAAGCGAAGGAGCTAAAGAGAATTGTGGAGGACTCGGGGCTAATTTTTGCTCTGACTCATAATTACACAGGTTACCCAATGGTTAAAGAGGCCCGCCGCATGGTCAAAGATGGGGAATTAGGGCGCTTACTTAAAATTGTAGCTGAGTATCCTCAGGGATATGCAGTCGGCGATGTCGAGGGTGAAGGTTCCGGAGCAATTGCCAATTGGCGTGCTGATCCAAAGATAGCAGGAAAATCTAACTGCATGGGCGATATCGGGACCCATGCTCACAACCTGACAAAATATATTACCGGACTTGAGATAGACGAATTAGCTGCCGAGCTAACAGCTTTCATTCCGGGCCGTGAGCTCGATGACGACGGCAATTGCCTTGTTCGTTTCACAGAGGGGGTAAAGGGAATCATCTACGCCTCTCAGATTTCTAACGGTGATGAAAACAATCTCAATATTCGTGTTTATGGAACGAAGGCCTCGCTCGAGTGGCATCAAGAAGATCCAAACGAATTGATCGTTAAGTTTGCTAACGCCCCTAGGAAAACCTATCGCCGAGGTAACGATTATCTTGGGGCGGCGGCCCAAGAGAACTCGAGGACTCCTTTCGCCCACCCAGAAGGATTCATTGAGGCGTTCGCAAACGTCTACTTGGCAGCGGCAAAAGCAATCAGCGATCAAATCGATGGAACTCCTCCTCCCGAAGAGGGATACGACTTCCCAACTGTCGACGACGGTGTCGCAGGTGTCGCCTTTATTGCAGCGTGTGTCGAATCCTCACAACAGAATGCGAGTTGGACGAAACTTGATTTTTAGATCAAAATCTCCAGGCTTGAATTCTCGACGCTGTATCCCTATCCTCCGCGGGTGCAGCGTTTTTTTTACTTGGGCATCCTGGCGGTTGGGCTCGTTTCTTGTTCAAATTCAACTAAAAATACGGGACTTGCATCTGTCGATCAAGGCGCGCGCATGATGGAGATTGACAAGGACGGAAACAACAACCCCTTTGCCTTTAAAAAAAGCGACGTTGAGCAGGGTGATAGCGGCCTCATAACCGGGGGTAAACGTAGTCAGTTTGAGCAAAGAGCAGGGGCGGCCTATGCTGACGCTAACTCTAACACTCCGGCCTATCTGAAGAAATCCTACAATAGGAAGACTTGGGCGGGACCAAAGGATTACAGCACAGGATCTTACAAAACGAGCGGCTTTCGAAAGTCAGACCAAAAATCTGGGTTCGGCAATCGTAAGGCAAGCCAAAGAAACAAGGTTGCAAACGCAAGAGAGAAAGGATTTGGAACAGGCTCTTACCAGACTGGTAGTTCTTCCGAGGGTGGACGAAAAATCTCGACGGGATCAAGTTCTTATGTGGACCAACAAGCTCGTGATGGCTGGCGCAGATTGAAAATCATCGAGAGCGACGAATATCGCAGCATCTCGATGGGGCAGGCTAAGAGCCTACTTGGGCGCTAGTCATATCCAATCCGGTCCAAGCGCTCGATCCATATTTCCTTCTCTGAAGAGGTGCTCGAAGTGAGCTTTCTTGCCTCAAAGTAGCTTGCGAGATTATCCAACGACGATTGAATTCCCGTCGCCGGTTGGGGTCCCGTCGCTACCTCACCGCAAATCGCAGCCTGTAAAACCCGAGCCGCTTGCACTGGCTGCCCGCTTTTAAGGTAAGCATTTCCAAGAACTGTCAGGCAACGCACCCCTCGATGGTCACGAAGATCCACTAACTCGGAAACCAGCGCGATTGTTTCAAGCTTTCTGGTATGGGCAACAAGTTGCAATGCCAGCCCTGGATCCCCCAGAGTTGGCAAATGAGAGCTCACAGGTAAGTTAACCCGATTCAGTTTCATATTCAGCCAGTGCAAACTGACATTTACGGGATCAATCGATAGAGCAGTCGCAAGAGCTTCTTTACGTGCTTGAAGATCCCAAGAGTCATCGCGAGCGATTAAAAACAAATCATCAATGGATAACTGATACCAAGAGGCAGCCTTGATCATTTCAAGGGCTCCGGGAACCCTGAGAAACAGAGCTTGTTGATAGAGGATATCTGTTGGCAAAGATAGCTTTGTGGATGCCGCGAGTTGCTCAGCGATAATGGATTGAGCCTGTTCATGTTCGTTTGAGAGCAGATTTTCGACCTTCTTAAAAATGGCAAGGGGAGGCTGATCGGGATCTTTCTCACGAAAATATTCATACCAATAAGTTGAAACCTTGGGGTGGTAGGGGAGAAGCCCAGCAATCGATGGTGCTCTTTGATAGGCTTGATTTGCGAGGAGGCCCGACGCCAATGGTAAAAGCTCTTCTCGTGAGAAAAACTTTAAACCCAATTTGAGGGCCAACTGAAGTCTTGTGTCTTGTTGGATACCAGTCGTAATTACTTCACCAAAAAAATCGCGAGCTTTCTCACGATCACCTGATTCAAAATGAAGGGATGCCAAAGTGAGCCTCATGCGGGTCTGAAGTGAATCAGCAGGACCACTCAGGGCCTCCCTTCCGAGACTCAAGGCTTTCTCACGAAGATTGGTTCGCCAAAGGAGGCTCGTCGCTGTGAGGAACTGACCTTCAGATGACAACTTCTCAGCCGCTTCATTGGGACAGGCAAGATTCATGAGAGTGCGCGCCAATTCCGACCAATCAATCAACACCGAAGAAGTGAGAGCTTCAATATCGGGCTCACCAGGGGGAGCACTGAAAGATTGATGAAGAGCAGCCAGCGCTCTACTTGACTGAAAAACAGCTCCGCCTTCAGTTGTCGGAAGAGTTAGTGAACCAGATGCGAGATTACTCTCATAAGCGAGTATAGGATTGAGGTCAGGCTTAGAAGCAAGTCGAAGGGCCTCCTCGAAATCTTTACGAGCACGGGCTCGGAAGAGATTTAATTCATGGAGCCAATTTCCATCATATCGAATGGGCGGGAGATCACTCCCGACCTCTAGGAAAGCGATAGCTCGTGCAAGATCGTAAGAACTATCCTCATGAAGTCCGGCGGCAAGAATCTGCAGAGCCACCGGAACCTCCCCATGCACCGTAGCAATCCGAGCCATTGCGAGGTAGGCATCACTTGCGATTCGATCGGGACAAGTGACGGACATTTCAAAAACCTTCTTTGTCTGTTTGCTTGCCAAATTCGCAATCATTTGGAGCTTTATGGGGTGGTCTTGCCATGACAAAGCCGCGACAAGGGCACCTCGACATCGAGCGCTCAGATCAGCTGATAGGAAAATCTCCCACGAACTTCGGCGCTCAAGAACTACCCTTGTGACCAATTCAGAGAGCTTGAAGATATGCTCTGGTGGCATCTGTAGATCGGCAGTCCAGCCATCTAAAAAAACAAGAGCGACCCTCACTCCTTCAGGATAATCCAAGAGCTCACCCAGCTTTGATGCCCTAGATTCGGGTGCGGCCAAGTTTAATGCCTCGGCCAACTTTAGAAGCTCGGCAGGAGAATCTGGCTCAAGCCCCATCCTGAGACGCTGAAGGACAAATAGCGCCCGCCTAAAAACCTCGGGGTTTTCCTCCTCGGCAAGCTTCTGTAAAAGTGGAATCGCTTCTCGACCAGCTCTCCAGATTTCATTTGTGAGAGCCTTCCGTCGATTTGTTTCACGCGACCCCAAAACCTCGCGTGCCTCCTCGAAGGAAGGGAGAGCTAGGGCATTTGCTATGATCAGGAGGAAAATAAGAATTTTCACGGAGTAAAAAGTAACGGGAAAGCTCATTCTGAACGATAAGAGACTTCTGGTGCTTACGGGAGGAAACATCTACACTCGACCGCGTGGAAGAGAAAAATCCTGAAAGTCTAAAAGAACAGATGTGGCGCATCGTGTTTGAAGCGGAGACCCCTCTCGGTAAATTTTTTGATGTATTCTTACTCTGGGCGATTGTTCTCAGCGTAGCAGCTGTGTCCCTAGAAAGCGTCGATAGCATTCGTGAGCAATATGGACATGTTCTGAAAGTTGCGGAGTGGGGGTTCACGATTCTTTTTACCGTAGAATATATTTCACGAATCATCTTGGTCAGGAGACCTCTGCGTTACATCACCAGTTTTTACGGGATCGTTGACCTCCTTTCATGTTTACCAACCTACCTCGCAATCTTACTTCCCGGGGCTCATTCACTAATGGTGATTCGAATCCTCAGGCTCCTAAGGATGTTCCGTGTCTTAAAAATGGTGGGCCACGTCAGAGGAGGGGAAACAATCATGCGGGGTCTAATGCAAAGTCGCGCTAAAATTTTTGTCTTCTTTTTCACCGTCTTTCTCTTTTCGGTGCTTGCCGGGACGCTCATGTATCTCGTCGAATCTGAGGTAGAAGGAACTCACTTCACCAATATTCCTATCAGCATTTACTACGCGATTGTCTCGATCACGACGGTTGGCTATGGAGATATGGTTGCCCTCACTACGGTAGGGAAAATGCTTACCGCAATTTATGTGTTAACGGGCTATGCCATTATCGCCGTCCCAACAGGAATTGTAACTTCAGAGCTATTAAGGAGTCATTTAGGCGATCCCACAAGCGAAGCCTGCCCCGGCTGCGGCGTCCACGGCCATCTAGCCGACGCAACATTTTGCCGCAAGTGTGGTGATAAGTTGAATTAGGGCGTTGCGTCCTAGACATCCCGGCCCGATGCTCAGGCATGTGGAAACCAGCGGCTGACTACGAGGATATTCGTTACGAGAAGACTGAGGATGGCGCGATCGCCAAAATCACCATTAATCGCCCAGAGGTTCGTAATGCCTTCCGGCCGCTAACGGTTAAAGAGTTACTCTCGGCCTTTGAACTCGCACATCAAGATGATGGGGTCGGTGTGATTATCCTAACAGGAGAGGGTGAGAAGGCATTCTGCTCAGGGGGTGATCAGAAGGTAAGGGGGCATGCTGGATATGTCGGTGAAGATGGGGTTCCCCGATTAAACATACTCGATCTACAAAAAAAGATACGTGGAATGCCAAAACCTGTTGTAGCAATGGTCGCCGGTTATGCAATTGGTGGTGGCCACGTTTTACACATAGTCTGTGATCTTACGATCGCAGCTGACAACGCGCGATTTGGCCAGACCGGCCCTAAGGTTGGATCATTCGATGGTGGACTTGGTTCAAGCTACCTTGCCCGAATCGTGGGCCAGAAGAAGGCTAGGGAGATCTGGTATCTTTGCCGTCAGTATGATGCAACCCAAGCTCTCGACATGGGGCTAGTAAACACAGTAGTCCCTCTTGCTGTTCTCGAAACAGAAACTCTCAAGTGGTGTCGTGAGATGCTCGAGCATTCACCGTTGGCTTTACGTTGTTTAAAGTCAGCTCTCAATGCTGATTGTGATGGCCAAATGGGCTTGTTAGATCTCGCCGGTAACGCAACGCTACTTTACTACATGAGCGAGGAGGCAAAGGAGGGCAAACAAGCATTTGTTGAAAAACGCAAACCCGACTTTTCAAAGTTCCCTCGAGTGCCTTGAATTTAAAAGATGGTGACGCTGTGGAAAACTTGGCTACTAGCAGCCAGGCCAAAAACTCTTCCAGCCGCAATTGTGCCGGTATGGTCCGGCTGTTTAATGTCGATAAGCCTTGGGTTTGAAGTTTCCTATCACCTTGCAATTTTAACCCTCCTGGGTGCCATCTTTATCCAAATCGCTACAAACTTTTTCAATGATGTCATCGATGCTGCCAAGGGCGCTGACACGATCGACAGGATTGGGCCGACCCGCGCAACCTCAAGTGGACTATTAAACCCCAAGGCGATGTATATCGGTGCAGGCTTCATGCTTTTCCTTGCTTTAGTATGCGGAGTTTTCCTCCTGAATGCGCGTGGGTGGCCCGTCATCGCGATTGGAATTCCATCTCTTTACTTGAGCTACGGATACACCGGCGGGCCAGTCCCTTTAGCCTACCGTGGGCTCGGCGAAGTTTTTGTAATCTTATTTTTTGGGTTTATCGCAGTGATGGGCACGATCTTTATTCAAACCGGCCTCTGGCCATGGCAAGGTTTTGTGCTCGGTCTCCAAATCGGCTGCCTTTCCGCGGTTCTCGTAGCAGTTAACAACTATCGAGACCAAGAAGAAGATGAGATTGCAGACAAGCGAACAGTTGTAGTTCGGTGGGGACGAAAACCGGTTACCTTTTTGATTTTCTTTATGACGGCTCTTCCCTCATCACTCATCCTGCTCTTCGAGGATTCCCAACACTGGTTTATCACTTCTTCCGTGTTAGCAATTTTCTTCCTACAGATCGAATCAAAGCTCTTAAAACCAGACGGAGTTTCATCACGTCTACTTGGGCTCTCAGCGCTTCATCTAATCTTATTTGTATGCGCACAACAGCTCTTCTTAGCGTTGACCTGAAGGAGACGAAGGATATGTTTAAACATCTCAAATGAAAGGCTCGTCACCAATTTTCACTATGCGATTCGAGTCTTACATTTGGATTAGACCTGAGGGGCGTGGAACTTTCCTCGAAAGCCCAATTATTAAAGACTTGGTTGAAAGCTCGGCAGCGGATGGGATGAGCAATTTCGTCATCGACCTCGAGGCTTGCCCGGGAATGGATTCTACTTTTATGGGAATGTTGGCAGGCTTAGGAATTGGGTTTCGTGAAACCAAGAAGGGCGAAATTTCAATTGTGGGCACAACCGTGAAAACAAGATCGTCGCTCAAGGAGTTAGGCCTGCAATACCTTATGGCTATTGAGCCTACGGACGGTCCTTGGTTTGAAAATATGGATGAAGCCCGAGGGAATCTCGTCCTCTTAGATCAAAAAAGTGAAATCGACAGGGAGGCCCATGTTTTGGAGTGCCACGAAGATCTCTGCATTGCAGATGAGGGCAATTTACACCGCTTTAGGACAGTTCTCGACATGATGGGGTCTGAAATCACACCAAAAGCGTCACCCCGCCAGAAGAGCTCAGATTGACAAGAAAAAGCATTTCAGTATTGCCACTCTCATACTGACGCGCTAGCTTCCGCCCGCCTCGGCCAAAGGGCAGACTTTAACTGGACAGGTGTCAGAGTGGTCGAATGAGCACGCTTGGAAAGCGTGTGTGCGTGTGAGCGTACCGTGGGTTCGAATCCCACCCTGTCCGCCATGCTCT
>JAKMGP010000133.1 GCA_022424905.1 Akkermansiaceae bacterium | reverse complement strand
TGTCTTTGGCTCCGTTTGCCATTTGTTCGCAAAGATCTGCGGCTACTCGAGGTTGATTTCGATAGTCTTTGTTTGAATTGCCATGGGAACAATCGACCATTAGCTGCTCGGGTAGATCGATCTCGCGGAGTTTGGAGCTAACTGGGTCGATTTCATCGCGGGTGTAATTTTGGCCGCTCTTGCCTCCGCGGAGGATGAGGTGGCAAGCGTCGTTCCCGGTGGTGGTGACGATTGCTGAGACGCCTTGCTTGGTGACAGAGAGGAAGTGGTGGGGTTTCGAGGAAGCTCCGATAGCGTCAAGCGCGATTTGGATTGAGCCGCCAGTGCCGTTTTTAAAACCTACCGGCATTGAAAGTCCGGAAGCGAGCTCACGGTGGACTTGAGATTCGGTAGTACGGGCTCCGATAGCTCCCCAGGCAATCAGGTCGGCGACATACTGAGGAGAGATCGCATCAAGAAACTCGGTGCCAGCCGGAACTCCCATTTCGGCGAGTTGAAGGAGTAGTTCACGGGCCGTGCGTAAGCCCCGGTTTATGTCAAATGAATCGTTTAAGTTAGGATCATTGATGAGTCCTTTCCAGCCGACGGTCGTTCGGGGTTTCTCGAAATAGACACGCATGATGATATGAAGGTCTTTTTGATAGAGAGCTGCAGTTTCCTTCAGACGCATGGCGTATTCAATGGCTGCTGAAGGGTCGTGGATCGAACAGGGGCCTACTACGACAAGTAGTCGGTCGTCCTCACCTTTCAGGATTGCCTCAGCTCCTTTGCGGGCTGAAGCAACAAGCTGTGCTGCTGATTCGCTGAGTGGAAGTTGGTAGGAAAGAACAGCCGGCGAGATAAGCGGGTCGATACGGTCAATGCGGAGGTCGTCTGTGTTAGTGGTGGCCACGGGCGGAGTGTTTAAGGTTTTTTGAAAAATTCAAGAGTGGAGGTTTGTCAGATTGAACGATTCGGTCCAGATTAATCATTATGTCTAAAAGCCATAACAGGCAGCCGCCCCTGTATCGCGACCTCACTGCCGGGATGGTTCCCGACCAAGCTTGTAATTTTATCGATTCTACGGGGAGTAAAGAACTCGACACGCGGATTCTGGATCTTGCCAAATCAGTGGAGGGAGTAGATGACTTTTGCTTGCTGGCCGAGATGATTTCGACGGCCGTCGGAATGGCTCAAGGCTCTTCTAATCAGGCTGACTTTAAATTGGCGAACCGCGCTCTTAAGGAAATGAAGAAATCGAGTGAAATCTTCGGTCCTTTCCGGGGAAAGCGTAAGGTTGCGCTTTTTGGCTCGGCCCGGACCAAGCCAGAGGAGAGGGAATATCAAACCGCGGTTGAGTTTTCTCGTCGGATGGTTGAGGAAGGTTTTATGACAATTACGGGCGCGGGGCCGGGAATTATGGCGGCCGGTAATGAAGGGGCGACTGCCGAGCATAGCTTTGGGCTCAATATCTCGCTTCCTTTTGAAGCTTCTGCAAACGAGTTCATTTATGGAGATCCAAAGCTCATCGACTATAATTACTTCTTCACCCGCAAGTTGGCCTTTGTGAAGGAAGCAGATGCTGGAGTTGGGATGCCGGGCGGGTTCGGAACTCAGGATGAGATCCTGGAAGCCTTGACCTTGATTCAAACCGGTAAGGCCAAGCTTTACCCCATTGTCTGTCTTGATGCACCAGGCGGGACCTATTGGAAAGCATGGAAGCAATTTGTGGAAGAGCACCTTTTGAGATTGGGTTTGATTTCTGAATCTGATTTCTCACTTTTTAAAGTCACGGACGATGTGGAGGAAGCAATTCGTGAGATTACGGGATTCTATGCCAATTTTCATTCCTACCGATATGTCGGTGAACGTCTGGTAGTGCGTTTGCAAACCGCGCTATCGGAGGGCGCTTTGGAAGATCTAAATCAACGCTTTGCGGTCATGGTCAAGTCAGGCGAGATCGAGCAGGGATCTGCCTTAAAAGAGGAACAGAGCGAACCTGAGTTGGCCGACTTGCCAAGAATTATCCTGCGCCATCGCCGTCGCGATTTTGGGCTTCTTCGGGAATTTATTAATGCTCTCAATGACGCCGAAGTAGAAAACTGATGGCTAAGCAAAGGGTAGATGCGCTTTTGGTATCGCGGGGACTGTGTCATTCCCGTGAGCAGGCGAAACGGTTGATTATGGCTGGCGAAGTTATGACTGGAACTGAGCGTGTCGCTAAACCAAGCACAAAGCTCGCTGAGGATGCGGATTTGTCGGTTAAGGAAAAGCCAAAGTATGTCGGGCGTGGGGGTCTCAAGATTGAAGGGGCCTTGTGCGAATTTGGGATCGATCCGACAGGTTGGGTCTGTGCTGATCTAGGAGCCTCTACGGGAGGTTTCACCGATTGCCTGCTCCAAAAAGGTGCTGCGCGTGTTCATGCGATTGATGTAGGGACCAATCAATTGGTATGGAAGTTACGAAGTGATGAACGTGTTTTTTCTAGGGAGCGTTTCAATGCCCGTAATCTCACGGCCGAAGATATTGGGGAGAAGGTGAATTTAGTCGTGATGGATTTGTCGTTTATTTCCCTCACAAAGGTATTGCCCGCCGCCTTTTCTATTCTTGAAGAAGGTGGTTTTATTATTCCTCTCATCAAACCTCAGTTTGAACTTTCCCGAGAAGAAGTGGGGAAAGGTGGGATTGTGAGAGAGCCGGAGCTCCATCAAAAATCCGTTGATAAGATTCGAACTTTCGTTATCGAAGAGCTGGGCCGAGAATGGTGCGGGGTTATTACTTCGCCGATCACTGGGACGGATGGTAATGTCGAGTTCCTAGCAAAAATGAGGTAGTTTAAAGCTCCGTTTTTCGCTGTGGGATGTATTCTTTGGGAGGCTAGAACTGAGCTGATTTTATTAGGGTGCGTGGAGTGGCAGGTATGGTTGGCGCTTGTTTTTAGCGTGGTGGTTACAGAGGGTAAGTTAGATCTCTATGTTAAGGGTTACGGGGCAGTGGTCAGAGCCAAGAACGTCATCGTTGATTGAGGCTGATTTGAGTGTGGGGGCGAGGGACTGGGATGTGATCCAGTAGTCGATACGCCATCCGACGTTGTTGGCACGAGCTCCCCCACGGTAGCTCCACCAAGAGTAGATGTCAGTTTGATCGGGGTGAAAGTGGCGGAAGGTATCAATGAACCCAGCGTTGACCAGTTCGGTGAAACCGGCCCGTTCTTCGTCGGAAAATCCAGCGCTTTTATGATTGGTTTTGGGGCGGGCGAGATCGATTTCTTGGTGTGCAACGTTTAGATCTCCGCAGGCCACGACGGGTTTCCCTTCGGCTTCGAGAGCCTGAAGGTATTCGCGGAAGGCGGTATCCCACTCTATCCGGTAAGGGAGGCGAGCAAGTTCGTTCTTTGCGTTTGGAGTGTAAACGGTGACGAGGAAAAAGTTGGGGTATTCTAGGGTGATGACGCGACCTTCCTTGTCGCCCTCGGCGCTTTTTTCCGAGCCGATACCGAGGCGAACTGAGAGTGGTTCGATTTTGGTGAAGATCGCGGTGCCAGAGTAGCCGGGTTTTTCAGCGGAGTTCCAGTAGGTTTTGTAGCCAGCTAAATCCAGCGGGAGTTCGACTTGTTCGGGACGTGCTTTGGTCTCCTGTAAGCAAAGGATGTCAGGAGCGTGCTCAAGGACGAAGTCGGTAAAGTTCTTTTTAAGAATGGCACGTATGCCGTTGACGTTCCATGAGATGAGTTTCATCCGGGGAAAGTGGCTGGGAATGTGCGAATGGACAAATGCAGAATCAAAAATCGGTTTGGAGATAGGAGGAAGGCCGGAATTTCTAGCTGCGAGATGAAAGAGGGAGCCTCCTTTCGGGGACTCCATTGCTTTCAATATGCTCTTGAGGGATTTAGTTTGCTAAGATGTTGATTTTCCTTGGAGCGAGCTCTTTTCGCCTTTTGAGTGAGAGGGTGAGGATGCCATTGCGATGGGTGACTTGTATCTTTTCATCATCGATGTCTTCATGGATTTCGACTTTAAGCTCGAAGCGGAGAGCTTCCTCCTCACGTCTTTCAAAGCTGCCTTCAAGCTCCCTGCGATTTCCGGTGATCGTAAGGAGCCGCTTAGCAAGGTTCACCTCGAGGTCTTTTTTTTTGACCCCGGGGAGGGAAATGTCGAGGTTGAAGCCCTCTCGGTGGGCGCGAGTTTTGAAATTTGGTCTTTCGGTTGGGATTTGTGTTTTCATGATCTTGTTTTTTGAATTAGGAAATTTTGATTTTGCGAACGTTTGGTTCCTGATCGATCAGCTTTTTAAAACTGAGATCGAGAACGCCGTTTTCAAGTTTGGCGTTGATACCGTTTGGGTTGATGTTTTTTGGTAGGTTGTATGAGCGCTCGAAGCTGGAGGAAAAAGGATCTTCACGCTCACTTTTTGCGATGATGGTCAGGATCTGTTTTTCAAGAGAGATGGCGATTTCTTCACGAGCAAAGCCAGGGAGATTTAGCCGAAGTCGATAGGAATCCTTCTCCTCGTAGCGGTAAGCTCCAGGGGCGGGGGTAATGGGCGATGGGCTAAAACTGCGGAGAGTTTGATTGAGGAAATCATCGATATTTCCGAAGAAGCGATTTGGATTATAGTGGGTCAGATTCATTGGTTTGGTCTTGAGTGTTTTGGTTACATCTACCTTCTCTGGCAGGACTTAGACCAAATCCTTTAAAATCAGTTCAAATCCCTTAACTACGGGAAAAAAGTCTTTCAATCGTTGTTCTCGAAACAACTATTTATCACAAAATGACGCAGTCGGGGTCACATTGTCACGACGTTATGACGCGGTAAGTTTTTGGGCGAGCTTTGTAGCTTCAACAAGTGAGCTAACAGAGGCGATTCCTTTTCCAGCAATATCAAAAGCGGTGCCGTGATCGACAGAGGTGCGGACGATTGGGAGGCCAAGGGTAACATTCACGCCTAAGTCAAAAGCAAGGGTTTTGAGTGGGATGAGGCCTTGGTCGTGATAGAGGCAAATATAGGCGTCAATGTCTTGTCTGATGGCTGGAAGAAAGGCGGTGTCGGGCGGAAGCGGGCCGATGATATTGATCCCCCTTGAGCGGGCTTTTTCAAGAACAGGAATGATGAGCTCAATTTCCTCGCTACCAAAAAGTCCTCCCTCGCCGGCGTGGGGGTTTAGTCCTGGCATGGCGAGGCGGGCAGGCTGGCCCTTGATCGTGCTGATTGCCTCATGGGTGAGAGTGATGACTTCGAGCATCCGCTTTTCTTCAAGAAGTTCCGGAACGCTGGCAAGAGAGACATGGGTGGTGACGAGAGAGCACGTGATTTCATCTGAGGTGAGCATCATAGCGTGGTCAGTTGAAGAGGTTTTTTCGACGAGGTATTCGGTGTGGCCAGGATAAAATTTCCCTGCACGATACCATGCTTCTTTGTGGATTGGGTTGGTGATGACTCCGCTAAAAGTCCCATCCATAGCTCCCTCGACAGCAGCCTCGAGGCAAGCGAAGGAATGTTCTCCGGCCACGGGTGAAATCTCCCCGATTTTGATGGATTCGGGAAGGGGGAAATCAATTAGATGATCGTCTAAAAAGGGAAGTTGCAGTTGGGAGGCGATTTGCGACAAGTGATTGCCACAACCGATGACTTTAAGATTAGGGCAGGGTGGATTAGCGAGAAGTTTAAGCACCAATTCTGGTCCAATTCCAGCCGGATCGCCTTGGGTGATGACAAGTGGGTTTGGCATGTGCGCATTTTAGTCTTGGTCTTCAGAAAGCCGGGCAAGAGCCATCATGGCGCGTGCTGGAGTAGCGGAATGCAGGGTGATGAGAGTAGTTCCTTTTTCGTTATCCTTGCGGGAGCCTCCATTGTCCATGGTGCTGATGGTAGCGACGTGGCCGATAGCATTGCCAAAAGTATCTAGGACGGCGGAACCGCTGGATCCAGGGGCCCAGCGGCTGCTGACATTGAGTTTCAGGGCACCAAGAGCTTTGATAGAATTTGGTTCGTCTCCACGCTTGTCATTATTCCAGTAGAAACGGTTCACCATACCCTGAGAAAAGTATTGTCCCTGTTTCAGTGGGCGACTCAGGCAAAAGGCAGAATCCCCTGGAGCAATCTGATCATTGAGTGGAAGATGGGTCGTTTTGGTGTCGATTTTGATGAGGGCACCATCGATCTTTTTGTCATTTGCGAGAATCGAGGTGACCGGGTAAACCTTCCCGGAATGGTCAACCGCGATGAGTCCTCCTTTACGCATTTTTTTGTTATCGATGTTAATGACGTGAGAGCAGGTGCCTAGAACTCCATCGTCTGTAAGGGCATATCCTCCTGCAAGGTTGATATGCCAATTGTCGCAGTTGTTGCAAAGGTAAGCCCAGCCGACTCGGTATCCGCTCTCCTTAGCGCGCTCGGCAACCTGAGTGGGCGTGAGTGCATGTTTGTGGGCAACAGGAAGCTCTAGCTTAATTGGGGCCGGAGATTTGATGAGTTCCCCGATAGCCTCAAGGCCTAGCAATTTTCCGTCTTGGAAGAGTTTCTCGGCTTGTTTTCTAATTCTTGTTTCTTCGGCGCGTATGCCATTACGAGATTGTTCAAAAATGGAAACCCCCGGACCTTGAGCGTAAGCCTGGATGATTAGAGTAAGAGCAATAAATATAGTCTTCATTTTGAGGGAAAGCGTCATCAACTGGTCGAGTTGTGAGCCGGAATGAAATTCATTACCAGCAGGTTTATAATTAAAGAAGAACTGGCATGCGAGCTGCATTGGAAGTTGAGACAGGGTAGGGTTCTATTTGTTGCTCTACTGTCATTGTCGATTGTGTGTGCGAAAAGGGCGGTTCTTTGGAGCCGTCCTTTTCTTATTTAATCGGGGAGTGGTTTACCATTCGTAAAGGTTGATGCCTAGGTAGCCGAAGAGGCCATTCTCAAGGTCCTCTTCGAAAAGGGTATCACCGTTTTTCTCGGCGCGTAATTGGTTGGCGAAGTTTGCTCCAGCCCAAGCGGTGACCCAAATTCCGCGCCTTAATTTAAAATCGATGCCAACCCCGGCGTTGTAGCTAGCAAATCCGTAATCAACTGAGTTCCCAGTATCATCCTCGATATTCCAGAGCCCTCCGGTCGGGAATCCACCACCTCGGATGATAAGGTGATCGCTGATTTGATGGGAGAGCGTGATTCTGGGGCCGAGAAGGGTAAAGGACCAGTCTTTGGAAGGTTGCCAAGTGCAACCAAGAGCTGGAAGAACCATGGCATCGCCAAAATTGCGGACTCGCGCGGCGCCGAAGTTAAGCGAGAAGGTGTTGGAGAATTTGTATTGTGCGCCAAGGCGGGCTGAGTAATCAAGATCATCGCCGGTAACATCACGAAAATCGGTTGCGAGCTGGCCGGAGATCTGGGCAAAGAAAGACCAAGGAGAGGTTGAGGAATCGTAAATGAACGAAAAGGGGACGATGAGGTCGTGCAAATGAGATAAATCTGCTCCGGAGGAAAAACCGCCTTCATCGATACAAGTAAAGCGGTAGTTTATTCCATAAAAGAGTTTGAGCTCGTCGTTGAGCTCCTTTCTTAAACCGAATCCACCTTGAAGGGTGAGTTGCTCCCAGCTGAAGTTGCTGGTTCTGCTTTCCTCTGAGGTCCCTCCGAACAGGACTCCGAAACGTCCGGGCATTGCCGTCATTGGTGAGCGATTTTCCGGCTCAGGGTCAATTCTGGCGTTTGCAAAAAGGGTGGAGGCCAGAAGGATAGAGGAAACTTGAACTTTCACGTGTTTATTGTGGCCTGGATTTGGAAATGTCAAAGGGGAGTTCGTGAGGTTTAATTAGCTCAAAGGCAGGCTAGCCATTGGTCGAGCGATTCTGGTGCGCCTAGGAAGAAGGTTTTATAGCGCTAATTATTGGGCGTCCTCTTCGATCTTTGCTGGAGATATTTCATGTAACGATCTCTCTCTTTGAGAGAATCGTCGACCGCAGGATTAACGAAGGGATTGTTTTTCCCATACCTCGTCCAAGGGCCAGTTCTTGGAATTCTGGTATATTCGATGAAGCGCCAGTGCACGATGGCCTTGTTGCCTATGCCAAGGTAGTCTCTGACAGCGGGAGATAGGTCGATTCCTGCACCTTGGTTATTCCTGTTTTTTGGGCGTTTGTTACCGAAAACATATTGCCAATCGTCAGTCACGAAGGGCCCGCAATCTTCCCATTGCGCGTAACAGACTCTTCGGGTTTTGGCGCAATAAATTTGAACCCAACGGCCTTTGCAGGCGGATTCTCCAGGTTTGCGATTGATCCGATTCCACCAAGGAATCACGCGTGCAGCTTCCGGTTTGTGCATACGATGGTTCAGGCAGTCGTTGTAAGGGAGGGCGACGTAAAAAGGGTTTTGCCCCGGATTTAGGCCGCGGGGAAGGTATCCGAGACGGGCCTTTGGGTCAGGGTTGTCAAACCCTCCATAGTTTTTTTGCCAGTTGACATCCCACGAGGATTTATTGTTGGGGGTCGGGTTATTTTGCGTCGGCTTTTCCCCGATCCAAAAAACAGTCGCGGTAATCGACTTTCTCCAAGGGTATGAAGTGGTTTTTTGGAGTTTAAAGGGATTTTTTGGAGCAGGCACCACTGTGATCTTTGGCCCGTTCTGCCCTAAGAGCGGAAAAGCCAATAAACTTGAAGTAATGAATAATTTGATCGTCACCTTGGGAAAGCTGGCGGATTTCCATATATTTTCAGTGATGAGTCAATCGTGGTCTGTGCTTGCAGGCGGGGCTTCGACGCGTGAAACTAGGTCCAGAACGAAATGCGCTGCTTTTACTCTTCTGAATTTTTCCTTGAATTGCCCAACGGACACCCTTTCCCGATGGATAAGTTTGAGGTCTCCAAGGACATGCTAGTGGGTAGTGGTATCGTGAAAGGAGAAGATATTATCGAAGTGAATGAGGCTGATAGCCACGTTTTGAGGAGGGTTCACGATCATGATTACCTCTCTAAAATCTACTACGGCCAGCTGGACCGGAAAGAGCAGATACTTCTCGGATTTCCCGTAACCCCGAAGCTTTATCATCGGAGCGCGACTGAAGTGGAAGCGACCCGTCAGGCTTGTCATGCCGCTCTTCAGGATGGAGTGGCAGCTGTTCTCGCTGGAGGAACTCACCATTCGTTCCAGAACCGTGGTGAAGGATATTGTGTTTTCAATGACGTCGCTATTGCGATTCGGGACCTGCAGGTCTATCGCCCTGGAATCAAGGTTATGGTTGTTGATACCGATGCCCATCAGGGAAATGGGACTAACAGTATTTTGGCGGATGATCCGAATGTGTTTACCTATTCGATTCACGTCGGGAAGCATTCGCCGAGTAGTAAGATCAATGGCTCGATGGATGTCGAGACCGTCCGCTATGTCGAAGGAGAGATGTATCTCAAGCAACTTTTTAATACTCTCGCTGCTGCGCTGGATGTTTTTTCTCCGGATCTGGTTATTTGGATTGCTGGCGCTGACAATCACCGCAACGACCGAATGGGTCAAATGTTGCTAGATTTGAAAGACTTCATTCGGCGAGACGAGGTCATTCTGCGTGCTTTCATGGGCAATCGGATTCCAGTGGCGATTCTTTATGGCGGGGGCTATAACCGACAGCCAGAATACACCGCTAAAATCCACCGCAACACCATCGCAACCGCAGCTAGAGTGGCTCGCGAATTGGGAAGATGAGAAGTTTCGCAATTGTCGGGGCGGGAGCAGTTGGCAGTTACTATGGTGGAAGGTTAGCTGCCGCCGGGAATAATGTGAGATTTTTACTGCGTTCGGACTACGACGTCGTGAACAAAAAAGGGCTCGTTGTTGAGAGTATCGATGGTGATTTTCAATTGCCTGAAGTGAATTGTGCTACAACGCCTGAAGAAATCGGGCCCGTCGACGTCGTGATCGTAGCGTGGAAGGCGACCTCGAATCATTTCTTTGAAGAAGTGATTCGGCCTATGCTCCATAAAGAGACCGTTATTGTAACTTTGCAAAATGGTCTCGGGAATACTGAAATGCTGGGAGAGCTCTTCGGCATTAATCGAGTCCTTGGCGTCATGTGTTTTGTGTGCATTAACCGGATAGAGGCTGGGCTGATTCGTCATACTGGTGGCGGGATGATCGCGATGGGGGAGGCTGTTCCAGGTGTGACCGACCGTCTTCGTAAATTGGTTGCTATTTTTCAAGATGCTAATGTGGTCTGCGAGATGGCCGAGAATTTTGCCGAAGCTCAGTGGCGAAAGCTCGTTTGGAATATTCCTTTCAATGGTCTTTGTATCACGGAGGGAGGTATTGATACGGGAGAGCTCCTCGCACAATCCGATGGTAAGGCTCGCGTGCGAGAACTAATGTTTGAGGTTACAAGATCTGCTGCGTCCTTGGGTTTCGAGATTGAAGATGAATTCGTAGAATTTCAAATTGAGCGAACTTACCCGATGAAAGATTATCGACCTTCCAGCATGATTGATTTCGTGAATGGATGTCCTGTTGAGGTTGAGGCAATCTGGGGCGAACCCTTGCGACGTGCTAAAGCAGCCGGAGTGTCGACGCCAAAATTGGAAGAACTTGATTCCCGGATCCGTGCAATGCTGAAGCATCGCTAAGAGAGATCGAGTTCCTTCTTAAGGTGTTCGATGAGACCTTTTGAGCCATCTTCTATTAGGTCTGCAACTAATTGGAAGCCAGCATCGCCCCCGTAATATGGATCTGGGACTTCATGATGATGGTGCTGTAAACAAAAGCTTGTGAATCTTCGCAACTTAGCTCGTTTTCTTTTGGTGTCGGCCAACTGTAAAATATTTTTGTGGTTTTCATCATCCATTACTAGAATGAGGTTGAAAATGTCAAAATCCTGCAGAGAAAATTGGCGGGCATACCCGGTAACTTTGTAGCCACGGCGACGAATTGTTTTCGACATGCGGGTATCGGGTTTGTTGCCTGAGTGGATTCCAATGGTGCCCGCGGAATCACAGTGAATATGGTCAGAAAGCCCGGCTTCTTCGACCACCTGCCGAAAGATATTCTCACCAGCTGGTGAACGGCAAATATTTCCCATACAAACGAAGAGAATATTGTAACGGGATTCCATAGGAAAAGATGTTACGATCAAAAGTCTTAACTTAACAGACGAACAATCATGAGTGACTATGTTTTGGAGCTATCAGGGATTCGTAAAACCTATCGGGGCGGTATTGAAGCGCTGAAAGGGATCAACCTGCGAGTGCCCCAAGGTTGTGTTTATGGGCTTTTGGGGCCCAATGGTGCTGGTAAGAGTACAATGGTAAAGATTCTAACCACCCTGATCCGTCGATCTGGAGGTGACGGCACGATGTTGGGGAAGCCGATTGGGGATCGTAAGACTCTTCAGCAGGTGGGCTTGCTTCCGGAACACACTCAGTTTCCGCCCTACCTAACCGGGCGGCAGGTTATCGAATTTGCTGCCGGCCTTCAGGATGTGCCCTCGGCCTTGACTAAAGAGAGGGCGGATATGCTTTTAAAAAAAGTTTCGATGACTGATTCGCAGCATCGGAAAATTAAGACCTATTCCAAGGGGATGAAGCAGAGGATTGGGGTTGCACAGGCCCTCGTTAGCAACCCTAAAATTATCTTTCTAGATGAGCCTACTGACGGAGTTGATCCAGCGGGGCGGAGAGAATTCCGAAGCCTTGTTCGTGAACTTAGAGATGAAGGACGTACTATTTTCATCAATACGCATATTCTTTCAGAGTTGGAGCCAATCGTTGATCGGGTGGCGATTATGACAAATGGAAAAATTGTAGGTGAGGGGAAGCTTGATGAATTGCGCACCGAGAAAACTGGTTATGTTGTCGGTTTCGAAGGTCAGCTTTCGGTGGAAAGTCGTTCCAAGTTTTTGGATGGAGGTCTCGAGGTTGAAGGTGGGACCGTAAGATTGCCTTCGACCAATGCTCTCGATGCCCAACCTGTCATTGATCGGATCCGTAAGGAAGGCCTTGTGGTCACCGACCTTAGTTTAAAAAGCCAGTCTCTCGAAGATCTCTTTATTGGGCTGGTTGGTGACCCGTCTTCTCCGCCTCCGCCTCCTCTGCCAGCTAATTCAGCTCAACCTCCAAAAATCCCTCAAGCATGAAACCATTCTTAACACTTCTTCTAGAGTCTTATCGG
The DNA here is from genome assembly GCA_022424905.1 of Akkermansiaceae bacterium. GTDB lineage: Bacteria > Verrucomicrobiota > Verrucomicrobiia > Verrucomicrobiales > Akkermansiaceae > SW10. The sequence goes on along the minus strand of JAKMGP010000133.1, from coordinate 14,224 downwards.
GGATTAAGATCAGAGACCATTTTCTGGGTGACGGTTGGTCTGTCAGTAATAGTTGCAACTCTCTTTCTCTCAATTGGGTTTAATGAAAAAGAGATTAGCTTCCTCTTTGGCGCGACAAATATTGAGTCGGATTTCAGTGGGAGCGGAACAAGATTAGTCCAAGAACTGGTCTATATCATGATTTTCACCAACCTCATTGCAGGTGGTTGGTTGACGTTTATAGCGATCATATTAGCTCTGATCTCATGTGCGTCTATTTTTCCAGATGCCATGGAAGAGGGATCTGCAGGCATGCTAATGACAAAAATCCCTTCACGATTTCAGGTGTTTTTGGCAAAGCTGACGGGAAGCTTATTTTTTGTTTTGATCCAGGTCGGATTGTTCGTCGTGATTGTGTTTGTGGCATTTCGTTGGCGGCTCGGAGTCTGGAACTTTTCGGTTTTTTGGTATGTTCCTGCCGTCCTGTTAGTATTTCTTAACCTATACTCTTTCATGGTCTTGCTCGGTGTAATGACGCGCTCCGTGATGACTTCTATCATGCTCACAATGCTGGTTTGGGGGATTTCGGCGGGAATCGACTGGGCAATTTCGTATCAAGAAGCGGCTTATCAAACCTCCCAAAGGTTTGAGTCTGGCGAGCCTTCTCTATCCAAAGGAGCTGCAAGCGAGGTTGCAACCTCGACGGAAGAAGCGATGCGAGACGAGGGCAACTTGAGGAGATCGATGATGAATGAATCCGAAGGAAACCCTCAAATTCTTAGTCGAATTGATACTCTAAAAATAATCCATTCGTTCTTTCCAAAAAATTCCCCAATCATGGCATCGGCTGAGAAGAAACTCGTTTTGGATGGGGTGCTCGCTTCCGCTGGTGGAGGCAATGTTTTAAAAGATCTCGAGAATGAAGGTGAGCTTGAAGATGCAATGGATAAGCTTACCCCAAATGATTCGATCTTTTATTCAATTGGGACCTCTTGTATTTTTTCCTTTGTGATGTTAAGCATCGCCGGCTGGTTTTTTTGTCGAAAAGATCTTTAGTGACGCTCCCAAGAAGATTGGGTTGCGAATAATACTACGAACAACGTGTCACGGCATCAGTCAGAGCTGATTTGTGATCGGGCCAAGTTGGCATGAACTCATGGGCAAGGAAGCCAGGGTAGCCAGTGGCTTTGATTGTTTCGATGATAGCGGGATAGTAAAGTTCCTGTGTGGTATCGAGTTCGTTCCGGCCAGGGCAACCAGCGGTGTGATAGTGCCCAAAGTATGAGGAAAACCTTTTGATCGTGGCCATCACGTTGCCTTCCATGATCTGCATATGGTAAATGTCATAGAGCAACTTGAAGCGCGGTGAGCCCAATTTTTCACAAAGAGCAACTCCCCAGTCGCTATGATCGCACTGGTAGTCTGGGTGATCCACCTTCGAGTTGAGGAGCTCCATGATTAGAGTGACGCCGTGCTGTTCAGCAAGAGCGAGTAGTGGTTCAAGTCCTTGGGCGCAGTTTTCAAGGCCTTCCTCGTCACTAAGACCTTCGCGGTTTCCTGAAAAAGTGATCACGTTTGGGATCCCTGCTTCGGCAGCCTTTGGGATGAGATCGCGATAGATCGCTAGCAATGTTCCATGGTGATCTGGGTTATTGAAAGCTTTCTCGATACAGCCAAGGCCACTTTCGTGTTCAGGGGCTGCGGTAACAGGGCAAACCAATCCTAGGTCTGCGATAAGTGTGGCTTCTTCGGGGTGAAGAAGATCGATTCCCTCGATTCCGATTTCTTGGCACCAAGCGGCAAGCTTGAGAAGCGGGGTGTCCTGGAAACACCAGCGACAGACAGAATGTTTTAAGCTCATTTAACTAGGTTCAGGAGTAAAGGCCCGTGTTTCGAACCGCATAAGAGCGGGGAGGAAGGTGAGAGGAATATTTCCGGTGGGGCCGTTTCGGTTTTTAGCTAATACCAGTTCGGCCTCGCCGTCATCTTCGTCGCGGTCGTCCTGATTATCGGCATAGTAAACTTTCCGGTAAAGGAGTCCCACCATGTCGGCGTCTTGCTCGATTGACCCTGATTCACGCAGGTCGGACATTCGAGGGACCCCGAGTGCTGAGCCGGTTCGCCCCTCGGGCCCACGGTTAAGCTGAGCTAGCACAATGACAGGAACGTTGAGTTCTTTAGCGAGTGCTTTGAGGCCGCCTGAAATTTCTGCAATTTCTCTTTCGCGGGAGTTTGAGGCCTGCTTTGAAGTTGATTTCATGAGCTGGAGGTAGTCGATCGCAATGACACTAATACCTTCGTCGCGGTGTTTACGCCGAGCTTTCGCGCGAAGATCGTTAATGGAGATGCCAGCGGTGTCGTCGATGAAGAGCTTTGATTTTGCGACTTCTTCGGAGGAGTCCTTAATCCGCTTAAGATCAGCTTTATTAGGTTGATATCCCTTCGTAAGTTTTTGAAATTCGAAACGTGCTCGGGAAAAGACAAGTCGTTGGACAATTTGCACGGTTGACATCTCGCATGAAAATACCATCGCGGGCTTGTCCGAGGTGATGGCAATATGCTCGATAAGGTTCATCATGAACGAGGTTTTACCCATTGAAGGGCGTGCCGCGATGACGAACATATCTGGAGCTTTTAAGCCGTTGATCATTTTGTCGAGCTCGCCGTAGCCTGTCGTCATTCCCGAGATCCCACGGTCACCCGCCAGAAATTCCTGAAGATAGACCATGACTTCACTGACGGCCGTTTTCACATCCATTTCTTCGGTCGTTTCGCTGGCTTCTCTAATCTCGAGCACCTTTTGCTCTACGCTGTCGAGAAACTCTTGGACATCTTCGGGATCATCGTAGGCTGTTGTAATAGACTCAGTACAAGATTTGATGATGTTACGGAGAATGAATTTCTCCTTTACGATGGAGAGGTGCGAGTTGAAGTGCGCAGCGGTAGGGGCGAAGGTGTAGATTTCAGTGATCGCGGAGGGTCCCCCAATCCCATCGAGAAGGTCACGATCCATGAGATACTGTGAAAGTGCAACTAGCTCTACAGTTTTACCTGATTCGAAATGCTCGACGAGAACCTGAAAAAGTTTGCCATGAGACGGCATGTAAAAATGGGCGGCGGTTAATTGCCCCTCGACCGCTCTGCCAATGTATTCCTCGGGATCTTGAATCATTGAACTCAGGACACTTTTTTCGGGGCCAATGGCATGAGGTGGAGGAGTCAGCTCATCACGCTGATCTTTTTTTCCATCTTGGAGTTTGGGGCCGTCCTTTTCTTCAAAAGGTGGTTTGTCTTCCTTAATCGCCATAGTGGGACTCTGCCTTAGAAGTCCGAGGCTTGGCAATCTCGGCAACCTGTGAATAACCCTAAATCCCCGTGTTTACTGGGATGTCGTCCGAAATTTATTTTTTGAAAGGAGTGCCTTAGCTTCTCCTAAGAGGAAGAGTGAGCCGGTCAGAAGAGTCGTGCGACCAATTGTTGCATCCAATGCGGAAGCGAGATCTGAGTGAACTACTGACTTTACTTTGACTACGTGGCTCTCAGGAGCAACCCCACGTTCGGAATTTACGGGAACAAAGTGGAATTCCTCGGCGATTGCGGAGAGCTTGGAAAGGACGCCGTCAGTTGCTTTGTCTTCCACTGACCCAAAAATAATAGAGGCCTTCTTCTCGGGGAATTCTGTCTGCCAGGTTTTCACGAGAGCCTCTGCCGCGTGTGGGTTGTGAGCGGCATCTAAAATGAGGGCTTCGTTTATTTTTTCAAAGCGGCCGGGCCATTGAACGTGTTGGAGTGCGTGCTGAACCACGTCGAAAGAGAGATGAAGCCCAGCTGCAACAATTGCCTCGCAAGCAAGAGCAGCATTTTGTCTTTGGTGTTCGCCGGGGAGTGCTAGCGAGTAGCCCAATAAGGGTCTTTTGATAAAAGTAAGAGGAGCTTGAGTTTGATTGGTGACCTGACGAATGGCTTTTTCGGCTTCTGGATCTTGAGGAGACGAGAGAATGGGCATTCCTTTGATTGCGATCGCGGCCTTTTCTCGTGCAATTTCATCGAGCGTTGAGCCAAGCCACTTAGTGTGATCTAGTGAGATCGGGGTAAGGACGCAAACATCGGCTGGGATCGCTGTGGTCGCATCAAGCCTCCCACCCATACCCGTTTCAAGGACAATAAGGTCGCATTCTGAGTCTCGAAAGTGTCGCATGCCAAGCGCGAGAGTCAGTTCGAAGAAGGTTGGATGATGCTCCCAATCAGCCACGAGTTCGCGAAGCTCAGTGAGGAGGAATGCCGTTTTTTCCTCGGTGATTTCGAGGCCATTGACACGGACTCGTTCACGATAGTCCATCAGGTGGGGCGAGGTGAAGAGGCCGCTGCGGAGTGCAAGGCCTTGGCCAAGGGCGTCAATCATTGCGCACGTTGAACCCTTTCCATTGGTTCCAGCCACATGGATGACCTTGGTGCGGTGAGAGGGAAAGGCGAGGAATTCACGAAGTAAGCGAGTTGGGCCTTCTAGGCCCAACTTGATACCGAATGTTTGAGTGGCGTAAAGCCAGTCTAGTGCTTCCTGATAGTTCACGATGTTAGGACGGTGATCAGACCTGATTGTTCAATGGGTCTGTGATTGAAAGAGTCAAACCTTCGCTCCATGTCCACACATGATGGGAGAAGCACACGGACAAAAGACAAAAACTCTTGAATGACAGTCAGCTTCACGTCCAGTGGGTCGTAGACCGAAGTCATCTGGGACATAGACTCAAAATGTTGATATTTTTGGCGTCTCATCAATCCGAGCGACGCCTTCGAAGAGAGAAGAGGTAACCGCGAACGCATGATCTAATAATCATCGAATCCGAGCGTATCGCAAGCGATCTCTCCTAGGCTTAAATTGGATATTCGAAACCTATTGGCACGGCCCTGATCTCGATGATTTTGGTGGGTTTTTTCACCCGCGGATGAGAGTGAGGACCGCGACGTCAGTGACCCTTCCATCCTCTTTTAAGATTCTGGAGCATTCGTGTGCTGTTGCTCCTGTAGTGAAAACATCATCGATGATGATTACCTTTTTCTTTGCGATGGTAGACGCGTGCTTCTTTCTTATTTTAAAGGCATCACGAAGGTTTGAGAGTCGTTGTTTTCGGTTGAGCTTGGTTTGGGTGTTAGTCGGGCGGATCCGCTTGATCGCTTCAATGTTTTCGTGGCCACTGAGTCTGGAGAGTTCTCGGCTCAGCTCATAGGCCTGGTTGCCTTGCCGCCATTGTTGCCTCCGCCAGAAAAGAGGGACAGGGACCAAAATGGCACTGTTGAATTGGGCGAACCGAGGGTCTTTCTCAAGGGTCTCTGCTAGAAATAACGCTAATTCGCGTGCGAGAAAAAACTGGCGTTGATACTTGAGCCCGTGAACGAGGCGAAAGGAGAGGGCTAATCCTTTAAGTGATGCCCGAGCGAAGGAGAAATCGGCCTTTAAATCATCGCAGTTTTGACAACGAAATTCGTCATTGATGTTTCCGTCAAAGGGTTCGCCACATTTTTTGCAAAATGGCGAAACAATTCTCGGGAGCTCATTTCGGCAATCGTCGCAAAGAGAATATCCATGTGTGAGTGATGCTTGGCAAATTTCGCAGATTGCAGGATACAGGAGATCAAGAAAGCGGTTGAAGATTCCGACGGCGTTTCTATCTCTTTTCGACATGTATTATCCTAAATCTAGAACAGTTCATGAGAGAAATCCAGTAGAGTTGGTTCGTGGTTTCAGCATCTTAGAAGTGATTGAAGACCGGGTTTCAATGCGGAAGAAAAATTTCAAAGTTGGTTTTTGAATAAAAGTGAGAAGACTAGCGGCATGACGAAGCATCAATGGCGGGGTGAAGATGGCGATGGAATACGCTATTGGAGGGCCAATTATCATGGTGGTCGTTTTGAGCTTTATACCAAGACTGGTGAAGACGATCGGTGGCAAAAACTTGATCCGCCATCGAAAAAAGATTGGGAAGCCCTTCGTGATGTTTTGTGGCGGAAGTATCAGCGAAAGCGCTGTTCATGGAATCTAATCGCGAAGGTCGACAAAATGCTGGGTAAGTCGAATGAAGAACCGGGTAAATAAGTGGATCTTGGCGGATCATGCTCACTGCTGGCATCCTTTTACGGATCAGGCGAGCTGGGAGAGTGACCTTCCAGTGGTGATTTGTCGGGGTGAGGGGAGCTGGCTTTTTGATTTTGAAGGGAAGCGTTATCTCGATGCTAATTCTAGTATTTGGACAAATATTCATGGTCATAGCCACCCCGTGATTGTTGAAGCAATTCAGGAACAGGCCTCCAAGCTTTGCCACAGTTCTTACTTAGGGTTGGCAAATGACAAAGCAAGTGAGTTGGCTGAAAAACTTTGCTCCTTTTTTCCGGATAGTTTGGAACGGTGTTTTTTTTCAGACGATGGTTCAACAGCGCTTGAGGTGGCTTTTAAAATGTCTCTGCAATGGCGACAGCAGAATGAGCAAAAAGAGCGGACGGGGATTATTGCGTTTGAGAACGCCTACCATGGCGACACCCTTGGTGCATCTTCAGTAGGTGGAGTTTCGAGATTTATCAAAGGTTATGGAGAAACCGGATTGAATGTTTACCGCGTCGGTTCCTTAGAAGATTTGCAGAGGCTGCCAGGGGTTGTCGTTGAGACAGCTTCTGCAGTTGTGATCGAACCCTTGATTCAAGGTGTGAATCAAATGCGTCTGTGGCCGGAAGGAATGTTGGCTGATCTGAGAGCTTGGACGACACAGCATGGTATCCACTTAATCCTGGATGAGGTGATGACTGGTTTTGGTAGAACTGGTGAGATGTTTGCCTGCCAAAATGAGGAAGTCATTCCTGATTTCCTCTGTCTGGCCAAAGGTTTGACCGGCGGGACGATGCCTCTTGCTGCGACCCTGACAAGGTGTGAAATTTATGAAGGTTTCAAAGGTCCAGATAGAACCTTCTTCTATGGTCATAGTTATACTGGAAATGCCTTGGGTTGCGCGGTTGCTCTCGCAAATCTATCACTTTTTGAATCCGAAAATACTTTAGCAGGAATTGAAGAGAAAGGAGCCTACCTCGAAAGAGAGCTTAAGAAAATCCCGTGGATTCAAGAGGTTCGCCGGGTTGGTCTCATCCTCGGGTTTGATATTGGCGAATGTGGTGAGAAATTTTGTCTGAAGCTTCGGGAGCGTGGCGTATTAACTCGACCAATTCTAAATACGATTGTCATCATGCCGCCGCTTTCGGTAACGATTGATGAGCTAAAGTTTCTGATCAAAGTGATCCAGCTACAGCGCTAGTTTTGCATGCTGTAAGCTGAATAAGAGAAACACCTGTGCGGATCTGTCCGCTCAGTCAAAGTGCGGTGCCTCAAGCTGTTTGGATTGTTTTTTAATCAATCCCTCTGGTCCGAACAGCCAAGCAAGGAGGAACAAGAAGCCAGCGGTGGTCGCTATCATTCCTGAACTTGTCGTGTCGGGGAGTCCGAGGAGGGGTGGGATATGAGATGCTATTTGTCCGAGGATAGCTGATAGGACAGCAACAATGAGGCTGACGAGGATCAGGGTGGGGAGATTTCGTGTGAGGAGAAAAGCTGTTGCAGGTGGAACAATCAGCATAGCGATGACAATGATGGATCCCACTGCCTCAAAAGCCGCGACAGTCGTGACGGCTACCATGGTCATGAGAAGATAGTGCATGATTTGAGGTCGGAAGCCCTGAGTTTGAGCAAGGCCGGGATCAAACGCTGCAAGTTTAAATTCTTTGTAGAAGAGAGCGATGATCAAAGCGTTAAAAAGAAAAGTTGCCCCGATAACGAGAGCGGCACGGGGGACGGCGAAGAAAGAAGTCTCATCTTCGAAGAGAGTGACCATATTTAGAGGGGTATATTCGAGGGCGCCATAAAGAACACAACCGGCATCTAGATCAACGTGGTCAGCAGCTTTGCGAATCAGGACAAGGCCGATTGCAAAGAGGGTGGTAAAGACAATTCCCATCGCCGCGCCGCGTTCGACTTTGCCAAAGCGGGTGATCCATTGAGTGAAAAGGGCAGTGAGAATTCCGGCGATCGCCGCGCCGAGGAACATCCAGAGATTAGCGCGGGATCCTGAGATGAGAAAGGCGATAGCAAGTCCAGGGAGAACCGCATGGCTAATGGCGTCGCCCATCATGCTCATACGGCGAAGGAGGAGAAAAGTGCCCGGAAGCGCACATGCCATTGCGCATAATCCTCCGACGAGAATGATATGAAAGTCGTTGGCGGTCCAATTCATTAGCAGCAATCTTTAGAAGCGTTTAGTGGAACTGGTGAAGCAACTGAAGTCTCTCAAGTTATTTGAAGCGGGATCGTGGCCGGATAGAAAAAAGACAGTCTCTTGTTGACCTGTAAAAGGAGTCTCAATGAGACAGGGGGTTAGCGTGGATAATGTTTCCATTTTTTATGGTGGAGAGATTTAAGTTGTGGGTCTTACTTGAAGTTCAAGTTCAGTAGGTTCGATCGTGTGAGGCGAGTCGATAGTGGGTTTGGAAAGGTCCAATTCGGCTTCAAGTTGATGGACGATTTCGGCGCCAAGCAGGTGTTCGACCATGTCGGCATCGCGGTCAACGTGGGTTGGTGCGATGTCCGCATATTTAATGAGGTAGAGTTCCCAGAGTCGGTGGTTCCTGGTGATGCGAGAGGCTTCGCCAAATCCAGATTCGGAGAGTCGGAGTTCACCCGAGGGTTGGCGTTCAATGTGATCTTCGGAGCGTCCCTGACGAATCAGTCTTGGGAGTTCGCCCTTGCCCCAGTATCGGTGCTTCCGAAGTAGACCCATCGAGATGGGAAGATTTTTAAGGGGTTCACCGTTTTGGGTGTTTTCGAGGATTTCGTAAGTTGAGCGTAGGAGGTGTTGGCGCCCGACTTTGCGTTGCAGTTGCAGATGTTGGAGGTAGCGCGGAAGGACACCACGAGCGGTGCCGAAGATCATGCTGAAGAGGAAAATAAGGGCTGCGGTGATGACAATGATAGCACCCGACGGAAGGTTAGAATAGAGGGCCGAAATTGAAACGCCGAGCCAACCTGAAATAGCTCCAATGGTTGCAGAAAGAAAAAGCATCCATCCAAGTCGATTGGTCCAGAAGCGTGCGGCGGTTGGTGGGGTGATGAGAAAGGCGATCACAAGAATGAGCCCAACCGCCTGCAGCCCTATGACTGTGACCGCGGTAACAAGAGCCATTAAAATAATATCGAGCCAGAGAGTGGGCCATCCTTGGGCTGAGGCAAAATCTACATCAAAGCAAAGAAGGGTGAGTTCTTTGAGAATCGCGATTGTGACAAATATAGTGATCAGAAGGATAAGAGCGATCAGAACAAAGTCAGACCAAATCATGGAGGCGGTTTTTCCGTAAATAAAGCCATCGAGTCCGGCGGCGCTTTGCCCTGGAATTCGTTCTACCATTTTAAGAATTGCGACTCCGAGACCGAAGAAGACGGAGAGGACGATTCCCATGGCGGCGTCGTCCTTGAGCCGGGTTGTTTTACGAATTGCAAGAACCAGAAGAACGCCGAGGAGGCCAGTGATAGATGCTCCGATGAGAAGACCGGGTAGACTTTTTCCACTTAAGCCCATTGCTGCCATCACGGCAAAGGCGATGCCGATTCCTGGAAGAGTAGCATGAGATAGGGCGTCACCGAGGAGTGATTGCTTTCGTAATAGCAGGAAGCTTCCGACAAGGCCCGCTGCGGCGCCTAGAAATGCTACGCCGAAAACAACCAAACGAGTGTTGTAGTGTTCGAGTCGAAGAGTTTCGCTGAGAAGTTCCCAAGTCATGGTTTTATCCTCTTAGGTGCGCCCGACGTTTTTGAGAGCCTGGGCGACATCGTCGAGAAGGTTGAGTTTACCTCCATAGGTTTTTTGAAGATTTTCGCGCGTAAAGGTTTCACTGGTAGGGCCACTGGCCACGACGCGCATATTAAGAAGAACGAGGTAGTCGAAGTATCGCGAAACGGTCGCGAGATCGTGGTGCACGCAGAGGACAGTTTTGCCTTTCGAGTTGAGTTCCTGGAGAAGCTCGATGATAGCTTGTTCGGTAGCAGCATCGACCGCTGCGAAAGGTTCGTCCATAAAGTAGATCTCAGCCTCCTGAACGAGGGCTCGGGCGAGGAAGACTCGTTGTTGTTGTCCTCCCGAGAGTTGTGAGATTTGACGCTTGGCAAGGTGGCTGATTCCGACTTTTTCTAGAGCTTCAAGGGCCTGCTGTTTTTGTGATCTGGTTATTCGTTTGAACCATCCAAGTTTCCGGTAGGTTCCCATGGTTACCACATCAAGAGCGCTGACAGGGAAGTCCCAATCAACACTTTCACGTTGTGGAACGTAGGCAATGAGATCGCGTTGTTGCTCGTATGGTTTACCGTATACCAATGCTTCTCCTGAGGTTTTTGGAATCAGGTCTAAGCAAGCTTTAAGAAGGGTTGATTTGCCAGCTCCGTTAGGCCCCACAATCCCAGCCAGAGTTCCTTTTGGAATGTTTAATTCAACATCCCAAAGAACAGGTTTGCGATGATAAGCGACAGTGAGGTCGTGAACCGAAAGAGGAAATTCAGGTGGGTGTTCGGGACGCATTTAATCGTTGAGTTTGTTTTGGAATCCACCTTTGGGCGCGCTGCCTCCAAGGGCATTCACAATAGTGGTGATGTTGTGATCCATCATTCCGATGTAGGTCCCTTGATAGGTTCCGGCAGGTCCCATGGCGTCGGAGAAAAGTTCTCCTCCGATTTTCACGGTGTGACCTTTTTCAGCAGCACCCTCGATTACTGTTTTTACTGACTTTTCTGAGACGGATGATTCAACAAAAATCGCGGGAATTTTGTTGTCAACGAGGTAAGTGACTAGGTCGTTGATATCCTTTGTCCCAGCTTCAGATTCCGTTGAAATCCCCTGAATTCCACGCACTTCAATCCCGTAGGCACGTCCGAGGTATGAAAATGCATCATGAGCGGTTACAAGGACCCGCTGCTTTTGAGGGATGGTTGGAAATACCATGAGGGCATAGGTATGGAGGTCGTTGAGCTTTTTCTGATATTCTTCCCGTCGCTTTTGGTATTCATCGGCATTTTTAGAATCAAAAGTTGCCAATTCGTCGCCAATTTTTTTTGCAACTTTGGACCAGATTGATACGTCCATCCAAAGGTGTGGATCGGGGATGCCAGAACCCATAACTTGAATATCAATTCCTTCAGCTACTGCTGAGACAGGGTTTCCCTGATCTGCTCTGCTCTTGAGAATGGTTCCCATTTTCCCTTCAAGGAAAAGTCCGTTATAGAGCACGAGGCCGGCTTTTTGTATCTTGTCGATCTCAGATTTACTAGGCTGGTGCATGTGTGGATCAATGCCTTCACCGATTAAATTGATAATCTCTTGATGGTCTCCTGCGATTTGGCGAGAAACATCGGCAATCATACCAATTGTCGTGACGACGGTTCCATCAGTTTTGGCGGCTTCTTTTTTGTTGCTGCAGGCCCCAAAAAGGAGAAGGGATACGAGGAGGAACAGTTTCTTCATGCGGGAACGTTACACAGGACTTTGAGTAATCAAAATAAAAAACTTGAAGCGCCACAGTCAGTGTGGATTTGCGCATCATTTCGGCAATAAAAAACCCTGCAACCGAAAGGGTTACAGGGCTTGGCGAGTGCCTCCGAGCTTATCCAACGTAAGAGAGTGAAGCTGCCGTAGCTTCAATCTTGTCGTTGTTATCTAGGAGTTCCTTGATTGGGTCGTATTTACCGGCCAGCAGCGCTTGGCGTGCAGAGGCAGGCATGTTCACAGTAAAAGAAAGATCTCCGGCGGTGACTGTCATTGCCTCGAGGTTAATTGATACTTCAAGTGCCGGGTCTGCAGCGCATGCCGCTTTGAGGATATCGATGTTTTTGCGGGTGGAGCTGACGCAGGGGAGCCCTAGGGTCGTCGAATTTCCGTAGAAGATCTCGGCAAAAGACTCGGCGATGATAGCGCTGAAGCCATATTTTGTGAGTGATTGGGGGGCGTGTTCCCGGGAGGAACCGCAGCCAAAGTTAATACCAGCAACGAGAATGGAAGCGCCGTTGAAGCGTTCGTCATTAAGAGGATGATCCGTCTTTTCGCCCGATTTAGGATCAAATCGGACGTCATAGAAAGCGTATTCTCCGAGCCCGTCAAAGGTGACACATTTCATGAAGCGTGCAGGGATAATACGGTCCGTGTCGATGTCAGCGCCTGGGATAGGAATGGAGGTGCCGGAAAGTTGTGTGATGGGTGCGATAGCCATGTTTATAATTGTTTTATTCGTCTTCTTGTTGTCCGCGGGCGGCTTTGCGCTCGAGGATTTTTGTGAGAGCATTCTGGAATGATCCAACGTGTTTCTGAGCTAATTGCTGGCTGAAACCCGTTATCTCGCGAGTGAGTGTAGGCATAACTTCAAGTGACTTTTGCCCCGTTGGAGTTTTGTAAAAGCTTATGAGTGCGGTGATTTCGTTATCGGTGAAGGTTTTTTCATAGATCGCTTTCGTCTTGCTTTTTAGCTGTGGGTCACTTGCGACTTTTGTCATATAGGCGACGAAGGCGTCCTTAACTTCACCTATTTCTTCTTTGTTGAGATCTTGCCCAGCGAGACTTTGTTCAACCATGACAAAGCCGGCTTCACCGCCGTCAATCACGGTCTGCTCAAATTTCATGATTTTAAGAAGCTCATCGATCGGAGCAAGCGTGGTGGATTCCTGAGCAGATGCGGGAAGGAGGAGGAGCGAAACGGCGAGTGAGAGAATGAATTTCATCTGATGGATTGCGTATGGTTTAGGCCACTGAGTAGTCTGTGACGTTGAATGTTTCCCGGGCGTCAGCGATATGGCCTTCGACAGCAGCTGCGGCCACCATAATGGGCGACATTAGGACAGTACGACCGATAGGAGATCCCTGACGTCCTTTAAAATTTCGATTAGATGAAGAGGCGCAGATCTGATCGCCAATGAGTTTGTCTGGATTCATGGCGAGGCACATCGAGCAACCGGCAGCTCGCCATTCAAATCCGGCATCCTGAAAGATTTTGTCGAGTCCCTCTTTCTCGCATTGGATCGCGGTGATTTGTGAGCCAGGAACCGCAATCGCTTTGACGCCATCGGCGACCTTATGGCCTTTTAGAAACTTGGCCGCTTCGCGGAAGTCGGAAAGGCGGCCGTTGGTGCAAGAGCCGATGAAGGCGACATCGATAGGGATGCCTTTGATAGGAGTTCCAGCAGGAAGCTTCATGTAGGCGAGAGCTTCCTCAATGACGGCTTTTTCGTCGGTGTCTGCAGCAGCAGGGTCAGGAATAGACTCGTCGATAGAGATGCCGTGATCTGGGGAAATTCCCCAAGTGACAGTCGGCTCGATGTCTTCGGCATCAATACGAATAATGTCGTCGAATTCTGCATCAGAATCGGTGGCAAAGGATCTCCACTCTTCGACGGATTGTTCCCAGTCATCACCGGTGGGCGAGTAAGGGCGGTTTTTTAGAAACTCAAAAGTAGTTTCATCAGGGTTAACGTAACCGCAGCGTGCTCCGCCTTCAATGGCCATGTTGCAGACTGTCATGCGCTCCTCCATGGAGAAGTTGTCGAAAGTGGTGCCCGAGTATTCGTAAGCATATCCGATGCCGCCTTTCGCTCCGAGCATGCGGATAATGTGGAGGGTGACGTCTTTGGCGTAAACTCCGGGACGGAGTTTGCCGTTTACCTCAATTTTACGAACTTTGAGGGATTCCATGGCCATCGTTTGAGTGGCCAAAACGTCGCGGACTTGTGTGGTCCCGATACCAAAGGCGATGGCTCCGAAGGCCCCGTGTGTCGCGGTGTGAGAGTCGCCACAAGCGATGGTTGATCCGGGTTGGGTGATGCCCTGCTCAGGGCCCACCACGTGAACGATGCCTTGCTTGCCTGACTTGAGATCGAAGTAAGTCACGCCGAAGTCATCGCAGTTCTTGCGAATTGCATCGATCATATCGGCCGCAAGGGGATCGGTGGGTTCGTTTTGATTAATGGTGGGGACGATGTGGTCAATGGTGGCAAAGGTCCGTGAAGGGTATTTCACCTTCAGGCCGAGATCTCGAAGCATCCCAAAAGCTTGCGGGCTGGTGACCTCGTGAATGAGGTGAGTTCCTATAAAGAGTTGTGTGCGTCCATCGCTCAGGGTTCCCACTGTGTGAGCATCCCAAACTTTCTGATAAAGAGTCTTTCCCATGGCAAAACCGCGATTTC
>JAKMGP010000113.1 GCA_022424905.1 Akkermansiaceae bacterium | reverse complement strand
CGAACAGTTTCATTTTGGATGAAAACAACCATGACCGGAGCTAACGGAATCATTGCATGGGGAAACTCAACAAGCAATGGAGCCAAATGGCATATCAGGCTCAACGACAACGCTACAAATGGACCTGTTGGAGCGATCCGGACCGAGACCCAAGGAGATTATACCATCGGGAGCACATCTATTAATGACGGTAATTGGCACCATGTCACCAGCGTCTACCCGCAGGGAGCAGGCGAAGTAGGCACCGTGATCCACTACATCGATGGGGTGGCTGAAGCCCCGGGTGGCAATGGCGGATCAACCCAAGCCGTCAATACCAGCATCGTCGCCGATCCAGTCACGATTGGGCGAAGAAAACAAGGCACTGCCCTAAACTACTTTTCTGGAAAACTTGATGACGTCCGTATTTATGACCGTGCCTTATCCGCCACCGAAGTTACTCAGTTATCCTCTACCTCACCTAGTGCTGATGGATTGGTGATGTATTTTCCACTTGATGAAGGGAGTGGGACTTTCGCCGAAGATCTTGGGAGCGGAGATCACGATGGCACTCTCATCACTCCTTCGCCGGTCCCACCAACTTGGAGTGATGACGCTCCAGACCACCTCTCTCATTCTCTCCTTTTCGCTAACAACAATGACCTTCTCTACACCCCGTATGAAGGCATCGGTGGCACTGCCTCTCGATCTTTGACTTTTTGGTTTAAAACAAGCTTGGCAGGCGACAACGGAATCCTCGGCTGGGGTAATTCCAATCAGGACGGGCTCAAATGGCAGGCTCGCTTAAATACATCTGCAATAGATGGTCCGATCGGTGCTCTCCGGCTTGAGATTCAAAGTGGGAGAACAGTCGCCACCACCCCAGTGAACGATGGCCTTTGGCATCATGGTGCGATCATCTTTGACGAAGACGCTGATCCTAATATCTCCGATGTCGTCTTCTATCTCGACGGTCAACTTGATGCGGTAAGTCTATCCACCCCGGTTCCCATCAATACCACAAACACTGGAGGTCCCTTCGCTGTCACCTTAGGTGGCCGCGTGCAAGGACCCGCTATCCGTGGCTTCGAAGGAAACCTCGCCGATCTTCGCATTTACGACAGTAGTTTGAGTCAAGAAGAAGTGAAAAGCATTATGACCGGCGGAATGACCAGTAGTCGAAATCTCGCGGTTACCTCAATTGAATATATGCCGAGAAATCCGGCGCGCGCGATAATCACCTGGCGGTCGAGACCGGGCCGCGCCTACCGTGTCGAATCTAGCTCGAATCTTGTGGGCCCCTGGAAAGAAGAGGCAGATTTTCTCGAATCACAAGGAAACACCACTCGCTACGTAGTCACTAGCATTCCAGCTAATACTCCAAAGCTATTTTTCCGAGTCGCCGAAGAATAAAATCATGCCCCCAAGCTTCAGCCCCTTCTATTCTCTCTCTTGTTTTTCTCGATCAATTCGCAGAAGAACACTGTCAACAAGCTTTAAAGCAGATCCAAAGCTTTCATCAACGAAGTAGAGTCCCCAAGCCTCCTTTCCACTCTCATCTTCTCGCTTCGGATAGCCAATCAAATCGAAAATCTGAAAAGTGACGGGGCTTAGGTTGTCAATCTCCACCGAGTAAACGAGTGAAGGTTGATCTGCGTAATCTCCGTGCGCATCACCAGTCTGGTTGATCTCAATGAGAAGCTTGTAGGGTGTTGAAGTGTCGGAATCAGCGGGTAAGATATAATCGGCGGGATCAAAAGAACCATTGGGAGTTGGGGTTGAAACAGCATCAATTTCATCGTCTCTTTGCGCCTCTTCCTTTGCGTTTTCCCACCCTTTTCTTTTGAATGACCAATAGGGAAGCTCGGCGCTGATCTCATCAGGTCCCAGCAAGGTCTTGATATGGTAATCGCCCTGGTTTTCGAGCCAGATCGCTATCGCAGGCGGATTTTCTGGATCAAAGTTCGGTCCAGTTTTCACCGTCAGTTCCATCTCGTAATATTCGGAAGGAGCATACAGGTAAACCATGCCATCTTCCTTCACTTCAAATCGATCGAGGGCTGGGCCAAGATTTTGGCTCAGTCCCAGAACCGCTTTCACCGGAGCTGGTTGGTAAAAGAAGAGGGCGCTTAATCCAACTATCACTGCGATAATCAACCAAATTTTTGGACTCTTCAAATACCCTCTCAGCTGTCGACTATTATTAAGGATATGCACCACGATGAATGCCATGAAAACGAATCCCATCAAAGCGTGCAGCCCTACAATTTTGATCGAAAAGGGGCGAAAAAACGAAAGCGCCCCTGTCACTGACATCACCAAAAAGGTAAGTAAAATCAGCAAGGAAGTGATTCTGCGCCGTGTTTTTCCGGGATCACTTATTTTCATCACTTCCCTGGAACAATGGCGCCATGTCTCTTCAACTCGCGATGAATCTCTTCCAGCGGAACTTCGAAGGGTGTCGTCTTTTGTGCCACCGCTAGCGATGCCGCCAATCCGGCAGCCTGTCCCATTCCCATGCAAGAGGCCTGAACCCGAAGCCCAGAGTTTGCCAAGCGGTCGCTCGAAACACAACGACCCGCCACCATGATATTACGGCTCGTCTTGGGAATAAGTGCACTCAGCGGAATCGTCGGAACTGTTCCCGGCTTTAATGGCTTAGGCTTCACTCCACTCTTAGTATGAAGGTCAACAGGATAGAAGGCATTGGAAACCGCATCCTCGAAAAGGCGGCCCTTCGTGTAATCATTCACCGTGATCATGGTCTCGCCTACAATACGGAAGCTCTCCCGAAATCCTGTTTCAGGCTGGAGGTGCATTAAGCGCTTCTTTTCCTTCCTTACTTTTTCCAAAACCGATTTCCGCCCGGTGAGATTGGCGCGCGTCACGGTCCGTGAATTCGTAGAATCGGCGCCGTGAACATAAAGCCGGTGGAGTTGAT
>JAKMGP010000088.1 GCA_022424905.1 Akkermansiaceae bacterium | reverse complement strand
AGGAAGCCCGCAAGGGACTCGGACTGCCTGAGCAGACCTTCTTTGTTTCCGATGAGACGAAGGCATACTTTGCCGAACAAGCTGAGGACCAAGTTAATACTTTCAACGAGTGGCAGGCGATTTACGATTCATGGGCAGTGGCCAATCCTGAGCTTTCCAGGGAGCTTGAGGACAGTGTGGCCAAAGTAGTCCCCAGTGATCTCTCCGATCAAATTCCAGCCTTTGGTGATGACTATGCCGATGCAACCCGTGGATCCGGTGGAGTTGTCATTAATGCTGTTGCGAAGGCTATGCCTTCGGTGGTTACTGGTTCGGCCGATCTCTTTGGATCGACTAAGAATTATCTCAAGGAAGAGGGCGATTTTTCTGCTGCTAATCCAACGGGCCGCAATATTTGGTTTGGAATTCGCGAGCATGGAATGGGCGCTATCTGTAACGGTGTGGCTTACGATGGCCTTTTCCGTATTAGCGGAGCGACCTTCTGCGTCTTTGCTGACTACCTTCGCCCATCGATCCGGATCGCCGGACTTGCCAAGCTTCCTGTGACCTATATTTTGACTCACGACTCTGTCGGAGTTGGAGAAGATGGGCCGACTCACCAGCCGGTGGAAACTGTGAGTGGTTTGCGGGTTATCCCAAACCTCGATGTCATTCGCCCCGGCGATCAAGAGGAAGTTGTGGGTGCTTATATTTGCGCGATGGAGCGTCTAGATGGACCAACTGCGCTGATCTTTAGTCGTCAGAAAGTTGTTCCTCTTAATGATCTTGCTTCCGTCCAAACTCGCCGCGACGGTGTTGCCAAGGGTGCTTACATTCTGAAGAAGGAAGAAGGTGAGCTTGAATGCATCATTCTTGCAACTGGCTCGGAAGTCGGGCATGCAATCGAAGCCGCTAAGGAAATTGGGGCCGGAGCTCGCGTTATTTCGGCTCCTTGCCTCGAGAGGTTCGATCGCCAGCCTGCTGAGTATCAAGCCGACGTCCTACCAGCATCTTGCACCAAGCGGGTCGCCATCGAAGCCGGAGTGAGTGGACTCTGGTATAAGTATGTTGGACTTGAGGGTAAAGTGGTTGGGATCGATCGCTTTGGCATTTCGGCCCCGGGCAATGTTGTCATGGATGAGCTTGGCCTCAATGCTGCTGGCGTCGTCAAGGCGCTCAGTTAACTAGAAATCATTTCAGTCAAAGCCTCCGCTCGTTCTACGAGTGGGGGCTTTTTTGGGCGCATCAATCTTATTTCTGTTGCGGCTACCCGTCACGAAGCCAATCCCCCTAAAGTTTTTCCTTATTGTTCTTCTTCCTGACTGGGATGGACGGGAGGGCTTTCCTAAAAAGACTTATGGCCCGTTGGGCATCGTTTTTGAGGCCTTGGATTTCGCGCTGAACACCTGTTTCTCCAGCGGTTTCCAGAATCGTATTTTTGGATGGTTTTATGGCTTCCGGTGTCTTGGCTAGGGTTGGGGTGGTCGGGTTTTCCTTCGGAGCAATGATTATAAAAATTGCAATGATAGCCATCGCAGGGATGGCGTAGCGATGGATGAAGAGTTTTTTCTCGGGTGCGAGGCGTTCGCGGGCCATAGCTTGAACACGCATTTCGAACCCAGGCCGGGGAGGGGCGGTGAGGATTTTTTCGCGGAGGCGATTTTCGAGGGATTTAGTGGTCATGGTGAGGTGAGATCGACTTTCTGGCCGGGGAGCCAGGTGTCATTGGTGAGAATGAGTTCTTTGCCGAGGCGTTTGCGAGCGCGGTAAACGATCACTTTCGCGTGGGTGGTTGTTTTGTTGAGGACCCGGGCAACTTCTTTGATAGCGAGGCCTTCTTGGTAGTGCATCCATAGGGCGGTGAACTCGTCGGGTTTGAGCTTAGCTTTAGCAATCTTCCAGAGCGCCACGGCGTCATGAGGTTTGTTGCTTTCGATGGATGGGTAATCCGAGTCAAAGAGTGGAGAGGTCGGCTTCCGTTTGCGCCACTGGGAGATAGCGGAACGGCGGGCGATTGAGTAGAGCCAGGGAAGGAGTTCCCGTCCGGGTTTGAAGGTTTTGAGTTTGCGAAGAGCGAGCAGAAAAGTGTCTTGAGTCAGGTCTTCAGCATCTTCCGTGCAACCGGTTAATTGATGAAGGAATCTATAAATTTTTTGATGGTAACGGTGGATGATTTCGTCGCGCGCCGACATGGCATCATCCCCATCTGCGAGTGCTGTGAGGACGAGTTCAGTGTCGGAAATTTCAGACATCAAAAGGGAGATTATTTCAATTTTGAGATCAGGGCGAAAGCGTTTGCAGCAGGAAGGCTCATTGTCATAGTCATGATTTTCCCGGAAGTTTGACCGCGGTGCAGGATGTCGAGCCCTTCAATATTATTGTCGGCCAATTCGCTAAGGGAAACGAGGCCAGCAAGAGCATGCATCATTCGTTCAGCCATTTTTTCTGAACCGGTTTTGATGACCATATTGGCGACAAGGCGATTTTGTTTTTCAGCGAGCGTTATGAGAATCGAGTCGGCTTTGCGGATGATATGGGATCCTTCATCTAGGGGGATTTTAATTTTTTGGATGTTTGCGTAAGCGACCACGACTGGTTCTTCGGATGGCGGCGTGAGGTCGGCTTTGAGGCCCGGAGTTTTTCCGACAAGAACATCCAGGGCCAATTTGAGGAGCCCTTTTTTTTGGGAAATGATGACAGTGTTGTTACCATGGAATCCAGCGTGCTGAGTTCTGTCGTTATCTTTCCATGAATGAATTTTTGTGGTGCCGTAAGTGGTAGAATTGTAACCATCTGTCTGGACGATAACTTCTTCGAGCTGAGCTCGAGCGAACTCTCCGGAGAGCGTAATCGCAATTTCATCTGCTTTGCCGGTCCCGAAGAGGGTAATGTCGGTCAAATCTTCGAGGAGGTCGAAGCCAAAGAGCGCTTCGATATCGATAATTGTGTCGGCTTCGCTCTTCCGAATTTGATCAAGGAGGAATCCTCCAGTCTTTGTTTCACGAAGCCCGGTGAGGTCTCCATGAAGATACCACTGGGATTCAGCCGGGATGTTTTTGGGCTGAAACGGGTCTGCCATAGCCAATGGAGCTACGATAAAAGTCATTAGGACCAGGTTCTTCATATCAAGCTTATGAACTCGGAGTGGATTTGGTTACATCCGGAGGAATAATTTCTCAAGGATAGGATAGTGATTTGCCTTATTTTACAATTCGTTGGGTAATTAAGCTTACTTTTATCAGCCTTGAGGGTCCGATCGCTTGATTCCTGAGTTTGATGGTGTCGGCGTATGCCAAGGTCTTTGGAAGCACCGGTTGCTCTTCCAGAAAACTAGCGGATGGTCCGACGTGAAATTCCCGGACACGAGAGATAAGGCGTTAGCTCAACTCCATGAATTTGTTGGGCGTGTTGGGCGTTATTCGAGTAATCGCAACCATGTCATTCCCAATCATGAAAACGTCTCCTGCCTGTCAGCCGCGATTCGCCACCGACTCCTGACTGAATGGGAGGTTGCGGAAGCGCCGCTGACGCGTTATGCCCCATCAACAGTCGAGAAATTTACGCAAGAAGTTTATTGGCGGACCTACTGGAAAGGGTGGTTGTCGCTTAGGCCAAAGGTTTGGGATGATTACGTGGAAGGGATTGAGGAGCATTCTGATGCTGAGAAAATTCGCCAAGGGAATGGGCCAGTAGCCGTCATGAATGGTTTTGCGCGAGAGTTAGTTGAGACAGGTTATTTGCACAATCATTCCCGTATGTGGTTTGCTGGCTACTGGATTCATATCGTTCGATTGCCTTGGCAATTGGGGGCCAAATTTTTTCAGGATCATTTACTGGATTTTGACCCAGCCTCAAACCTGCTTTCATGGCGGTGGGTTGCAGGATTGCAAACGCCGGGAAAGACTTATTTGCCAAGGCGAGCAAATATCGAAAAATATGTCGCGTCGACATTACTCGATCCGCATGGGCTTAATTTATTAGAGAGCCCTAGTGCGATGATGCCCGGGGATGTGGAGCGGCCTGAAGTGACAAGACCGTTGCTGCCAGAGCTCGAGGTTCCTCAGGATGGGAAGGTGTTATGGATTCATGAAGAGGATTTGAATCCTGAAAGTTCACCCTTGGGAGCTTATCGACCGTCGAAGATTGTAGTGACAGGAGAATTCCTCGGGAAATCAAAATTACAGAAGGAGTGGCTGAGAGGGGCCCTTGAAGACGTGGCCGAACGTGCAGGAAAGCACTATGACACTTCCGTGGAGCAGGTCGATGATCTGATTGCGTGGGTTAGAGGAAATAGAGAAGCCGAAATTGTTGCGATGCGTCCAGAAGTGGGTCCGCTGCATGACCGGTTAGATTCGTTTGAAAAATCTGGCTTAAAGTTGAGCTTAATGGTGCGCCCTGAGGATCGTTACTTGAGATCACTTGCGAGGTCTGGTTTTTTTGGTTTCTGGAAAAAATTAAGATCGCGGATGGCATCCGGTGACTTTCCAACGTCCGACCAGCAAGAGTTGTTTTAGCGAGTGGGGATCTTAAAACTCTCGATCGAGGAGATAGTGGGCGATGTCTTCAAGTCTTTTACCTCGTCGGCCGAATACCGTAAGGGCTTCAAGAGCTTTGCGGGTGAGGCGGGCTGCTTCTTTCTTTGATCTATTAAGTCCAAGAATTGACGGATAGGTGGCTTTATCGACCGCTTCATCTTTTCCCGCGGTTTTCCCGAGCTGCGCGGTCGATTGAGTCACATCGAGGATGTCGTCGATGACTTGAAAGGCTAGGCCGAGGTTGTAACCGAAATCGGTTAAGGCATCGAGCTGCCGTGGTGTAGCGTTCGCAGTCATTCCGCCGAGACGAAGCGAGGTCGTGAGAAGAGCGGCAGTTTTATTTTCGTGAATGCGAACGAGTTGGGCTTTTGAGAGTTCTTTGCCTTCGCCTTCGAGATCTAGGACTTGTCCTCCGATGAGTTTGCGTGAGCCCCCACAGATTGAGAATTCTAGTAAAATATCTTTGAGATCGTAGCGTTTGGTCGGAGGAGTTTCTGCGAGAATGGTGAAGGCTTCGGTGAGGAGGGCATCGCCGATGAGGACGGCCATACCTTCTCCATACACCTTGTGAGAGGTGGGCCGGCCGCGGCGGAGGTCATCGTCATCCATGCTCGGGAGATCGTCGTGAACGAGCGAGTAGGTGTGCATAATTTCGACTGAGCAGGCGGGCGGGAGGCCGTTTTGCATCTCACCTCCGCAGGCTTCGGCGGCAGCGAGAGTGAGAATAGGCCGGAGGCGCTTGCCGCCGGCGAAGACAGAGTAGCGCATTCCTTGGTGCACGGTTTTAGGGCGAACAGTAACGCGCGGCAGAAACCGGTTGAGGGCGTCGTCCACGAGGACCTGTTGGCCTTTGAGATAAGCTTTAAGATCGGACACGGGGCGAAGCCTAACAGGAATTTCAGACAGGGAAACTGGTTATTGCGGAGAAGCGAAAAGGAAGTATTATTCCTTTGATGAGACTCAAAATGATGTTCGTGTCGCTCCTCTCGGTGTTTTCGCTCAACGCGGAACCGCTGAAAGTGGGCACCAAGCTTCCGGAACTCAAAGGGAAGAATCAGGATGGGAAGGAAATTGCCCTCAAAGCGGCTGATGGCGACCAGTGGATGGTGATTTTTACGTATCCCAAGGCTTTGACCGGGGGATGAACAAAACAAGCATGTTCGGTGCGGGACGCATTCGAGGAATTGGCAGGTAAGAAAGTAACCGTTTTTGGGATGTCTACCGATAAGCCTGAAACTCAAAAGAAATTTAAGGACAAGAACAAGCTTCCCTATGATTTGATTTCAGATCCGGGCGGTCAGATCGCTAAGGCATTGGGGATCTCGGTGAGAGGTGGAATGTTCACGGCACGGCGTGCTTTGCTCTTCAAAGGTGGAAAGCTGGTGTGGCGGGATGATGAGGGTGCGACTTCGACGCAGGGAGCGGAGGTGCTGAAGGCAATTGCTGCCGTAGAAGGTCAGTAAGGTCGGCCTTTTAACCTTTTTTTTCAGCAAGACGGCTTTCAAGCGCTCTTCTAAGAAGGGGCCGTTTTTTCGTCGGGATCGCGTTGAGGGAAAGAATGATGCCGGCGCTTTGGTCTTCGTTGAAATGAAGTTTTAAAGCGGTAAGCTCCTCGTCGAAATCGGCATCAATGATGTGCTCCCAATAAACAAGGTTGAGGTTCTTGTGAGGTTTGATGAGAGGGAAAATTTCTATGCCGAGTGGGGTGAGAATGAGGTAGGCGTGCCGGGCGCAATAGGCAGAGAGTCTGGTCATCAAGGCAGAGAGGATGAGAAAGGGGAGAGCCATCCACCAGGTAAAGGTGGGATGCCCCATGAACCAGGTGAGGCCAATCAGGAGAAAGAAGGCAAAAGAAACCGCTGCGATGACCATAAATCCTTGGGCTTGTCCGGCTCGGGTAAAGCGGAGTTCCTTGTGAGGTTCGGCAATTTTCTTGGGAGCGGCCATGAGTTAAAGTTGATGGCAGGGAGGGGCAAACGCATTTTCTTGGTTGAGTCCGCTCATTTGTGGTCCCTTCGTAGACCATTGTGTTCTCTGTTGCGAGCGGGTATGAGTGAAGCCACCATATACGATGGTGGCCTTGCCTTTACGTTTGATGTGGCGCTTGAAGTGCACAATTTTCTCTTAGTCTATCAGACACTTTGTCGGATTTTTATACGTCTATCACGTTTCCGTCATCAAGTTTAGACTCAGGCTTCTGTTCCTGAGCGCTTTGGTTCGGCATTCCAGGAGTGACGACTTGAATTTTTCCTTTCAGTCGTTTTCCAGCATAGCCCGCCACGATCGCTCGGAAGGATGGGAGAAGGAGTAAGAAGCCAACGGTATCAGTAAGGAAGCCAGGGGTAATTAACACTGCACCAGCAAGGAGAATCATAAGCCCATCGATTGCTTCTTTGGCGGGCATGCGGCCTGCGGTGGTCGCAGCTTGAAATTTTTCTATTGCACGTCGGCCCTGTGATTTGGTGAGCGATGCTCCAAGAACAGCGGTAACGATAATGATGGCGAGGGTTGGCCCTAGACCTAGCCGGCTACCGATCTTTATAAAGAGGTAGAGCTCGGCAGTAGGGACGAGGATGAAGAGAAGAAGAAGTTTTCCAAACACAGTCTTGCAAGATAGTAGGCAGGAAGGGTCACAATGCCACTACAAATGCCATTCGAAAAAAGAACGGCTTCTCTACGCGAAGGGAGTGTTCGTCGAGCAGAAACAATAGTTGGAATTAAGACCTAGCTTTGAGGAGTGGCAGCAGCAGGTGCCTCCTTCTTGGATTCAACCACCTTGTATTTGGTGGTGTGAATGGCGGCCTTGAGTTTTCTCTTGTCGGTCTTTTTGGCGTCAAACGTAATCCCCACAGTTCCGCTCATGTGGCAGACCTTATTGACGTTCACAACACCCTCGGTCTTGCCAAGAATAGCGGTGAGGTGGTTGCTGCAGGACTGACAGGCGAGACCCTTGATCTTAAAGTCAGTTTTGTGACCCACGACTTTGATGCCGTTTTTGGCGACCGCGTTTTCGATGTCGGCAACTTGCATTTTATCGGCGTTATACTTGACCATAATGGTGCCGGACTTGGCGCAGGTCGAACAATGGTTGATGCCGGCCATGGCACCGAGGGTGATTTTGGTGGTCTCAGCAACGCCTTCCTTTTCAAGTCCGTTGACAGCGAGCTTAACCATGGGACCGCAGCAATCGGCGGCACAGGCTCCGGCGTCGCACTTGCTGGCACTGGAGGCACATTTGCTAGGGTATTTTTCGGCAGCGGGAGCTTTCTGGGCGTTCGCGAAAGATCCGAAAGCGAGGAATGATAAGAGGACAATAATGTTTTTCATAAGAGGGGGTTCGATAAGAGAAGCGCTACATTGGGGCCTAATTTTTTGTTTTTCTAGATTTCTCCATGAAAGAATTGTTGGAAGTTCACGAGAGGTCGGTCTTAAGGAGTTGCTAGCTGTCCCATTAGAAACGAGAGCGGGGTTTCAGATCGGAGAATTAGTGGTGAGATGAGATTCTCACTTCCCTTTTTATTCACTTAGGAAGTCGATAATTCTTTGTTTAGGGCGCCCAATAATAGCCTTCTTCTTCGTGACTAAAATAGGTCTTTGAAGGAGTTGCTTGTGCTTTACGAGGATATCGATGACCGCCTTTGGATTGCCTACGAAATCGTCCGGGTTGAGTTCAAGCTTCTTAAATTTAGAATCCTTACGAACGAGGTCCTCTGCCGGATCTTCAAGGACCTCCACGATTTTTGTGAGTGTGGCTTTGTCGGGTGGTGTTTTAATGTAAAGGATGACTTCATGATCAACTCCTAGATCCTCGGCGACCGCCAAGGCATTTGTGGATGATCCTCAATGATTGAAGTGATAAATAGTAACTTTAGACACGAGTTTAAGGGGGCTTGGCTTCAGTCTAATCTATTAGGCTAAGATGACAATAGCCACCTCTTTTGCCCGTAGGATCGTGGATTTCTAAGATCTGCACCAACTCAGCTTGCCTTCTAGCTTCCTCCTTCCGGACGGACAACTGGCATCGCGTAGGCCCCCGGAGAATAGCCACGAATGGAGCAAGGTTCCTGTTTCGGGAGGTGTGTGGGTTCACATCGGGGGGTGAACGAGTCAAGTGACATTGATTCGGTAGAATATGCCGATGGCAACCGTAGAGTTAAAATGAGGTCTTGGGTTTTGGCAGTGAGTTTAGCGGCGAGTTCAACTTGCGTTGCCTTGGAGCGAATAGTGGGAGAGGAAAAAGGGGTGTTTCATCAGGCTGAGCGGTCCCAAAATGGAATGCTCGTTTTGACCGCCAACAATGGCTTCTTTGATAAGGGTAAGGTTCGGGCAATTGGGAAAGGTCTGATGGAAGGAGAGGAGAAGGCGTTGATCAGTTCGTCGTTTCAGGCGCTTGAGTTTATCTCGGGTAAGGACGCGGCGACCGCACGATGGTATCTTTTTGTGGAGGGAAAAACTGAGGGGACAGTCACTATTGAATTTGCCCAAGGGAAAGGTGAAGGAAGCTGGAGTCTAGAAGTGGGTAAGAACCGGCGAGAATTCCTGGTCGGTAAAAGAGACAAGCTGAAGACTTTTTTGATCTCATTAGGGGTAGGGAAAAATGAGATCTCTCTGATGCGGTCCGGGAGTGGTATGGGGATTGTAAAATCGGTCAAATTAAAAGGAGATAAAAAGACAAAGTTGTCCCTGCTTCGGGCGCGCTGGAGACCAGCGGCGATTCATACCCGCTACTGGGCGGAAGGATGTCCGGAGCCGGTGATGTGGATTTTTGAAAGTCGGAATTCATCAAGTGGTTCAAGCTACAGTCCGATGACGACAAACTTCGGTTATTTTGGGGCCAGTTTTGGGGCTAATCAACGAGCCGCGGGAGGAGTGAATTTCTCAATGTGGGCGCTTTCGCAAAAAGGGGCGAAAGGAAAGTTGCCGGCGCTTGGGCAGATGCCGCATCTATTGGCGACTGGGAATCCCGACGCCGAGTTCAGTGGATTTGGTCATGAGGGTTCGGGGGTAAAGATTCGTAATTGGACACCCTATGGGCATCAGCCAAAGTCGGTGATTCAAGCCCTGCGCGTCGAAAAGAACGGAATTTATCATACCTATTACGGCTACCTTTTTGATGAGGCGAAAAATCAGTGGGTTCTTTATGCGGTGGGGAACAAGGTGCCTCGTAGGAATACTAAGGCTATCCTTAGGGCCTCATCTTTTTGTGAAGTCCCGGGTCCGCCCCAAGTAGAGCGAACGGGAGACGTGGAACGTGTTCTTGATCGGAGGGGATGGTTCGTTGATGCTACGGGGCAGATTTTTCCGGTGGACCGAATGACAACTAAAGCCCGATTTCAGAATCATGGAATCGCGATCAGCGAGGATCATTGGTTTCGAATGACAACCGGCGGGGTGGATTTCCGTGAGGTCCCGGCTGAGGTGAAGTCAGATCACCAGCACAAGGGACTGATATATCTCAAGCCGGATGTTTTAGAGGGGCTCTATCAATTGCCGGCAGAAATAGGGAAAAGTGATGTGACCGAGATCGGCTCCGGATCTGCGACCATTTCCTACCAGCTTAAAGCACTAGGGAGTGAGGCTAAAGGAGTGGTGTGGTATGGTGAAGTGGACGCTATCACTTTTGCCCCGCGAAAGCTCCATGGCACCGAGAGTGGAAGAGCGAGTGAGAAACTGTTTGGGAAAGGCAGAGTGTGGGACGCTGCGTCTGATACTCAAGATCTCGTGATGGGTGACAATCGTTTCCGGCTCGAGAATTTGAAGCCTGATACAAACTATTACTATCGTATTCTCGTCGAGAATCAGGAAGGGAAGTGCTGGGCCGCACAATCAGGATCCTTCAAGGCCAGGTAAATAATGGGAACTTGTCGAAAATTTAAAGACACAGGTGTGGGAGTAGGTCTCACCAGGTCTCAAAATAGTATTAGGAAAATCGGGTTGATTTGGCGAATCGGGAAATGCTTGGGTCTCAAGGCAAAAGCCAGCGTGTTTGCGTGAGAGGAAGTTCCCGCTGTAAAATTGCACTCCAGGCTGGTCTGTCTTTACTTCAAGAATCCGGCCACTCTTTGGATCGTGCACAATTGCAGTCGTTCTTAAGTCCCCGGAGCCTTTTTCCTGAAGGACCCAGCAGTGGTCATAGCCATTTCCAATTTTCAGAGGCTCAAAGTTGTTCTTAATCCGCTCTCCAATCCGGATGGGCTTAGTAAAGTCCATGGGGGTTCCTTTAACCTCTTCCTTTTCCCCGGTCGGGATCAATCCGGCCGAAGTGGGCAGGTATTGATTTGCGTTTAGTTGTAGCTCGTGATCCAAGATCGTTTTGGTGGGTTTGCCGGAAAGGTTCCAATAAGTATGATTGATCAGGTTAACCGGAGTAGGGGCATCGGTCTTGGCGGTCGCCTCAAAAATGAGTTCATTATCTTCGGTGAGCCAGTAGGTGACTTTGGCAGTGAGATTGCCGGGGTAGCCTTCCTCACCTGCATCCGAGTAGTAGGTAAAGCAGACACCACTAGCCTTTGGACGGATGACAGGTTGTCCGTTCCAGAGCACGTGGCTGAACCCTTTTTCACCACCATGAAGGTGACATGGGATACCGCCTGGATCGTTGTTGTTGGCTAATTCGTAGTTGGTGCCATCTATCGAGAATTTCCCTTTTGAAATTCGGTTCCCGTAGCGCCCCACAGTCGCACCGAAATATTCCGGGTTTTCGAGCCAGCCTTCTAAAGAGTCTTTAGCGAGGGTGATGTTAGAGAACTTTCCGCTGCAGTCAGGCGTTTTCACAGAAGCAACGATGGCACCATATTCACAAAGCCGGACTTCGATTCCGGACGAGTTGGTCAGGGTGAAAAGCCGGACGGTTTGGCCGTCTGTGGTAGTCCCGTAAGGAGAAGTTTCCAAAGCGGAGGGTTAGTCGAGGATTTCAACTTCAACGCGACGGTTTTGGCGACGGTTGGCTTCATTAATGTTGGGAACAGCTGGTTCGCTTTGGCCCATTCCACGATGTTTAAGGCGATCCTTTTTTATTCCCTTCGAGAGAAGGAAGTCATGAAGCGATTGCGCGCGCCGCCGGCTAAGATCTATATTTTGCTCGGCTATTCCAAGATCACAGGTATGGCCCACGATTTCGAAGCTAGCGTTTGGAAAGATTTTGAGGACCTGCTGAACTTCATTTAAGACACGAGTTTGTTGATTGGTGACATTTGCGTCTCCTTTGGCATAGCGAATCGGACTGATGGAGGTAGTGGTCCGCTTGAGAGATACGAGCTGTTTTTCTAGAACGGTAGCGTTGATTTGAAGTTTGCCGAGTTCCTTGCGGGCCTTCTTTAAATCCTCGTCGCGCTGTAGGAGTTGTGTCTCAAGAGCAGCTTTTTCTTCTTTAAGAGTGCCGACATCTTCGGAATCCTCGGACTTCTCAACAAGTTCGGCACGAAGCTTTTTCAGTTCATCATTCCGCTGGGTGATTTCCGTCGTAAGGTCAGTTTTCGCTTTTTCGAGGTTCTTATAAGCCGTCTCTAATCTATCGCGGTCAGCCTTGAGTAGGCTAAAGCTTTTTTCGTTCGCACTCAGGCGGTCTTGAATCATAGCTTGGCCTTCAATCAGAACTTCGTTCTTATTTTTGAGTGTTTCGACAGTCATCGCGACCTTTTTAGTTTCTGCTAATTCAGCTTCGAGGCGGGTTCGCAATCCCATCGCTTTTACGAGCTCGGCCTTAGCCATATTAGCGGTATTTTCAAGTAGGGCTTTCTCGGCGACAAGACGGTCATTTGTTTTAGTGAGCTCCGTGACTGAAGCGATCGCTGTCTCATTTTTTTCGAGCTGGGCGCGCATCGCAAGAATGGTCTGTTGTGCCTCATTGATCTTTTCTTCGAGTTCAAGACGTTTGGCGGTGAGAAGGTCGTTGTTGTTTTTGAATTTTTTGTTGCTGGCACTGCTGTCGGCGAGTTTCTTTTCAAGGTCGATCTTAGCTTGGACTAAGATCGGAATCTCAAGGCTCCGTTTGACCTCTGCAGCGAGATGAGACTTAAGGTTGGCCAATTGCTTCTCACGCTCGGTGAGGATTTTTGAGAGGCGACCTTGTTCTTTTTTGAGTTCAGTCGCTGCAATCGTCGCTTTTTTGTACTGTTGTTCGATCGGGAGGAGCCGTGCGATTTCGGCGTCCTGAGTTTTGACTTCTTCTTTTAAAGTGAGATTTTCTTTTTGTAGTGAGTCAATTCTTGAGATTGCGACTTCGTGGCCTTCTTCTGCTTTTGCGAGCTTTACCATTGTTGATTTCAACTCACCGAGGAGTTTTGCATGCTCGGTTTTGATTTGCTTGAGCTCTTTCGTTGCCTGTATTTTTCCTATCGCTTCTTTATCTAGCTTGTTCTCTAGTTCGCTTACGCGGATGAGGCGTGCGCGGGCGACAAGGAGATCCTGCCGTTCGCGATGGAGCTCGTTGCGGAGGTTTACCATATCTTGCTTCAGAAGCTTCTGGGTGTGTGGATCGGGTCCGGCAGGTCTTTTCTCTGCGACTTTAGCAAGTGCTTGTTTAAGCTTGTCTTGGAGGTCTTGGACTTTTGCCGATTGGTCAGGAATCGCCTTCTCTTCGAGGAGTTTGGCATAGTCTTTCTGGAGCTGGGTGAAATCTTGAAGAGTTCGGCCGAAGTCTGCTTCTAGGCTAAGAGCTAGATCGATGAGCCGTTCACGGTCTTTTTGGGCTCTGGTAAGCTCGGTTCCTGAATCCTGTGCTAAGACAGGGGTGAGGATTTGGAGCGTGAGTGCAGCCAAAAGTGTAAGGATCTTGTTCATAAAATGTTGGAAAAAAAGTTTCCTCTTCAAGCCGAATCGGGACAAGGGTATTCCAATCATCTTTGTTTTCATCTTGGAAGCGAGGGAATCGTTACATTTAAGAATGATTAAGAAATTTGCACTTATTCACATTTTGGGCGCCGTTTTAGCTTCTGGCAAGAATCCCAACATCGTCTTGATCTATGCCGATGATTTAGGTTATACCGACCTTTCCTGTCAGGGTTCGAAATATTATGAGACTCCAAATATCGATCGAATCGGAAGGGAGGGGATGACTTTCACCAATGCTTATGCTGGAGCCGCAAACTGTGCTCCTTCGCGTGCTTGTATGATGACGGGAAAATACACTCCTCGTCATGGCGTGTTTACGGTGGCTAATTCAGACCGCGGGAAAGCTAAAAATCGTAAACTTATTCCGATCAAAAATAAGCAAATTCTCGATGGGGAATTTGTGACGGTCGCGGAGGCCTTAAAATCTAGGGGCTATCGAACCTGTGTGGCTGGGAAGTGGCATTTGAGCGAAGATCCCACCAAGGATGGGTTTGATGCAAATTTTGGAGGGACTACTTGGGGGCATCCTAAGTCCTACTTTTCACCCTATAAAAATCCATATCTTAAAGATGGGCCCAAAGGGGAACACCTACCCGAGCGTTTGAGTAGAGACGTCGCAAACTGGATTACGGAGAACTCAACGTCCCCCTTCTTTGTGTATCTCCCTTTTTACTCGGTCCATACGCCGATTCAGGCCCCCAAGAATCTGGCCGCGAAATATGAAAAGAAGTCGCCCGATGGTTCGCATAAAAACCCGAAATATGCCGCGATGATTGATGCGATGGATCAAGCGGTAGGCCATATTTTAAAAACTCTCGACGAACAAAATTTAGCAAAAAATACGCTTGTGATTTTCACTTCGGACAACGGCCCGCACGGGAGTATCTCGCGTGCCGAGCCTTTGCGCGGTGTGAAAGGGATGTATTATGAAGGGGGAATCCGGGAGCCGTTTCTGGTGCGCTTCCCCGGGGTGATCGAAGCAGGTTCCAAAAACAAAACTCCGATTTCTCAGATCGATCTTTACCCGACCTTTCTAGATCTGGCTGGGCAGACCGCGCCGGCCGGGCTAGATGGGGTGACCCTCCTGCCAACCTTTCAGAAAAAGGATTTAAAACCACGTTCACTCTTCTGGCACTTCCCCGGATATTTACAGAGCTATAAAGCGGATCCAGATTCCGCTTCGAAGTTCTTCCGAACGACGCCATGCAGTGTCATTCGGAAGGGAGATTGGAAGCTAATTCAATATTTTGAAGATGAAGCAATCGAACTTTATAATTTGAAGATGGATGTATCAGAGAAGAAGAACCTTGTGTTAAAGAATGAAGAAAAAAAGCAGGAGTTGTTAAGAGAACTGAGGGACTGGCAAAAGTCGACGAGAGCTCCAATTCCTACAGAAAAAAATCCAGCGTATCGCAAGTGAACAACTTTTGGAGTACTCGTTATTAACAGAGTATCCTCACTGCGGTTTGAAGTGTCGCTGAAACCGCACGGGGCTTGCCTTTCTTCTTTTCCCATAATCGTTTGTTACAGCGCCGTTTTTATTTTTTTGTTGGTTTTGGTTTCGCCCAATTCGCAATTTTTGCGATGCCGGGTTCGCGGTTCTTGGTGCCTTTAATTTTTTGAAGGCGATCGCCGAGCTCGTTTCGCTTCTCGATTGCGAGTGCTTGCATTTTAGAGACGATTGCGGGGTGCTGAGCTGCGATGTTTTTGGATTCCCCGATATCAGCTTCAAGGTCGTAAAGCTCGAGACCGCATTTTTGCATGACATACTTTCCGGCATTGCCATCGTCGGCAGGTGTGATTTTGGAATTCCGGAAGGTGTGTGGAAATTGTAGTTTCCATTTACCCATTCGCATTGCCTCAAGGTCGTTGCGCTTATACCAAAAGTAATAGGCTTCCTGCACTGGCTCGGTTTGCTGGCCAGAGATGACGGGCCAGGCGTCTTTCCCATCAATTGGTTTTTCGGGGAGCGGGACATTGAGTATCTTTGCGATGGTTGGCAGAAGATCGATTGTCATGAGAGGTGTTTTAACAACCGAACTAGCTTTTAATTTGGCGGGCCACTGCATGATACAAGGAACGCGCACTCCACCCTCCCAGCAGTTACCTTTGCAGCCACGGAGCGGGCCAACTCCTCCAGCATGATTGCCATAAACCATCCAAGGTCCGTTGTCGCTGGTGAAGATGACGAGTGTGTTATCGGTGACTCCGGCCTTTTCAAGCGCGGCGAGAACTTGTCCGGTGGACCAATCGATTTCTTGGATCACGTCGCCATACTTTCCTTGTTCTGAGGAACCGCTGTGTTTTGGCGAGGTGAAGAGCGGAACATGTGGTTGTGGGTGAGCAAGGTAGAGGAAGAAGGGCTTGTCCTTTTTCTCGTTGATAAAGCGAACAGAGCGCTCGGTGATCCAGGTGGTCATCCATGACTGATCGCGAACACGAGCAATGATTTCATTGTCTTCAATAAGCGGAAGGAGTGGATAATTCGGCATAAAGCGAACGGGGCCGCTGGGCCACATATCATTTGAATAAGGATAGCCGAAGTAGTCGTCAAAGCCGTGATTTATGGGGAGGAATTGTTTTTGATAGCCAAGATGCCATTTGCCATACATTGCGGTCCGATAGCCGGCAGATTTACAGATTTCGGCGAGGGTGGTTTCATTGGAGTGAATGCCGGTTGTGCTGCGTTGAGAGAGGGCGCCGGAGATTCCGATACGATTTGGGTAGCAGCCGGTGAGAAGAGCTGTGCGAGAAGCCGAACAGACGGGCTGAGCGACATAGAAGTCGGTAAATTTAACTCCTTTTTTAGCGATTGAGTCGATGTGGGGTGTTTGCCAACCTTTCGCCCCGAAGCAACCGAGGTCGCCGTAACCCATGTCATCACAGAAAATGACGATAATATTCGGCCTTTGCGCTGCTTGAGAAAGGCTGAAAAGAAGAAGCCAAAGTGAAATGAAGCGAATCATCTGGAAAGCTCAGCATATCTCTAACGTAATCTCAACCCACAAGCATCCATTATGAAGATACTTTTTACCCTCCCTTTCCTTGCAACCTGTTTGTTGGCCCAAGAGCCGAACAAAGATATCAAAGAAGGTCATTCCCATAATGGCCATGCCTTTAACGAGGGTCCGCGGCAAGAAGGGCCTTTGATGGGATCCACCGGGAATGTTCATCTGTCCATCACCTCAAGCTGGGATAAAGGGCAAGCCTACTTTAATCAGGGATTGGGGCAACTTCATGGATTTTATTACTACGAGGCAGAGAGATCGTTCCGGGCGGTTTTGGCGCATGATCCAAATTGCGCGATGGCTTACTGGGGGCTTTCGCAAGCCAACTACGAAAATGAAAAGCGAGCTAAGGAATTTATTGCTAAGGCGGGCGAGCTTCTCAAAAAAGAGGACTTTAAGATCAGCGAGCATGAACGAGCATACCTCAATGCGGAGGTCTCTTATCATGATGATAAGAAGGAAAAGGATGCGACAAAACGACGCAAGAATTTCATAAGGGCTTACGAGGACATCATTCTTAAATACCCCAAGGACCTGGAGGCAAAAGCATTGTTGGTTTGTCGGCGTTGGCAGTTCAACCGGAAAGGGATTCCGATCACCAGTCACGTCGGAATGGATGCGATACTCGAGCAAATTTTCGCAAAGGATCAAAACCATCCGGCTCATCACTATGCGATTCACCTTTGGGATAATCGGAATCATGAGCAGGCTCTTGATTCAGCGGCGCGGCTAGGGCAGACCGCTCCAGGTATTGCGCACATGTGGCATATGCCGGGTCACATTTATTCTAAGGCAAAGCGCTATCAGGATGCCGTTTGGCAACAGCAGGCTTCGGCGCGGGTTGATCACAAGCACATGATGAAGTGGTTCCTTTTACCGGATCAAATTCATAACTATGCGCATAATAACGAATGGCTTTCTCGGAACTTTTCTCACCTAGGAATGGTGAGAGCTAGCATCGATATGGCGAAATCTCTCTTGGGGAATCCAAGGCATCCCAAGCTAAATAATCCGGGGCGGGGATCTGCTCGTTACGGAAGGCGTGCTTTAATTAATTATCTGGAGAAAGCCGAGCTTTGGCAGGAAGCACTTGAGACCGTGAATTCACCGTGGCTCGAAGTTTTGTCAAAGCCCGAAGACGACCTTTCTCGACTTCGTTTGATTGGCGTTGCTCAGGCAAATCTTGGTCAACAGGTTGAACTGAGAAAAGCGATCGAAGGAATCGAGACTTACCTGACGAAATTCAAGGCGGATCAAGAACAGGCAAAAAAAGCCGCTAAGGAAAAAGCTGAAAAGGAGAAGAAGAAAGAAAAAGAAGTCAAAGCAGCTGAAAAAAAGGCCCACGATCAATTTCAAAAAAATATCAAGAAGTTTGAAAATGTCGTTGTTGAGCTAAAGGGCTATCTTGCGGCGATGAACGGGGATTTTAAAACTGCAAAAGAGGGACTCTCAAAGAGGCCTTCACAGCAGTCCCCAGTTCTTCGGCATCTGGCTTACGGTGATCACGAGAAGGCGGCTGAACTTTCAAAAGCACAGATCGAAAAAAAGGACAAGCAGACCATTGGTTTAGCTAAGGCAATTCATGCGCTTTATCACGCAAAGAAAGATGACGCGGCATGGAAGGCTGGTTTTGAGGACTTGCGTAAATTTGGCTCCGAAGTGGACCTTGAATCGCCTGTTTTTGCCCGCCTTGCTCCGATCGCAAAGGAACTCGGTTATCCAGCCGACTGGCGGATCGCCCATAAGTTTGCTGGTGATCTTTTGCCGCGTCCGAACTTGGACGAACTTGGACCACTTCATTGGACTCCGCCACCGGCTCCTGAGTTCAGTCTTCCGGACCAACATCAGAAAAAGGTATCTCTTTCGGAGTATCGGGGTAAGCCGGTGATTCTTGTCTTCTATTTGGGGGCAGGATGCCTTCACTGTACAGAACAAATGACCGCGATGGCGGATCGTTATTCTGATTTTGAAAAAGCGGGGCTTTCGATTTTGGCGATTTCAACGGACGACATTACTAACCTTAAAGATTCCCAAGATAATTACAGCAAGGGAGATATTCCCTTTCCAATTGTCTCTGATGCGGCCAAGAACATCTTCAAGCAATACACCGCCCATGACGACTTCGAGGATCAGCCGCTCCACGGAACCTTCGTTCTGAATGCCAAGGGGCAGATACTTTGGTCTGACATCTCCGCCGATCCTTTCATGGATATTGATTTCCTCATCAAGGAATCTCGGCGTCTAGTATCGCTTCATAAATAGGATTAGCGTAGGCAAAAAAGAGGCGATTCTTTCGAATCGCCTAGGAATTTTTTTCAGTTGGTGTCATCCTATTCGGCCCGGAAGAAGCCCATGCGTTGACTATAGAGAACGAAGTCAGAATGTGATTTCTGAATCAGCTTCATATCTTGAGCTAACCACCGTTTCACCGCGAGCTTAAACAGCAAAGTTCGGTGGCGTTGATATCAATGTGAATATAGGCCTACCCGTTCACGAGGAAGTTTGAGGATGTTGCATGAGAATATACGGGCTTTATTCGGCAACTACTTCCTCGAGCTGTTTTGCCACGGTTTCCCAAGGGCTCGATCAACGACAAACCGAGTCAAAGTCTCGGATTCAAACCATCCGGTCCACATATTGTGGCCCTGATTTTCGACAAGTTCGACTTCTGCTGGCCCGCCATACTTAAGATATCTTTCGACCAGAATTTGGGTATTAAGATGATAAGGGACAACCTTGTCGTTATCGCCGTGGATATGGAAAATAGGGACCTTTGAGGTAGCCAAAGGTTGGAGCCGTTCGGTGGGGTTGTTTTCGTGAAGCGTTGCTTTCAGTTCATCTTTTGTCATGTGGTAAGCTCCCGCTGCACGCGCAATACCGGGATAGCTTTCAAGGTTGCAAACCGGATAAATTCCGGCGACGCCACCCACTTTTCCGGGATGTTCGACAGCCCAATTGTAAAGCATCAGGCCTCCTCGACTTCGGGCTAAGAGACAGGGTTTTTTCGCAAAGTTTTGCTGTCTTGTGAGATATTCGTAGAGTTCGCTGAATCCTTTGCGGCCGTCCTGACTGCCATAAGACTCACCAACATCAATTCCGGCGATTGCAATCCCCTCGGCCAGAAACCGTTGGAACATCCACACTTCGGATTTGGCCGGGAGACCAGGCAGGGTGGGTGCATACCAAACCCATGGTATCTTTTTTGCCACCTTTTTAGGAAGGATGATGAAGGCATTACGACCATTGATGAGGAAAGATTTTCCTGAGAGGGGGAGCTTCTTGGTGCCTGGTTCGATCTGGATGTCTTCTAGGTCATAAAACTTTTTTGCGTTACTAGAGAAAAGTTTAAGGGAAGCCGACGGGGCTTTCTTTTCGAAGTAGTCGCGGGTAAGTTTTAGGACTGAAGCGTAATCAGCGGTCGTTCGCGTGACTGGCCAATCGCTGCCAAAGATAATTCGATCTTCGCCAAAGCATTCTAAAGCGAGGTCGAGAATGGGTTTGTAAAATGTTAGGTTGATTGGAGCTGGTTGAGATTTCACCCGCCCAAATAGGGCGGAGACTTTACAAAAAACGTTGGGGTGTTTCGCCACTGCAAGAAATTTTTTAACCCAGGCAGGATCGAGT
>JAKMGP010000087.1 GCA_022424905.1 Akkermansiaceae bacterium | reverse complement strand
GTGGGCCGGGCACAAAGCGCGGGTCATTACGAACCCTCCAAGGGATTCGTGACCACGGATTACAGGCTTGTGAAATCAAACATGTCGAGGACGAGCTTGGCGAGGAACTTGGAGTGGGTTAATCCGGTTTCAGCGCAATACTCAATTCGTGAATCACTTTTTCAAAGCCGGTTCCGAAAGGGATTTTTGGTTGCCATCCTAGCTCGTTCATAGACCGGGTAGCATCGACCGCGTACCTTGTATCGTGGCCGGGTCTATCCTCGATATAGTCGATCAGAGTTTCGGGCTTGTTTAGGGTTTTTAAGACTGCGCGCGCGATCTCAAGATTGGTGCGTTCGCAATTCGCTCCTAAATTATAGATGCGATTCGTCTCCCCTTTTTCGAAGACACGGATGAGACCACGTGCGGTGTCATCGACATGGATCCAGTCACGGATTTGTTTCCCCGATCCATAGATAGGGAGGGGTTCGTCTTGAAGAGCATGGCGAATTAAGGTTGGGATAAGTTTTTCGCGGTGCTGTCGCGGCCCATAATTGTTTGAACATCTTGCGATTACAATCTCTTGGCCAAAGGTGCGGTGAGCGGCTTGCACGATGAGGTCTGCACTTGCTTTGCTCGCGGAGTATGGAGAGGAGGGGGTAAGGGGAAAAGATTCATCAGCCTTTTTCGGGGTCGCGATCGGTCCATAAACTTCATCGGTTGAACACTGAAGAAGGGCTACGCTATGATGCCTAGCAATATCCAAAAGCGAGAACGTGCCATTAATATTAGTGGTGATAAATTTGGCAGGATTTTTAATCGATTGGTCGACGTGGGTTTCGGCTGCCAAGTGCATGATCCCACTACATTTAAATTTCTTGAGTAGTTCTGAGACGAGTGCCTCATCGCCAACATCACCCTTGATAAAGTGAAGGCGCGGGTCTTGGTCCGGACCTATCAAGTTGGTTCGAGAGCCGGCATAAGTGAGCGAATCGAGAATGACGAGGTGTTCGAGATGAGGTTGGCGTAGGAGAGCGCGAGTTAGCGCTGAACCAATAAAGCCAGCACCGCCAGAAAGGAGAATGGATCTCAGCGAACGCATATCCTTTAATTATCGGTTATTCCTTTGGAGGAAAGGGAAACATTGTTAATGGTTCGTGAATGGCATTGACTGGAAGGTTCCACTATGCTCACTTTTATCCGTTATGAACTTTGCAAAACCGCTGACGCTTGGTGCTCTAGCTTTGACAGCTTTATCCTGTGGATCCCTCCAGAAATTCAACTGGTCTTTGAGTGATAGTGGCTTCGATCCCTTGAGCAGTCCTGGGTCGTCGTTAAAGACTGCTCCGGCAACTCCGACCTATAAGCAAGGGCAATGGGTGGAGACTTCGATACCGAATGCGACCTTCTTTAAAGCTTTCCCAAAAGGGGTCGCAGTTGCTGATAAAGTTTTGCCGGTTGCGACTCCAATGAAAGTGGTTTCAAGCAGGGAGACTTATTTGAAAGTGGAGTTGGATTCGGGGGACGTGGGCTATGTTCCCGAAATCATGGTCGCTGGACGATCGTCCGCAGAGGGTGGGCAACCGGGCTATGGAGTCCCCAGTTATGGTCCAGTTCCTTCGCCGGTTGAGCCTGGAATCGCACCTTTCGGAGTTGCGCCGCCTCCCGAAGTGCCGGGTCTCGGCGCTGAGGATGTTTCAGCGTCCTCGGTTCCCTCTACAAATTCTCCTGATTCGCCGGCGGAGGGAAATCGACCAATTAATCCTGGTGTAGCACCTCCACCAGAGGTTCCTGGGATTACCAATCCAACGACGGTGGATTAATTCTGATATTCTGATTCTTTTAGAAGACCGACCAAGGAATGTTCCAATGGTCGGTTTTTTGCTTTATGGTTCCCGTTTCGAATTGATGATCATCATTGATGGCGGAACTATTGAATTCTCTGATTACTCTTGGGCTCCTCGTGCTTCTTCAAGCCGTTCTAGGGTTCGACAACCTTCTTTACATTTCTTTGGAGTCGCAGCGTGCGCCTGAGGCTGATCAAAGCCGGGTTCGTAAGCTGGGTATCACGATCGCGGTAGGATTAAGGATTGTCCTTCTGTTCATTCTCATTCATCTGGTTGAATTATTACAGGATCCATTTCTAGAACTCGCCGAAGGTGGCTGGATTGAGGGCTCAATCAATTTCCATAGTCTGATCGTCTTATTCGGTGGTGCTTTTATTCTCTACACAGCGACCAAAGAGATTGCACACATGATGTCTTTGGAAGACGAGGAAAATGCAGTCGACCGTAAGCCCTCGTCGTCGAAAAAGGTGATTGGATTGATAGTTTTTATGAACGTGATCTTCTCGTTCGATTCAATACTGAGTGCGATGGCACTTGCCAGTAAGAAGGGAGCCGATGGCAGCCATGAAGGTTATCAGCTGGGAGTCATGATTACGGCGATCTTAATCGGTGGGGCTATTATGGTTCTTCTAGCTGATCGGGTCACGGAGTTCTTGAGACGTAACAGGATGTATGAAGTTCTAGGTCTTTTCGTTTTATTTGTCGTTGGGATTATGTTGCTAACGGAGGGAGCACACCTCGCACATCTGACGATCTTCGGTAATGAAATTCATGCGATGACTAAGACAACCTTTTACTTCGTGATTGGGGTGCTTCTTTTGACTGATATTGTGCAAGGTCGCTACCACAAAAAATTGAGCGCTGAGAAACTTCGCAAAGAGAAAGATTTCAACTCATGAACCCGACTCGCCGTCATTTTCTCTCGGGTGCAGCAGCTTGGATGTCTGCTCCGGCTTGTATGGCCGGACAACGGTCTATCAAAACGATTTCTCTATTTCACACTACTGATCTGCATGGCCATATTCTACCAAGTAAGACTTACGATGGCATTGGTGATGTCGGTGGGCTAGCTCGCTGCGCGACCCAGATTCGGAAGTGGCGAAAGGAGTGCCCAGATCACTTGCTCTTTGATATTGGAGACATCTATCAGGGCACAATTGCGGGTTATCAGACCGAAGGGAAGGTCATGATCGATAGTTTCAATAAGATGGGCTACGATGGGTGGGTTCTTGGCAATCATGAGTTTGATTGGGGGTTAGATATTGTTGAGTCTGCCATCAGAAGATCGGAAATGCCGGTGATTACTGGTAATGTCACGGTTGAGGGAAAGAAGGCTGGCGAGATTGAGGATGGATCCTTTATCAAACTTGCCCCGTGGATCGTCAAGGAGGCCGGGGGCTTCCGCATCGGATTGGTGGGGCTGACCACTCCAGGAATTCCTTACTGGTCGCGCCCCGAGCTTCTAAAGGGATTTGGCGTGTTTGACCCCATTGAATCACTCAAGAAGAGCGTCAAGGAACTTGGTGCGGAAAAGGTGGATGCGATTGTGGTTCTGGGTCATATGGGATGGAAACGGGCCGATGATTTTGCAAATCCGATCCAAGAGATGCTGAAACAGGTATCCGGTATTGATGTTTATGTCGGTGGTCATTCTCACCAAGATCGACCGGCTTGGTATTGGTCAAACGTGCTTTGTACACAGGCGAACTACTATGGAATTAACTGTGGTCGGGTGGATCTTAGTTTTGATCTGGAATCGCGAAAGCTTGTGAAACGAAATGCATGGACTGTCCTTATGGATGATCGCTTCGCCCTCGATCCGGTGATTGTTGAATCTACCAAAACGATCGTGGAAAATGCTGAAGAGCGTCGTCAGACTGTGATTGGCGAGGTCAGTGAGAAGATTTCAGCCAGAGGTAAAAGTAGCCCGTTTTGGCAGTTGATTTGCACCGCTTTCATGAAGACGGCAGAAAAACAAAAGATCTTCTCCGAGGGAGTTTTTCATGGAACGTTTGGGAATCCAGATGTCGATCCCGGAGTTAAAACAATAGAAGATGCATGGCAGTGGATTCCTTACGAGAACTGGTTGGTCCATGCGCGAATTACGGGCGCCCAGATTCGTCTCATCATGGCTGAATCGAAGGAGGATCGTTATTCGGATCGCAACTTGTTTGGTTTGGATCCTGCGGATTTACAGCCTGATAAGAGGTATGGTATTTTATTCAACAGCTATGACAGTCAGTCAGGGGGCCGACGTTTGATGTTCCTGCGGACGATCTTGGCGGAGCCTGCCAGTGAGACTAGATTGATCCCGGTGAATACTAGAGAATCGGTGATCGATTATTTCGCGGATAATTACGAAGTGAAGTAGTTTGCTTTTCCGCCTACAAGAGTGCGGAAGACTTCAAAGTTCTCTTCAAGAATGACTAAGTCTGCGCGAAAGCCGGATTCGATTTTCCCGGTGTTTGGGAGCCCGAGAGAGGTTGCTTGGTTCCAAGAAGTGGTGGCAACAATCGCGGACAAGGGTTCGCCGGTGATTTCATGAATACGCTTGAGCCCGCGGTTATACCGCAGGGTTGATCCTGCGAGTGCCCTATTGCTTTTGAGCCGGGCGATTCCATCTTTTATTTCAACCTCAAGACCTCCAAGAGAGGTGTCACCATCGGACTGCCAAGAGGCGGAGACAGAGTCGGTGATCAGCATGATATTCTCGCGAGGCACCCGGGAGAAGATGAGCTCAAGCATCTTGGGTGCGAGGTGAATGCCGTCCGCAATCAGTTCTAGCCGCAGGGAGTCTTCAAGAAAGCCGGCTCCGACAACTCCGATTTCACGATGATGTAAACCGGTCATGGCATTACCGAAATGGGTAAGGTGCTTTAGCCCGTATCCGGTCGCAGTCATTACGGTAGCGTAGTCGGCTTTAGTATGAGCCGCCGAGGTCGTGATACCCATCTCTGATGCTTCGCGGATGATATTGAAAGCTCCCGGGATTTCAGGAGCCAGAGAGAGGATAAGGGCAGGAAAGATTTGATGAAGTTCTTGGAGCTCGTTGAGATCAGGGGGGCGAACAAATTGGGGGTTTTGTGCTCCTGCTTGCTCGCGGTTGATGAAAGGGCCCTCAAGGTGAATGCCTGGAATGTTCAAAGGAGCCGAGGCCGCCCAATCCCTGATGGTATGAACAATTTCGACGAGTTTTTCCTGCGGCTGCGTGAGAGTGGTGGGGAGCCAAGTGGTGACCCCTTCCTTGAGCTTGGTTTGCGCAATGTGCTCCAAGCCCTCGCGGGAGGCGTCACACACATCTGCGCCATCTGCGCCATGGCTGTGGATGTCTATAAATCCGGGGAGCAACATTTTTCCGTCCAGATCAAGATCCCCTGACGTATGATTGGCGACTTCTGTGATTTGACCGTTTTCGATTAAAACGCTGGCACCTTCTCGGTCCAAGCCGGGTGAAATGATATGGGCGTTTGTGAGAAGCATTAGTCTAGAAGGAGGTGCCAAGATTTTCGCAGGTAGTTGAGGCCGGAGAGGAGAGTCAAGGCGAGGGCCCCGTAGAGAAAGCCTAAGAAGAGCCAGTCGTTCGGGGAGGTTAGGTTTTGCAGGAAGAGGAGAAATCCTTCGTGAGGGGAGGATGAATCAAGAATGAGCCAAAGAAGGCATGTGATACCCAAGGCAAGTTGCAAAGTGGTTTTCCATTTACCGAGGTTGTCTGCGGCAATGATTTCCCCCTTATCAGCGGCAATTTGGCGTAGTCCGGTTACGAGGAATTCCCGACCGATGATCACGCAAGTGATCCAGGTCGGGCAGAGGCCTTTGCTCGTGAAAAAAACAAAGGCGGAAGCAACAAGAATCTTATCTGCTAGGGGGTCAAGTAGTTTGCCGAGCGATGTGACGAGATCCATCTTCCGAGCGAGGTATCCGTCGAGCCAATCTGAGATTGTTGCTATGACAAAAGTGATCAGGGCAACCATAAGTGCTGGTGTGCCTCCCCAGCTGGCGCTTACGACAAAAATGGCCGTTAAAACAATGCGAGCGAAGGTGATTGAATTTGGGAGATTCACGAGGTGGCGAGAGTGTGACGTAGCGATAGCAAGGAGACAACCTTTTGCGAACTTGAGTGGGCGATTTGACAAGAATGTGGGTCCTAGGCTATTTATAGAGAGGTGAAAAATGCGTTTAAAAAGGTTTTTAAATCGAAGGGCTTGACCTTGTTGCTTCCGATTGTGGTTATCGGGTGTGCGGCTCCCGCCGCCTATAATGCGAATACGGGTAAAGTTTCCATTCGCCCGGCTTCTTCAAGCTTGATTCAGCA
Organism: Akkermansiaceae bacterium; assembly: GCA_022424905.1. GTDB lineage: Bacteria > Verrucomicrobiota > Verrucomicrobiia > Verrucomicrobiales > Akkermansiaceae > SW10. Next base: position 9,863 of record JAKMGP010000087.1, on the reverse strand, counting down.
GGGAGCTGCGGTTTTCGAAAACTATAAAAGGACCAAGGCTATTTCACGAGATCCGAGCGCGCGCGCGAAGGTGAATCGGGTCGCAAATCGTCTCAAGCCTGTGATTAACCTACCTGGTGTGCGTTGGGAATTTGAGGTGTTTAAAGATTCATCTGCCAATGCCTTCGCCCTCCCAGGGGGGAAAGTGGGCGTCAATACGGGTCTTTTAAAGATCGCTCAGACCGATGGCCAGCTTGCTGCAGTGGTCGCCCATGAGATGGCTCACGTGACTTCAAACCATGCTCAATCGAGGCTTCAGCGGAACCAAACTATCGCGCTGGGTGGAACGCTCCTCGGTGCTGTTTTGAGCGGCGACGAAAATAGCCAGAGACTTGGACAGTGGGCTCATAAAGGAGGGCAGATTGCTTTTGGTCTGACTTTTTCGCGGTCGCAAGAGCTGGAGGCTGATCGGATCGGGACCCTTTTTATGGCGCGCGCCGGTTACGACCCGATCGAGGCCATCACTTTTTGGCAAAGAATGGGAGCAAGCCTCGAAAACCGGACTCCGGAGCTCTTGAGCACCCACCCGGTGAGTAAAACTCGCATTCAGAAGTTACGGGAATTTCTGCCGACCGCCCAGTCTCAGCGCCGCTAGGAAAACTCATGAGATTTGTAAGAGGCTTCTTTTGGTTGGTTCTCATTTTGCAATTGGCACATGCGAAGGGTTCGGCAGACTTAATTGTCTGCGGGATGGAGAAGGTTTTTATAATCTCGGCTGAAGGGGGAGAGAGCCCTCGTTGGGAATGGACAGCAGAACTTTCAGCTGAAATCCCAGAATCAATGCGGGGGGCCTTTGCGACGACCGATGATTGTAAACCTTATCGAGGATATTTGTTGATCACTTCTTCGAGCGGTGGAGTCGCTCTCGTTGAGAGAGAGACGAGGAAGTGTTCTTTTTTCACCAAGGTCCGAAATGCGCACAGTGCTTGTCTTGTGCCTGGAAATTTGGTTGCGGTGGCTTCCAGTTTTGGAGGAGATCAGTTGGTGATTTTTAGTTTGGGAAAATCGGGATCACAGGTTGCCCCGGAAATGAGGCTCCCGCTCTATGGAGCTCATGGAGTTGAGTGGGATTGGCGTAGGGAATGCCTCTGGGCTCTCGGCACCGAGGTTTTGCTCAAGATTGAAATCAATGATGCTAAGGCAGTGGTGGTTGAAGAATTTAAACTCCCCACTCCCGGTGGGCATGATCTTACGTGGTGGAGTGCGAGTGAGTTGGTTTTGTCAGTCGATCGCCATTGCTATTTGTTTTCGGTCACCGAAAACAAATTCAATCGATTCCTTCCGTTAGCCGATGAGGTGAAGGTGAAGTCTATTCATCGGAGCAGGAAAACTGGGAAGCTGGTTTGGCACAGGGGTGCTAAAGAAACTTGGTGGAGTGATACCATTCGTTTTGCTCAACCTAAGGAGAACCGTGCTCTTGAAGGCGAGAGGATTTACAAAGTTCGTTGGGATGAACCACGGGTGAGACCACTTGAGAGTTCGGAGATTATCGATCCATCCGTGCAGCCCCAACGGGGTATTTCGGGAAATGGGGGATATGTGGAACGAAGCCGTATTATTGTGGATTTGGATGGAGATGGAATGGAAGATACCTTGCTTTCAGGCGGTCCCGAGGAGTTCGGAACAATGGGAGGACCATGGTCGGTTTTATTGCGCCGGGAGAACGGGTTTGTGAGAGTCGGTGAAGTTTGGGCTCATCCAGCGGCGATCTCATTTGAAGAAGATCAGAGCAGGATTTCTGAAGACTTCACAACCCGTCGATACACGAGGATCTGGGCCTACCTTAAATCAAGCGGTCGAGCTGGATCTCTTGGCTATTATCGAGTGGGAGATTCTATCGTCGATGAATTGCAGGGGATCGAGATTTATCCTGGAGATGGTGGGACCAATCTTGGGAATGCTCTTTTTAGGGAGGCTTTTCGGGAGTCCTCGATTCCATTTCGGAGAGAGCGGAGTCTGACAACGGTCACCGGCCAAGTGACTTGGCAATAGAGCTAGAACTGGAATGGACCTCAGACAAGAGGTGCCCAGATCATTTTTTGAGATCAACACAAAGGAGTTTTGTTTGTCCGCGCATTAAGAGTTTACCCTTGCTGAGAGCCATTGGGCTCCAGTAGCGGAAGTCTTTCTTACTCTTTGGATCAGTTCCAAAGACATTAGCTTCGCCTAGAAGCTTAAAGCCTTTTGGCGAAGGGTCAACGAGGCGGAGGATTCCGTTTTCTCCATCCTGAATGATCAAGGTTCCATCGGCGTAGAGGCTTGCTCCACGGCCCATGAAGGGATCGTTGCCGGTGTTCCATAGTTCTTTTCCCTCGAGATTGTAGCAGACCAAACCGCCCTTTTTGCGCCGGGTAGCCGTCTTATGGTTGGAGTTCTCGTTGGCAAGAAAGTAGAGGTGGTTACCGATGACGAAGGGAGGGTGAATCTGAGACCCTTTCTTCGTGGTCCATAGTTCACTAACTTTGAAGCTATTACCGGATTTTTTTACCGAGAGCATCTTGGACCCACCATCATATCCGCCGGAGACGAAAAGGCGGTCTTCGCTGAGTTGGATGGGAATGGTGATAGGGATTCGATTTTTGTAGAGCTGGCTCGACCAGAGATTCTTTCCGGATTTAGGATCAAAGCTGTTAAGGCCACCTGCATCTCCCGTGGTGAGAAGAATGATTTGCTCTGTCCCCCCGAAGTTCGCGACCGTAGGGGAAGAATGGGTGTTGCCGATGCCTCCGCTTTTCCAAAGCTCGGCACCTGTTTTTTTGTCCCAGCCGGCGATACCAGTGTTTTCACCAAATGGCATGACGATGAGAGTATCACCAACAATAAGAGTGCATTGGGCATATCCCCACTTGGGTGTTGTGGCGTCCGGATAGCGATCGGAGAGTTTAATCTTCCAATCGGCTTTTCCGGTTTTCCGGTTGATTCGAAAAACTTCACCGAAGCTTCCGAGAAAATAGACAGCATCGTCTTCGACAGTTGGGACGCTGCGTGAGCCGGGGAAAGAAGGTTCGCCTTCGGATTCACTTTCGTAGCGCCACTTTTCTTTGCCGGTTTTGAAGTCGAGGCAAAGAAGCATATCTTTTTCTTGCTCAACACGATCACCGAGGAAAATTTCATCACCTGAGATGGCGGCTCCGCCGAATCCGCCTTCAAGTTCAGCAGTCCACTCGATTTCTGGGCCGTCTTTAGGGAACGATTTGATTAGTCCAGATTCACTTGAAGTGGCGTCTCCTTTGGGTCCCAAAAAACGAGGCCAATCGTTTGCGGTAAGGGCAGTAGTGGTCAGGGCGGCAAGAAGAAGTGGCAGTCTCATATCTTGTTGGAGGTTTTAGCTTGGTAAGGATCGTCGGTCGGAGGTAAATCGCGGCCTATATTTTCCAAATATAAAACACTCTCTCATCTCAAAATCTCTCAAATTACGTTTCTTTTTATTCGGTGTCTTCTGCAACAACTGCCTTTACGAAATTTTCGGGAATCTAGTAGACATGCCCCGAAACCATTTGGGTGTAGGATTCAGCAGGTTAATAAGAAGAATTCCTCCCTTTCATGGAATTTCAGGTTTCCGCGACGGGGGAGTTGAGGAGAAGGAGCCAAGCGTTCAATCTTTCCGCTTGAGCTGAGGAAACAGGACAACGTCGCGGATGGTTGGTGCTCCGGTGAGAAGCATGATTAGGCGATCGATGCCAATACCAATGCCGCCTGCGGGAGGCATACCGTGTTCGAGGGCCTCAACAAAATCTTCGTCGATTTCTTGGGCTTCGCCACCTGTTTGTTCCTGAAGACGACGGCGTTGAACGTCCGGATCGTTGAGTTCAGAGTAGCCGGGGGAGATTTCTTGACCGTTGATAATGAGCTCATAAACGTCGATCACTGACGGGTTTTCAGGGTTCTCCTTAGCGAGCGGGATAAGCTTGGAGTCGACGTGGGTCACGAAGCATGGATTAAAGGTGTGCTCTTCGATCAGCTTCTCAAAAACTTGCTGGGTGACCTCGTAATCTTCAAGATGGTCGTGAATCTCAAGGCCAAATGTCGACTGGGCCTTGGAGCGGCGCCCTTCTGGCGAAAGGTCGAACCAATCTTCGCCAGCGACTTCTTTGATGAGATTTTGGTAGGGAGCACGCTTCCAAGGTCGCGAAAGATCAAGGGTGCGGAGATGCTCGCCGTTTTCATCTTTGTGCTCAATCTGAAGGGTGCCAAAGAATTTTTGAGCAAGGTGGCAGACCATTTCTTCGACGAGGTCGGCCATGATTTCGAAGTCGCCAAAAGCTTGATAAGCCTCAAGCATTGTAAACTCGGGGTTGTGGCGGCGCGAGATGCCTTCGTTGCGGAAGTTACGGTTGAGTTCGAAGACCTTAGTGAGGCCGCCAACGAGAAGGCGTTTAAGGTGGAGCTCGGGCGCGATACGCATAGTGAGCGGCATGCTGAGGGCATTGTGATGAGTCTCGAAGGGCTTGGCCGCAGCGCCACCAGCCACGTCGTGAAGCATTGGGGTTTCGACTTCGAGGTAGCCACGCTCGTGAAGAAAATTTCGTATTTCTGCCACAATCTTCGAGCGCATCACGAAGAGGTCTGCGCTTTCCTGGTTTGACATGAGGTCAAGGTGGCGTTTGCGGTATTTTGTCTCGCGATCGGACAGACCATGCCACTTATCAGGCATAGGTCGGAGCGCCTTTGAGAGAACAGTGAGCTTTTCAACTTTGACCGATGGCTCGCCCTTGCCGGTAGTAAAGGTTTCTCCTTCGACCCCGATCCAGTCGCCGAGGTCAAGGCATTGGTAAGCTTCCCAGTCGGTTTCGGAAACTCCCTTCTTATTGAGGTAGATTTGAATACGACCATGGGCATCGCCGAGTGTTGCGAAAACGGATTTACCCATGTCGCGAATGGCTAGAAGTCGTCCTCCGAGCTTCACGGGCTTATCGTCGTGAAAATTGGCCTTGAGTTCACCAGGCGTAGTCGTGGTCTCAAAGGCAGTGCCATAAGGATCGAGGCCCAATTCCTTGAGTTTCGCTAGTTTCTCTCGCCGGACGGCAATGAGTTCCTCAGAGGTAGATTGGGGCTGGGTGGGCGTTTTTTCGTCGCTCATTGCGGCGGGACTCTAGGAGCTGATACGAACTTGAACAGCGTAAATCCATTCTGTTAAGTCGGTTAGTGTGATAAAGTGCTTGTAGAGAAGGGGTAAAAATGTCTTCCTATTAGTAGATTTCACCATTTGGGGGGGACAGTAGCCCTGTTTAGTTTCTTAGGAGATTGACGGGGCTGCTGCATTTCTAGGGGTAGCGATTGAGGCGTGTGTTTCTTGTAGATTTTTGAGAAAGGTGAGGTGTGAGCGAAGGAAATCGAGTTGATCAGCTGCTTGAGGCGATCCATCAGGCCCGTGCACGGGTGTATCAGATTGGTAGCGCAACCCCTTTGGAGCCGATGGCGATTGAGGGCGTTAATCAGTCGATTTGGGTGAAGCGTGAGGACTTGGGGCCTATTAAAGCTTATAAATGGCGTGGGGCATTCAATGCTATGGCTTGTCTCACTCCAGCTCAGCTTGAGGGTGGGGTGGTTGCGGCTTCAGCGGGGAACCATGCGCAGGGGATTGCCTTGGCAGCTCGGAAGTTGGAAGCCAAGGCCTATATTTATATGCCTAAGCCAACACCCCTGGTGAAACGGAAAGCAGTGATGGCACATGGAGGTGATTGTGTTTCAATCGAGTTAATTGGTGATAGTTTTGCGGAAGCGCAGACGGCTGCGCTTGAACATGCTGCGCAGACCGGGGCGACTTTTATTCCGCCGTACGATTCTATCGATGTCATGGCAGGACAGGGGACTCTCGCAGATGAAATTTTCACCTCTGGGGAAGGGCCGTTTGATCGAGTTTATGTGGCGGTCGGAGGCGGCGGCATGGCTGCGGCGGTTGCATCCCTATTAAAGAGTTCTTGGCCAAAGGTGAAAGTAATTGGCGTTGAGGGTGTGGATCAGGCTTCGATGAAGGCTGCCATTGAGTTGGGAAAGCCGGTTCCGTTAGATTATGTTGATGTTTTTTGCGATGGGACGGCGGTAACGCAGGTTGGTAAGCTGACTTACGCACTTTGTCGGGATCTCCTCGACGAGATTGTCACGGTGACGAACGGGGAGGTCTCTTCAGCAATCAAGTCACATTGGGATGGTTTACGTGTGATTCCTGAACCGAGCGGAGCAATGAGTTTGGCCGGTTTTTTGAAGCATCATGAGGCGGGTGAGATTAAGCCGGACGAAAAAGTTCTTACCATTTTATGTGGCGCGAATATGGATTTTGCAAAATTTGCTGATGTCTCTCGACAGGCGGGAATCAATCCGCAGCGTGATCGGAGTTGGCGATTTATAATTCCGGAAGAAAAAGGTTCCTTGGCCCGACTTTTGACCGATTTGCCAGTTGGCGTGAGCATTATGGATTTGCAGTATGGGCGCACAAAGAACGAGCCACAAAGACCACTGTTAAGTGTTGATATCCCCGATTTAGCTTTCGCTGAATTTAAAAAATGGATCGCAAGAAAGGAGGAAAGCTCAGAAGATGTTACGGGGCATGGCGCGACTAGGTTTCGAGTGATTCCGTTTACTCCCGCTCTCTTCGCTTCACCCTTATTCGTGGAGGTTGAGTTTCCGGAGCGAGCTGGAGCTTTGCTTGGATTCATGAATGCGATCAGTTCGATAACTAGTTTGTGCTACTTCAATTACGCTTATACGGGGGAGCGAGTGGGTCGTGCGCTGATTGGTTTGGATTTCGAGAATGATGAGGAACTGAGCATTCATCGGGGTAAAATATTCGAGCAGGCTGGCAAGACTGTTAGGGCAGTAAAGGAAGTTTTGATAGACGCGCTATTTTAATGCGTAAAAAAATACTACTATTAATTTTTATCCGCTTGTTTTGCTGCTTATTTTTGGGGGAGTTTCGGTCCAGGGAGGGCAAGATTTCTTCGACTTGCCGCCGATCAGGTATTCTCAGACCGCGAGCCAGGATGCGGTCGCAAAGATGGTAGCTGAAATAGAGCATGGTGATTGGGTGATCGGGAAGGTTGATGGTAAGACTTTTCTTAAGGCGGTGCTGAAGAAATTAAATATTCCTGAGGAATCTCAGGTTTTGGTTTTTTCTAAGACAAGTTTCCAAAATTCGTTGATCAACCAGAACAATCCTAGATCGATCTATTTTTCGATGGATGCTTACGTTGGTTGGGTGCCTGGTGGGAAAGTGGAGGTCATTAGAAGATGAAAAATTGGGCCCGGTTTTTTATACCATTGATCCACCTTTTGGTGATCGTCGGGCCAAAATTGTTCGTGCAACCGACTCTTGTTTACAATGCCACGCAACTTCCCGGACTTCTGGAGTGCCGGGAATGTTTATTCGATCGGTTGTGCCGGATCAGAATAGTCATCCTATTTTAAGTGCTGGAACTTCTCTCGTTACTGATAGTACTCCGCTGAGAGAACGATGGGGGGTTGGTATGTTTCGGGGCATTCGGATGCCCCACATCTTGGGAATCGCTGGGTTCCAGAAAGCGTATTAAGTGGTGCGAAATTCAAACCAGAGGTTTCGGATCACGAAGATTTGTCGTCCCTGATTGATATCGAAAAATATCTTCAGCCAACGAGTGATATTGTCGCGTTGATGGTTCTTGAACATCAATGCCGGACTCATAATTTGATCACAAAGGCTAAGATGGGTTATCAGCGAACACTTTATTTTCAGAAATCATACAGCGAGGGAAAAGATCTAGGGTCCCATGATGGGATGTCTTGGAAGATGGCAGAGAGTTCAGCAAAGGAGATCGTCGATGCGTTTCTTTTTGCCAGTGAAATTGATCTGGGTGGTGATGGGGTAGAGGGTGCTGACAAGTTTGCCGAAGCTTTTAAGAGAGGCGGTGTAAAAACGGCAAAGGGGAAAAGCCTTCGAGATTTCCGTTTATATGGCCGTCTTTTTAAGAATCGATGCTCTTATATGATTCATTCGCTGGCTTTCAAAGGCTTGCCGGAGCTTATTAAGGAGCGGGTCTATTACCACCTCCGCGAAGAGCTGACTAACGAAGCTGATAATCACCTCAGCTTTCGTGAGAAGAAAACTCTCCTCGGGATTTTGGAGGAAACGGTGCCGGACTTCAGAAGAGAATCTTAGCCTTTGGCTGGGGTATGATGACCTCAGTTTCCGGCAGGGCCTCAGCGAGTTTTTTTTCGAACCAGCAGGCGGCATCAGGGTCTCCGTGAACAAGCAGGAGTTTCTTGGGGCGTGCTTTGACGGCAAATTCTAAAAGTTCTTCACGACGCGCATGTCCTGAGAAATCAAATTCTTCGACGGTGCAATTGAGTTGCACTTTATGAGTTCCATCGAGTCTAATGACATCGCCCGATGATGCTTTCTTGATCGCACCGGCAGGAGTGGTTGGTTCTGCGTAGCCTACGAAGAGGAGGGAGTTAGCTGGGTTCTGGAGGAAGCTGCGCGCGAAAATGTTGGAGGTGGTTTTCTCGCTCATCATACCGCTAGACAGGCAGTAGATCGCTCCAGGCTTGTATTCGATGGGTGCACGCCTTCTTTTATTGCCTGTGTGAACCTTCATGTCGCGGAGGATTTCGAAGTTGGGGCGATGGCGCCTTGTCGAGTCTGAGAAGCTGTCGTAAATCATCGTCATCTTTGTGCTGAGGCCACCCATAAAAACCGGGGTCTGATCCGGAATCAAACCTTCGGATTTAAAGTTATCGATCATCGTGAGCACTTCCTGAGTTTTGCCTATCGCGAAGACCGGGATTAGGGCTGAGCCGCCAGCTTCGAGCGCATTCCGGATCGCTTTCGCAAGAAGTTTTTCTTGATCGGCACGGGTGTAATCGGTGGGGCGTTCGTCACCCCCTCTCGTTGTTTCCATGATCAGGAGATCGGGCTCATTGAGCTGAGGGAAGCGTGCCCCCTTAATGAGAGAGTGGCCCTTGAAGTTAACATCTCCAGTATAGAAGATTTGTCTGTTATTTTTTTCGATCAGAACTCCTGCTGATCCTAGAATATGACCGGCGTCATAAAAAGTTACCGTTGCCTCCGTTTCTCCGAGGAGATCGAGTGAAAAAGTTTTTTCATAAGGTCGTATCATCCAGCGATCGCGGAGGTGATCGATTTCTCGGTGATGATAGAGCGGATACTCGGTAATTCCTAATTCGTCCCTTTGGCTACTCATCACATTGACCGAGTTGTGGAGCAGAGCTTCACCAAGCGCTGCGCAGGGTGCGGTGAGATAAACAGGTGCCGAAGGTTGCTCCCGCTGAGCCACCGGAAGAGTTCCGATGTGGTCTAGGTGGGAGTGCGAGATGATGATTGCATCAGCGCTATCGAATGGAAGCTCCTGATAGCGGGGAAGAGCATCTACTCCTTCTTCTTTAGGATGCATCCCGGCATCAAGCAGAATCAAAGTCCCATCTAAATTGAGAGAATAAGAGTTTCCACCGATTTCGGCTCGGAGATTTAGGGACTGGAATGAGAAAGTGGACACGTGATCTGACGATAGGCGGAGAGTTGCGGCTGGCTAGAGATTTGTGCCCGAAGTTTAAAATCATAAGGGTATTTAGGATATCTTAATTTCTATTTAGGGTATGGTTTTTTTTAAGGGTCTTTTCCATCGCTATTTTTCGCCGTAAAATCAACACCTTGGCGATCTGGAATGAAATTCATAAAAAATAGCGACCAAAAACATTGACGTGAGTCCTGAAATGATTAGGGTTGCCCCCGCAGCTGCTACGGGCTGCGTCCGAGAAACACTTTAGAAGGCTCGCTTGAATGAATTTTCATCAGCGGGCCTGCTCAGTCTTCCGGTCAAATGTTCTTTGAA
>JAKMGP010000086.1 GCA_022424905.1 Akkermansiaceae bacterium | reverse complement strand
GCTTGTGGGGGCGTTCTGGTTTCGACTGGATGCTTGAAACGCTGGCTGCATGTAGAGGTTGATCGGTTGGCCTCTTTAAAAAGCCGTTCAAAACAAATAATTGCAGACTCTAACGAGCTCGCACTTGCTGCTTAATTGACAGCAACGTCCCAATCCTTACGCCTATTACGGGGCGGGGCGACTACTTAATAGGCTGGCTTCTAAGCCGGGGATCCGGGCGAGGGAGCGAGATTCAACAGGATTATCGGATCAGTGAACGGGCCGGGTGAGGCTCATCGATCTTAAAGCAGCAAACGCCCGGCTAAACTTGTAGATGCCTTCGTGAAAGGTTTTCAGGACAGGGGTTCGACTCCCCTCGCCTCCACTTTTTAATAACCAGCGGCCTACCTTCGCATCTGGACGTTTGTGAGGGTCGTTCGTAATAAAGCGTGAATCAGCGGGGCTGTGGTCAGCTACTTTGAGGTGATTCTTCACTCGAAGAGAACATGTCTATATCGATAGAAGCGTCTAAGTCGAGGGATGACGGCTTCGGTCTGTGACGAAACAGTCCCGGTTGCGGTCGTGGCGTCGCCAATTTTTTTCCATGAATTCGCGGACAAGTCGTCGGTTTCCTCGAGCTGATAGGCGCCGCCCGGGGACGAAGTCCAGGTCAGAGTCACCTGTTCATCAGCGTGCTGAATCTCCGTAATGACAAGGGGCGCCACAAACTCTAAAGCGCCCATGTCTACGTCGCCGTTAACGACACGCTTGATGCCTGCGTAATCGCCGTTTGCAATCATCCATTCTTGATTAGTTCCGGTGTCTCGGCATGGAGAAGATGTGCTCAGGCGATAGTCCTCCGCGACCAAAGGGTCGCTGTTGATGTTGCCGTTCTTCAACTTGGTTCCGTCCTGAATGCAGTTGTGCTCCAGAGTGACAACGTAGGCTGCTATGGGTAGATTAAACCCGCTGTTGGAGTAGAGGATGTTGTTGCGAATGACGGTTTCATCGACCGGGTCGAATGAGGACTTCCAGAAAACACCCCCGGTGGTGTGAGATGAAAGATTGCCGAGCACAGTGCAGTTTTCGAGGCTGCCCCGCCCTTGGATATAAATCGCCCCGCCATCCGATGGAACGTCGAAGTAACCCGGCGGATGCTCCGGGTCGTAATGGCTGCGATTACCTAGAATGAGGCTATTTCCCAGCATTCCGTTCTCGATGTAGGCACCACCCCCGATTCGGCTACCGTTGTTTTGAATGAGGCACCGTGTGACCACGCCCCCTTCGCTGATATGCACTCCTCCCCCCTGGTTGCTCGGCGTGACCGCGCTTCCGACGGTAAAGGCGACCACACTCGGGGAACCCTCATTGTCGAAGATTCGGCAATCACGCATGGTTCCCCCGACCATGGTTACCCCCCTGAATTGATTGTTGTAGATCTGGCATCGGACGACGGTTGAGTGGTCGCAGTCCAAAGCGCCGACTGACGTTAGATTGTTCCGGATGATACAGCGCTCGATTAGACTGCCGTTGCCGACATGAACCGTGGAGGGGTCAGAAAAGCCATCGCCCCCTTTGTTGTTGTCGTAAAAGGTGCAATCGCTCACCACGCTACCGTCCCGGGCGGCTAGCGCGGCGCCAGCGGGCAGAATTCCATGAAGCCCTTGGTTGCCGCCGTTCTCCCGAAACACGCAGTTGTTGATCACACAATTTCTGGCGTATACCCCTCCGCCGTATCTCCTTTCGCGATCACCAATGAATCCTCCCCGCACAAAACCATGTTGAATCGTCAAGTCGACGAGGCTTGCATTATTGATGTCAAAGCAGCGGACATCATTCCGTCCATCTACCACGCAATCATCCGGGCCATTAAAGCCTTTTATTGTGATGGCTTTGTTTACGGTGATGGGTCCTTTCAGGAAGTAGGTATGGTCAGCGAGATAAATGGTGTCACCTTCCATCGCGGCGTCCACCGCGGCCTGGATGTTGGTGGCGGCCTGAGCCCATTTAGCGAACGGCGGCGTATGATTTCCATCAGGACTCACATAAAGGTCAGCAGCCTGGGCGGTGGCGGTAATTGCCCAAATCAAGGTAGCAGAAAAAAATAGGAATGGTTTCTTCATAATGCTGTTGGCTCCTTACTCAATTTTCACCGCAATACGAAAGAATTTTCGCGGCGCAGTAAGGGTGGAAAAGATGGCGGACAAGTTGGCTCCGGTGCCAGCAAGGGGGAGGCCGAGGTCGGTCCATGTGCCGGCCAAGCTTTCGCTGAATTGCACCTGGTAGATCGCACCTGGTGCGGACGACCAAGTCAGCTGGAGTTCGTCGGGCGAGAGCAAGGCGACGGTCAGCCGATGTGGGAGGAAGAGCGTTGGGTGGGATCTGGCTTCATACTCCCCGAGGTTCGTCGTCCCGTCGCTGTCCGGGTCGCCAGCGGCGCCTTGGTCGGGATCGATGCTGCCGTCGTCGTTCGGATCCAGCCCGTGATACGTTTCCCAACTGTTGGGCAAGCCGTCGCCGTCGTCGTCATTTCCGTCGTAGCGCAGGGTGAGGGTCTGTTCCGGCGTTTGATACGCCCGGTTGCTCAAGGGCTGGGCCGCAAGGCTCAGGATGGTGTCGCCCGACGACAAGGAGGTGCTATAGCTCCAGGCTCCGTTGGTCGAATTCAAGGACACTTCCGCAGTGCTTTGGTTGACTAGGACTCGGTGCGTGTCGGGCACTACGAAGCCTGAAAGCTCCACCTCGGGAAATGGTTGCCAGTAGATTCCGCCGATTTCGGATGCGATTGGTTTTGGAGCGAAGCTTGCGGTGGAGTCCACGAGGTCGCTGATCTGCTGCTCCACGACGTCGCGCCGCAAATTGAGATATCCTCTGGTCGTCGCCGGCGTTCCCTGATCTGGCGCGCTCAGTCCGCCGCGGTCGATCAAGTTGAAGTGGTCGTTAACAACATCCGCCAATCTGGAAGGAAGGAACGACCCGTCTAGTTCGCCGGCCAGGATCTGGTAATAGCGTCGCTGGAAATAGGGGCTGCGCATCAAAGCCTCTAATGCTTCAAGCCCCGGGGGCCATTCCTGACGGGGCAGGGGGGTCTCCACGTGAATCGACATGCCGAGATTCGCCGGTTCCCACGTAGCGTCGAGATCGAGCGGCTCCAGTCTCAGAAGAGCGGAGTCCGGATGCTGGTAGACAGCGTGATTTCCACTGATGCCGCCAAGGATCGTTTCGTTGTTTCCGAGCAAGGCCATCGAGGCCGCCCAGCGCAGCCACTGGTCCGGGTCGATGACCTGTCGCACCGCTGCAGCGTAGTCGACTGGGTTCGGGTTCCGAACCACATCGAGCACTTCTAGAATCTCTACAGGGACAAGCCCGGCCTTTCTTTCGCCCCAGCTTTCATGCCAAGTCCCGGTGGACGAACCACGGTAGTTCCTTTCCAAGTAGTCCCCACCAATGCGCTCTACCCACAGATACGGCCCTTTGTCCCGATGGTTTACGTGCAGGCGAATGGCCTGGAGCTCAGGAACTGCGAAGCCCGCTTCCTTGACGTATTCGGTAGCCAACCACTCTGGTCCGGGTCGCTTCCCGTTAAAATTTAAACGATCTTCGCTCGCAAACGGATGATCGTGCTCTAGGTCGATTCGATACGATTTGACCGACCACTGCCGCTTGAGCGTGCCCCGGTATCGATACCTGGCAAATGGGTATATCTCGTCGCCATAGGTCATCGTGATGGGCAGCAGTTCGTCGCTCGAGAGATCGCGCGACTGCAATTCATCCAGCGTCTCTTGGGGAATCAGCAAGCGAAACGATGGCACGTCGTTCGGCGCGGGGGCGTCTAGGCAGAGGTAGCGCAGCGTGAAAGGAACCTCACCTCCCGAGGCTAGCTGAAAGACCGGTGCTCCCGGCGGCCAGGTTGCGAGGTGGCCGGCGGCGTCCTCCGCCTCGATGTAATATTCGATCAAATCGCGGTTGCCTTGCGGCGGTATCACCGCAACCAGATCCGTGCCAGAAACCGGCGTCATGGCGATTGACTGAAACACTGCGTCGGCATCTTTCTTCCAGCGCAGGTAAACCGGTCGCTCTCCGTTCGACACCCGAGCGCGGATGCTGACTGTCTCGGTGGGTGTTGGTATCACCGGATAGTGCCCTGCGGAAAAAATGACGGCCACGGCATTTGTATCCGAATGGTTGGCGGTTCCGGGCGTTCCTTCGGATGCTACGCTGTCCACCATCCAGGCTTCCGGAAGCGAGTTGTCCATAGTCGGCGACCTTAACTCGAGCGAAGCGCCTTCCCCGTCCGCCGCTCGCGGCCACCGCCCGCGATCCCGGTAAAAGACCGCGTCTACCACGTTCCCCAGCGCGTCGCGCAGGTTCAGGTTTTCGCCCCGGTTGGAAAGCCGGCGCGAGCCAAAGGGCCCCAGCGAATCATCCAAGGCATACTTTGCATTCACCGAGTCTGGATCGTGCGCCACCACCAAGTAGCCTCCCGCGGCGAGGGTCCCGCCCTCCGGGAACTGGTAGCGTATGCCGCCGTCAATACTCCACCCACTCAAATCCACTTCGCCAAGGCTCGCGTTATACAGTTCAATGAACTCTTCCGCGTCATTATCGCCCGTAGGGTGATACATGATTTCGTTAATGACCACGGCGGAGGTTGTCGGCGGCCCGTTTGATTGGCCCGGTGTGCCGTTGGCGGGATAGTAGCTCCAAGATGGTGAGCCGTCCGGATAACGGCCTCGCGTCACATCGGCCTGCTGGGCGCCGAACGCGACCCTACTTTCCACCGTGAGTCCGTCGGAACGGGTCAGGAAAAGTTCCTCGCCTTCGGCCGATATTCCGAAATTGAGCGAATCAAAAAACACCGATTCGCCGGGTTGAAGAACCGTGTCTGGAGGGATGATCCATTCCGTCAGCGTTGCTGCGTCGTCCGTCAAATACCATCCAGAAATGTCCCGCTCCGTGTCGCCGCGATTGTAAAGCTCAATCCAGTCCGCTGTTCCCACAAGCGAAGACGCCAGAAACTCGTTGATCACGACTGATCCCTCCGCCACGCCGTTTTTGCGCCCGGGAGTCCCGCCCCGTTCCACGCTTCCAGCCCAGTGAGATCCAATGTTGTTGTCGGTGTTTATGTCAATCAACTCCAAGGACGATCCGGAACCATCTGCTTCCAGCGGCCAGCCGTCCGCGTTCCGGTATTCCACCGTGTCCACGTCGCCGCGGTTTCCATCGACTAGGCGAACCACCGCATACTCGTCGCTCAAGTCGCCTGACCAGGGGCCTAGGACACCCGAAAGACCGTAAGCGGCCTCGATCGAGCTTGGGTTCGCCGCCACCACCAGAAACGAACCAGGCAAGATCGTCGTCCCAACCGGGAAGTCGAACAAGGTTTCATCCACCAACTGCCAATCTGTAAGATCGACTGCAGAGTCACCTCGATTGTATAATTCTAGATACTCTAGGGCGATGGCATCGTTGTCGGGACGATACATGATTTCATTGATGATTACCGAAGATTCCTCTGGCGGGTTCGCTACATTTAGCGAGTTGAAGGGCAAGCCATCGGCTGCGTCCACCTGGCCGTCTCCGTCGCTATCGTATCCGGTAGCCACATCTTCGAACGCACCCGCGGTGGGTGTGGTGGAGCGGGCGACTCCATGGTAATCGACCGCGGAGGCGAGACGGGACGTGCCTGCGTTTAAGGCGGGCGAGCCGAGTTGTAGTAAGACGTTTTCGGTATTCAAATCCACGAATTGGGGATCCGCATTGGTATTACCTTCGCCGGGCCAAACTTCGGCACCACCGACCAGCGAATATCTCACATCCAGAAACGATAGGAGGTCCTGCCGGATGCTTTCATCGCAATTCCAAATGATCCCGTTCACCCAGTGCCCCCGCGCCCCGCCCATGCCAATTTCTTTTTCGTAGGTGCTGACGCCGACCGTGCAGCTTACGACGCTGTTGTTCGCCATCACTGGGGCTGAACGATCCTTCACCGCGATTCCGATCGCGCAATGTAGCACCACGTTGTTCTCGACACGGGCATTGGAACCTTCACCTAACGAGATCCCTTTATCCGCGCAGCGCCGGATCAGGTTCCCGGAAATACGCGCAGCGCTACTGCCAAGGTCGATTCCGTCTCCGGAACAATACTCAATAATGTTCTGTGCAATGTTAGCGGGCTTCAATCCTTCCCCGCTGTATTCCAAGTCCACGTCGATCGCATCGGCGCCGTTGCGAATGTGATAAAAGCGGTTGCGTGAAATATCTGCGTCGCACCGTACGGCGTTGACTCCTTCTCCACAGTTCCTAAAGAAGGAATCCGCTAGTGTGAGTCTTCCGTCATGGCAACGAATCACCGTGTCCGCGATCTTTTCAAATACGCAATTTGAAAACTCCAAATCAACTTCCCAGGCTTCTAAGGCAACCTCGTTTGAAACGTAATCGAAATGGCAGAATTCGAAAACACTTCTGCTTGAAAAAGTGTTCCAAACCCGGGCCCCAGAAAATTCAATCCCCGGCCAGCCGCTCGATCCAGCTGCGCGAGTGAAAAGGATGGGTTCGTTGGCTGTGCCATTGGCGAGCAGTGATCCCTCAACCAAAATCGCGGCATCCTCGCTCAGCATTACGGTCACCCCGGCATCGACAACGAGGGTTACGCCCGGTCGGATAATGACCTTCTCAGTTAAGGAAACAGGGCTGTCTGAGAGGGTCCATTGCGCGTCCGACGTAATTTCAGTTGCGGACGAATGCCCAAACGTAAGCATAAGACAGAGAGCCTGTATTCCAGGCAGTTGGTAGAGGGCTGATCTCGTTCTCATCGCGTTCCCTTTGGATCTATGGCCCCGCCACAGATGGACTGCTCTTGAGGCGCTTAAGCATTTCAGGCATTGTGTAGGGGCTTCCTAATCCGCTCCATGGATTTAGCATTATGTTGGAATGGCGTTCGTGCCTTGTCGAACATTGCTGAGGTTTATGAGGCGCTGAAGAAAAAAAAGTTACAACGAAAAAAATCGAGCTGCGGTAAGAGAAAGCAAATCAAAATTTCGGTTAGTGCATCCTAGAAGCGTAGTGTGACTTTTTACTAGTTTTTGGACCCAATGGTTTTCTTCAAGGGCTGAGAACAATTTTGCTGGCTTGTTCAACCGTCTTCGATGCGCTAGCGCTAGTCCGTGAACCTTCGCGGCGTTTTTTCTGCCATGCTGTCTTTTTCAGGTCGGTTCCTCGACGCTGCGGAAGATACTCCGGACTTCAACCGTGAAATTAGACCTATTTTGGCGGAAAATTGTTTTCATTGTCATGGGCCAGACAAAAAATCGCGTAAAGGGGGATTACGATTGGACACGTTGGAAGGAGCAAGAGGCGGAGGGGAGTTTGCGGAAGCGGTGGTGCCAGGGCAGCCAGAGAAGAGTGAATTAATTGCTAGAATTCATTCCGATGATCTGGATGAGTTGATGCCACCTCCTGATTCCAAGCGAATACTCACCAGCAAAGAAAAGGAGCTTTTGCAAAAGTGGATCGCATCCGGCGCTAAGTACGAAGAGCACTGGGCTTGGGTGGCGCCGGTTCGGAAGAGAATTCCTAAGGTCGAAAATTCAGCAAGTATCAATAATCCGGTGGATGCCTATTTACTTCATCGACTTGAGCAGGATGGATTAAAGTTTTCAGAGCGCGCTTCGGCAGGGAATCTTTTACGTCGTCTTTCCTTAGATCTGATCGGGCTCCCTCCCACTCCAGAGGAATTAGAACGGTTTTTGACGTCCAAAAATTACGAAGGTGAGGTGGATCGATTACTTGATTCGCCTCGGTTTGGGGAACGGTGGGCCCGGCATTGGCTCGACTTGGCGCGCTATGCCGATTCAAACGGTTTTCAGGCAGATCAACTTCGACCGTCTTGGGCTTATCGTGACTGGGTGATTAATGCTCTCAACGAAAATATGCCCTACGATCAATTTACGATCGACCAGCTGGCCGGAGATTTGCTTCCTGATTCAAACCTTAGTCAAAAGATTGCTACGGGTTTTCATCGAACGGTCACTTGTAATGTGGAAGCGGGAGTGAGTCCTGAGGGGAATCGAGTGAATCAGGTTTTTGACCGTGTTAATACCACCGCTACGGTCTGGTTGGGGATCACCTTGGAGTGTGCGCAGTGCCACGATCATAAGTTCGATCCATTTTCGATGAAGGATTATTATTCGTTGTTTTCCTTTTTTAATAATACCCCTCTTGAAGTTCAGCCTCCTTCAAACAAGAAGGATGTCTCGCATGATTTCATAGGGCCGTATTTGGATTTGCCACTTTCACCAGAAAAGGAAGTAGCGGCCAAAAAAATTGATGGGGAGATTGCTGTTTTGGAAAAAGAACGTGATGAGTTGAGTGAAGTTGGAGGTCCGAAGTTTCGGGCGTGGCAGGAGTCAATGGGAGCGGCGCTGGAAAATCAACCGGAGTGGAGGCCTCTGACGGTGAAGTCGTTTGGTTCCTCGAGTGGCGGAGAGTATCGAATTTTAGAGAATGGCTCTGTGTTATTGACCGGGAAGGTTCCAGGCAAGGTGACTTACACTGGGGAATTTGAGACTGATCTTCAATCGATTACTGGTTTCAGATTAGAGGCTCTAACTCACCCTGATTTACCGGGGAGAGGGCCGGGTCGGGGAGATGCAGCACGTCCCAATTTTGTTCTCAATGAATTTAGAGTAGCGGTAAAAAAAGGCGGGAAGGAAAGCCAACTGAAACTTCAGAATGCGGAGGCTGACTTTTCACAAAAGAACTGGGATATTGCAGGAGCTGTCGATGGTAAGGCAAAGACCGGTTGGGCGATAAGCCCTCATTTTGGAAAGCGGCATTTTGCGACTTTTCAATTGGATCGCCCAATTGAGAGTCTGCGTGGATCAAGTTTAGTTTTCCGATTGGAACAAAACTTTGGTCAAGGAAGGGTGATTGGAAATTTGAGACTTGCTGCAATTTCTGACCCAGTTGGAGCAGTGACTTTACCTCAGGAGGTTTCAAGTGTCTTAAGTAAGCCTGAAGGGAAGAGGGATGCGAAGGAGACCGGAAGGCTGAAGGCTTACTTTTTGAAATCTAATGTCAGGTTTTTGACGCTAGAAAAAAGGTTGGCTCTCCTAAAGAAGGAAAGAGCTACCCTCAAGCCCGATCGAACTTTGGTGATGGTTGAGTTAGCGAAGCCGCGCGAGACCCGGATTCTGAAGCGCGGTAATTTTCTTGCTCCTGATCAGCTGGTTATACCGGCAACTCCGGAGCGGCTTCCGAAGTTAGAAAGACCTTCTAATCGGTTGGATCTGGCGAAGTGGCTCGTGCGCCGGGATAATCCACTGACGGCGAGGGTTGCGGTGAATCGTTGGTGGGCCGAGCTTTTTGGGGGTGGGATTGTGGCGACTCTTGAAGATTTTGGAACTCAATCTGAACCACCTACTCATCCCAAGTTATTGGACTGGCTTGCAGTCGAGTTGATGGAATCTGGCTGGAATATGAAGCACGTTTTAAAGACCATCGTTTTGTCTCAAGCGTATCAGCAATCTTCGCGGGTGGCTCCTGAATTGTTAGAGAAAGATCCCCTTAATCTTTTGCATGCACGGGCCCCGAGGTTCCGGATGGATGCGGAACGGCTTCGTGATAATGCTTTGGAAATTTCGGGGTTACTTTCGAGTAAGATGTATGGGAAGCCAATCATGCCATATCAACCGAATGGTTTGTGGAGACAAACCGGTCGCAACGAGCCAAAGTGGGAGGAGCAAAAGGATGAGAATCGCTGGCGGCGAGGGGTTTATATTGTCTATCGTCGTGCAGCTCCATATCCTAGTATGGTGAATTTTGACGCGCCGGATCGCAGCTCTTGCACGGTGCGGCGTCCCCTTACTAATACTCCAAGCCAAGCTCTCACCATGCTGAATGATCCAGCTTATGTCGAGATGGCTCTCGCTTTTGCAGATCGAATTTTGACCGGGAGTCGGGATGTGTCGGGGCGCATCGATTATGCCTTTCGTGTGGCTTTGGCTCGATCAGCGTCGCCAAGCGAGGTGACAATTCTTGAAGAGTTGATTCGGGATCGTAGCGAGCATTATCGGGATCATCCGGAGAAGGTTTCCGCCATCTTGAAGAATCCTAAGTTTTTCTATAAACCAAATCATAAAAATCTCATTGAATTGGCGACATGGTTTCACGTCGCCAATGTCCTTCTTAACCTTGATGAGACACTGACTCGGAAATAAGAGATGAATCCAAACCCATTTCTCACTCAGAATCGCCGGTCTTTTCTTCAAAAGAGCGGATTTGGTTTTGGGGGTGCCGCACTAGCTTCATTGATCAATCAGGATGCTGCGGCTGCTGCTGATGATCCCTTAGTGAAGCTCGGACTGCATCATGCGCCGAAGGCGAAGAGGGTGATTTACATTCATATGGTCGGAGCTCCGTCGCATCTCGATCTGTTTGACTTTAAGCCGGAGTTGCAGAAGAGAACGGGTGAACTTTGCCCTGATGAGTTCTTTGATCTTAATCAACTGGCTTTCATTCGCGAGCAACCCAATCTTTTGGGCACGCCAAAGGATGAGCGTTTTTCGTTCAAGAAATGTGGTCAATCGGGGACGGAAATTTCGAACCTTTTGCCAAATCTTCAGGGCATGGCGGATGAAATGTGCTTCATCAAAACCCTCCACACCGAACAGTTTAATCATGCTCCTGCTCAAATGTTTGCGCTGACTGGGTTTGAGCGTTTCGGGCGGCCCAGTATCGGGTCCTGGTCGAGTTATGGATTGGGGAGCGAGAACCAAAATTTACCCGGATTCGTTGTTTTAATTACCGGTCAGGTTCTCGGAGCCGGAAATAGTGCTTTCGGGAGTGGGTTTCTTCCAACAATTCATCAAGGAGTGGAGTTTCGTTCGAAGGGAGACCCAGTCCTCTACTTGTCCAACCCGGATGGGGTATCTCATCTTGATCGAAAGCTGGTAGTAGATGCGGTGAAGGATCTTAATCAGGTCGCGTTGGATGATGTTGGAGATCCTGAGATTGCGACCCGGATTAGCCAATATGAGATGGCTTATCGGATGCAGACCAGCGTGCCAGGGCTAATGAATATTAAGAGTGAGCCAAAGCATATTCATGAAATGTATGGAACGAACCCCGGCAAGAGCAGTTTTGCGAACAATTGTTTGCTGGCTCGTCGTTTGGTGGAGCGCGGTGTGCGATTCGTACAGCTCTTTGATCAAGGCTGGGACCACCATGGCGGAGTCTTCGATAATCTTCCGAAAAAGGCTAAACAGGTGGATCAGCCGATTGCTGCTTTACTCAAGGATTTAAAAGAGCGGGGTCTTCTTGAAGATACGCTTGTTGTGTGGAATTCCGAATTTGGACGAACCCCTATGGCTCAGGGCATGTCGGGCGATGGTTCCGAGAGGTCTAAGGCGGGCCGGGATCATCACAAAGAGGCTTACACCGTATGGATGGCGGGCGGGGGGACTAAGCGGGGACATGTTTACGGAGAGACCGATGAGCTTGGTTATGGAATCGCTAAAGATCCGGTCCACGTTCATGATTTTAACGCGACGGTTCTTCACTTATTAGGGGTTGATCACGAGCGGTTGACCTTCCGCTATCAAGGAAGACAGTTTCGCCTGACTGATGTCCATGGGGAGGTGAAAAAAGGCGTGATAGCATAATTGTGGTGGCTGGAATGGAGGCTGATTACGTGGGTAAGGGTGGTGAGAGCCCCTTTACTGGTGTTTAAAAAGGGGGTGAGAATGCTGCCGAGATCCAAACAAAGGTTTTCGGTTGAGATAGAAATTTTGGAAGGCATTTTGACTGGGTTTTGGGTTTGCGAAATTGTTTGGTCGATTTCTGGAGCGCAATTTTGCTCTTGGGGCTTTTTTTAGCGTTTTTCTGGATTTACTCCGTCTAGCTTGAAATGGGAGATAAATGGGTCTTGGGAATCTGGGTGCTTTAGCGTTGTGTTCCTTTGGTTTCTTGAGCGCGAATGAAGGGGGGCAAAGAGGTTTCGGGCGTCATATTCGAAAAAGTGATTAGGAAAACTAAAATAAATCATTCTAATCCAAGAAAATTGCTGAATTCCTCTTGCCAGCGAGGCGATCTTTGATACAGAACCCGTCCCCGTAACGGTGCAGTCGGCATTATTTCGGGTCTTTCTGAACATTTACGATCATGGCACGACTCTTCGGCACAGACATTCCCAATGAGAAGCGTATAGAAGCCTCTCTCCCTTACATTTTCGGCATCGGACCCTCGAGTGATTCGAAGATTCTAGATCACGCAGGCGTCAGCCCTGATATTCGTACTGGCGAACTTAGTGAAGAACAGCTGGTGAAAATTGCGACGGTGATCCAAAATGAGGGGATTCTCATCGAAGGTGACCTCCGTCGGGAGAAGCAGGGTCAAATGAAGCGGCTGTCCTCCATTAATTGCTACCGTGGAATTCGTCACAAGCGTGGTCTCCCGGTCCGTGGTCAGCGTACCCGCACAAACTCTCGCACTCGTAAGGGTAA
>JAKMGP010000033.1 GCA_022424905.1 Akkermansiaceae bacterium | reverse complement strand
CGAAATGCTCAAAGCCGCAAACACCAAAGGAGTCCCTCTTTGGAAAATGGCCCTGGATTACGAATCAAAACGTGGCGGTATTCCTGAGGAAGAAATTATGGCGAAAATGGATCACATTCGTGGCATTATGGAAGACGCTATTAAGACCGGTCTTGGAGGAACCTCTTACAAGGATCGCATTCTCCCCTCTCAATCGCCGAATTTTCAGATTGCAGAAAAAGAAGGTCGTCTCATTCAAGCTGAAATTCCAAATGCCATTATCCGCTCGGTCACCGCAATCATGGAGGTCAAATCCTCGATGGGAGTGATTGTAGCTGCGCCTACCGCGGGCTCTTGCGGAGCGATGCCCGGCGCAGTTCTTGCCCTTGCCAACGCTCTTGGAAAATCAAACGAAGAAAAATGTGGAGCACTCTTACTCGCCGGATTGATTGGTGTTTTCATTACCCTCGACGCCACGTTTGCGGCTGAAGAAGGGGGCTGTATGGCTGAATGCGGATCGGGATCAGCTATGGCTGCTGCTGCAATGACCTGGTTGGGCGGAGGAACAAACGATCAACAAATGGCCGCTGCTTCACTTGCCCTACAAAACTCCTTCGGTATGGTTTGCGATCCCATCGCCAACCGTGTCGAAGCTCCCTGTCTAGGCAAAAATGTAATGGCCGCAACTAATGCCTTATCGTGCACAAACATGGCATTGGCCGGATACAACCCTCTCATTCCCTTCGACGAGGTTGTGATCGCTATGAACAAAGTCGCTCATCAAATCCCGCGTGAACTTCGATGCACCAACTTAGGTGGACTTTCAATTACCCCAACCGCACATAAAATTGCTGAAAAATTGGCAAGCAAAACCAACTGTGGATGTGGAGACAAAGCGAGTCGCTAAACTAACTGCTTCCCAAACGACACCTCGTCACAGCCCTCTGTTATGTTAATCCCGCGACTCTATGAGGCAAGTCCGAGACAACCCTCCAAAGGGTAACAATCAAGCGGACGCGACGCCCGCTTTTCCGTCCTATTGGTAAAACGCCTTGAGCATCCAGTAACAAAAAGGTCCAGTCACAGCCACGTAAAGCCAGAGCGGGAAGGTCTTCTTTGCTAGCTTGCGATGCTTCTCAAAATCTCGAGTCCAAGCATGAACGAAGGTCATCAAAATCATAGGGAAACTTACCGCAGCGGCAATGATGTGAGTGATTAACACACCAAGATAAAGCATTCTGAGATTTCCAAACTTATCCAGTTCACCCTCACTGAGTTGCCCGTCTCCATCTGCATCACCAAATTTGGTTTCGAAAGTGGTGAAGTGATAAACCACATAAAACACGAGAAAGATTGAAGACAGAATTAGCGCAGTCGTCATCAATCGTTGATGGAGGCGATGCTTCTTTTTAAGGATTGCTAAAATTCCACCTAACAAACACGCCGCTACGAACGTGTTAATGAGCGCGATCACTTCTGGCAGCGCTTTAATGAAGCTGTGGGCGATCACATATTCGGGCGGAACGTCCAGTTTGTAGGGTGACCTCATAATGGCGACCAACAGCAGGACCACCGCACTTACAACCCAAACAATCCCCCTTAGTCTTCGCGCCTTTTCGATCTGGATCGGCTGCTCAAGGATACTCGATTCACTCATGGTTCGGGGCCTACTTTTTTGACTCAAGAGCCTTCCTAATTCCAACTAACGCGTCTTTGATTTCACCACGCAACTGATCCAGTGGAAGACCTTCATCCCATTTGTATACTAAAGTGTCCCCCCGATAAAGCTGATATCCCATATCGTGAGCCCAGCGCCCCTTCTGGGCGACATGAATAGGGTCAGTTCGCTCTTTGATTGTCGTGAAAAACATCTCTTTTGTCATGAACTCCCACAACTCTTCGCGCTCGGCTCGAAGAAACCACCAGTTGTTTTTCTCAAGTTTTAACCCGTCGCGAACACTCGAAAGAAGTTCCTCTGTATCATTTTCGGGATCAACAGAAAAACAGGTGACGACAAACTCACTCTCGTCCTTAAATTCTTTATAAATTTCAACGAGTGAGGAGGAGTTCCTTTCAGCACACATCGGGCAGGTCGCATAGAATTGCGCAGCCAGCCATACTTTGTCCTTTAAGTCAGAAATCTTCACCTTCGCACCATCCTGCCGCTGAAGCTCGAAGTCAGACTTCAAAACAACCAAGTCTCCTACGTCCTCTTTGCCAACACCAGTCGCTGGGGGCTCATCCTTCTTATTCACTTTTTTCAACCCGAGCAGAAGAAAGGACATGCCAAGGACCAAGGCGCAGATGAGTGCGACACCCACATAAATCAGGGTTATTTTTTTTCTATCAGTCATTCCTGTCCTTTTTCATTCGGGTTTTCGTAAAGATATTTGATCGAATCGATCAGGATCTCTTGCAACTTCGGGGTTGTCATTGGAAGTGGGTTAAGATCCTTTTCCGATCTACCCTTCTTTGCTTGTTCATACTTCCTTTCCATCTCCGCAACCGTTTCAAAATCCCAGCCTTCAGTTAGACCGGGGATTCCCCGGATGAACATATTTTGGTCTAAAAGAACCAAGCGCGTATCGTAATCGAAAACCCCGTTTTTTTCCGTTGGAACCCGGTTGAACCTCATTTTGGTTTTCGTAAACGACCGCAGCGATGTTTTCGCATCCTCATCGGCTACCACCCTTAGAACTTCCGGTTCTTTTCCGTATTCCTCGAGAACCTCACTCATCTCTTCAGGA
>JAKMGP010000028.1 GCA_022424905.1 Akkermansiaceae bacterium | reverse complement strand
TGGCTGGAAAGCGATTCCACGAAGTCTCTTCCGATAATTCCGGCGTCAATTTCATAAATAGCTGGAAGGCTCCACGGGACTATGAGCGAGCTCTCACGCTATCATTTGGAGCAGGAGGAGTTGCGGTGGGGGACTATGATGGTGATGGACGTCCTGATCTGTATTTGACGAGGCCTTTTGGTGGTGGGAAACTTTACCGAAATTTGGGTGATTTTAAGTTCGATGATGTTACGGAGAGGTGTGGGCTTGCGGCGGCGGAATTTTGGCAGGCCTCACCGAGTTTTGCGGACATCGATGGAGATGGGGATTTGGATTTATATGTCTGCGCCTTTGACGCGGCTAACCGACTTTACCTGAACGAAAAGGGAGTTTTCAAAGAGTGTGCGAAAGAGGCAGGTCTCAACTTCAAGGGGTTTAGCGTGAATATGGCCTTCGCAGACTACGATCTGGATGGCGACCTGGATGGCTATCTTTTGACGAATCGCCCGTTCTCGCCCGAGGAAAACTACCGTGTGAGCGATCGTGCGACTGCAAATCGGGTTTACCGCCAGTTACAAAAAGACGCCAAGGGGAATTTTATAATGCCAGAACATCTGCGCGAGATTTTTGAAGTGGTTTGGAATCCAACGGGTCAGATGCAGATGTTTATTAGAGCCGGCCAGTATGATTATCTTTATCGTAATGATGGTCCGGCGAAAGAGGGCGGAGTTCCCCGTTTTACCGATGTCACCGAGGCCGCAGGATTAAAAGATAACGGGATGGGTTTATCAGCCACTTGGTTTGACTACGACGCCGATGGTTATCCTGACCTTTTCGTGGCAAACGATTACTATGGGGCGGATCATTTATTCCGCAATGATGGCGATGGAACTTTTTCCGAAGTCACTTTGGAAACCTTACCTCACACTCCTTGGTATTCGATGGGATCAAACGTTGCGGATCTAAATAATGACGGGCTCCTAGATTTCATGGGTTCGGATATGATGGGCACCAATCATTTTCGCCAAAAGGTGGGGATGGGAAATATGAGCAAGAACGCTTGGTTCTTGGATCACGCACAGCCAAGGCAATATATGCGGAACTCGGTCTACGTGAACACTGGGCTAGGGCGCTTTATGGAAGCGGCTCACATGACCGGGCTCGCTAAATCGGACTGGACTTGGGCGTTAAAGTTCGGGGATCTCGATAACGATGGGCATGTCGATCTCTTCATTGGAAACGGAATGACTGGGGATTTTTTCAATAGTGACACTACTGCGGCAATTCGAAACGGAACTTATCTTCCAGATAATGTGGACGAAGAAAGGCCGTCTCCCAAGAAAGATACTAACCTAGCATTTCGAAATCTTGGGAACCTTAGGTTCGAGAATGTTGGCGAAAGCTGGGGGTTGGCCAAGGCGGCGGCGAGTTTTGGAGTAGCGATGGGCGATTTGGATGGGGATGGCGACCTTGACCTTATCGTGAATAATTTTGAAGACCTAGTGAGTTTGTACCGTAATGATTCGCCCGGCGGAAATCATCGCGTGAAAATTCGGTTGAAGGGGAAAAAGAATTGCTACGGGATAGGAGCAACCTTGAAAGCGATCATGGAGGATGGGGAAATTTTGACGCGATACCTCACGTTGTCGCGAGGTT
Organism: Akkermansiaceae bacterium; assembly: GCA_022424905.1. Classification (GTDB taxonomy): domain Bacteria; phylum Verrucomicrobiota; class Verrucomicrobiia; order Verrucomicrobiales; family Akkermansiaceae; genus SW10. The sequence goes on along the minus strand of JAKMGP010000028.1, from coordinate 21,598 downwards.
TCTATGCCTCGGACGATCCCATTGTTCACTTTGGATTAGGCGAGAATCAGAAGATCGATGAGCTGCAAATCGCTTGGCCAGGTGGTATGACCCAGAGCATTAAAGATCTGCCTGCTGATCGTTTTTACACCATTACGGAGCCGGATAAATCTGATGTTGTGGACCCAATAAGAGAAGCCCCGCTTTTCACCCGGATGAAAAAGCCTCCTGGCGGGAAACACTTCGAAATGACTTTCGATGATTTCGACCGCCAACCTCTCCTTCCACAAAAGTATTCGCAGCTTGGTCCGGGAGCCGCGTGGGGTGATGTTGATGGTGATGGCGATGATGATGTGTTCATTGGGCAGGGTCGTGGTTTTGCAGGGCGGCTGTATTATAACGAAAACGGAGAATTTGAGGGGCGTTCTTTCGATTGCTTCAAAATCGACAAGGACTGCGAGGATATGGCGCCACTATTTTTTGATGCAGACGGCGATGGAGACCGCGATCTTTTTGTGGTGAGCGGGGGTGTGGAGTGTGAGCCGGGAGCCGCAGTGCTGTTGGATCGTCTTTATCTGAACGATGGGAAGGGGAATTTTTCGAAAGCCCCTGCTTCAGCCCTTCCAAGGGTGACAGAGAGCGGAAGTGTGGTGTGTGCTGCGGATTTTGATCGCGATGGGGATACTGATCTCTTTGTGGGTGGCCGGGTCATTCCCGGCCGATACCCGGAGGTCCCTGCGAGTCAGCTCCTGGTCAATGATGGAAAGGGGGGATTCTCGAACGTGGCTCCCGACTCATTGGTTAAAACCGGACTGGTTACAAGTGCGCTCTGGTCAGATGTCAATGCCGACGGCTGGGTAGATCTTTTGGTGACTCATGAATGGGGCCCAGTGAAGGTTTTCTGCAACCAGGAGGGACGATTGATCGATAAAACCAAGGAGAGTGGGGTTGGAGAACGCCTTGGCTGGTGGAATAGTATCGCGGCAGGGGATATCGATGCTGATGGCGATCTTGACTATGCAGTTGGAAACGTGGGCCTTAATTCCAAGTATCATGCTTCCGACGATCATCCAGTCCTCCTCTATTACGGGGATATGGATGATGCCGGGCGCCCCAAGATTGTGGAAGCTGAGTATGAGGGGAATACCCTCTATCCGGTTCGTGGCCGGAGCTGTTCCAGCAATGCGATGCCTGGCTTAAAACGGAAATTTCCAACCTTTAAATCTTTTGCAGTGGCTCCGTTGGATGACATCTACGGAAAAGACAAGCTGAAAGAATCTAAGAAGTTGAGCGCCAACATTCTGGAGTCAGGAATCTTGATCAATATGACGGAGAAAGGTGGGCCGCCCAAATTTAAATTCCAGCCTCTTCCCCGGCTGGCACAAATTTCTCCCATATTTGGACTCGCCTTCACTTCGATTGATGGTGATGCCTACCCTGAGCTCTATGTGGTTCAGAATTTCTTTGGTCCCCAACGTGAAACTGGAAGAATGGATGGTGGAGTGAGTCTTCTTCTGAAGAACAACAAAGGTCAACTCAGTCCAATATGGCCTGATAAAAGCCACTTACTTGTTTCTGGTGATGCGAAAGCCCTCACGATTTCAGATCTCAATGATGATGGATTACCGGACTTTCACGTTTCTGTGAATGCGGGTAGAGCGATGGCTTTCGAAGCGAATCCAGAGCAAACGAACGCCGATCAATTTCTTTGTCTCCAGCTAAAGGGCAGTGAAGGAAATATTGATGCTTCTGGTGCTCGGGTCTCTTTGCGAGGAGAATCAATGCCAACTATTACTCAGCAAGTCAGTAGCGGGGGAGGCTATCTCTCTCAGAGTTCTCCACGGCTTTTCTTTCCGGTAGGCTCTCTGAAGGGTGATGCTTTGAAGGCGCTGGAAGTTCTGGTTCATTGGCCATCGGGCAAGCAGTCGACCACCAAAGTGGGAGACTTGAAAAAACGTGACGGCCGATATTGGATCGAGGTTTCTCCCTGAAAAAGGACGAAGGTCTCAATTTTGTCGAAAATCATCTCGATGAAACACTATTGTCTTGTCACCTTTCCTCAGAGTTTGATACCTAACGCTAACAATGTAGATTGATGCGCGGTCAGGAACCGCGGGTAGACCTTAGTAAAATTAAACAATGAAATCCAAATACTCACTTCTGGTTAGTTTCTTCAAAGCGATTGTGATCACCGGGGCCGCCTTGAGCCCGGCCTCGTTCGCCAGCCTTGCTTTCTACGATGCTGAAATCAGTGATGCGCATGGGGGTGGTGCTGGCACCCTGCCTTATGCGTCAGTTCTGACTACGCCTGCCGTGTTCGATGGAACGAATATCGAACTTTTTGATTTTGGAACGATTTCTGGTGATGCCACTTTTGAATTTATTTTGAGCGGCGATCCAGTCGCCGGGGGGAATAACGGTTACATCGGGAGAGCTGATGCGAACTCGGGCAATAGCCTTCGCTATGAGCAATGGTCTGATACCGGCGCTCTTGGATTCACCCGGGCAGGCGTTGCTGACAATTTCTTTTCCGCTCCTAATGCTGCGTCTCCCACGGATGATACCCATGTCACCTACCGCTGGACTGAGGCAACTGGCACAATGGATCTTTTCATCAACGGTGCGGCCACGGATTCCATTGCAGGAGCTACCTTTGAGATGCCCACTGGCCCCGGACATTTGGGGAACGTTAGCGATGGTGGAAATGAGGGAATGATCGGCACGATTTCTCGTGTTACGACCTACAATAGTTTGCTGGATGATACCACGATTCAACAACACGCAAATGCTTGGTTGGCAACCGGAGATCCCAGCATCGGGGTTCCAATGAACGTGGATCTCGTGCTCGATGGTTCGGCGCAATCGTTCGGACTCGTTTTAAAAAATTTGGGTGAATCAAATGTTTTGACCATTACAGCGGTCACGGTGGACGGAGTAAACGCTGACTACTTTACAATCGATACTGCCTTGCCGCTTAATATTGATCCGGGTGAAGAAATCGATTTGGAATATACAGTCGATCCAGGAGGAGCGAACGGGGATGTCGAAGCTGATTTTTCCATTTTTAGCAATGACGCGCTCAATTCAGAGGCCGAAGTGCAGCTATCGGGGTTGATCCGTGACCCTCAGATTAGTATCCAGCCCGCTCTTGATTTTGGTGCTTCGGATGTCGAAGTAACCCAGTTAATAGAGATACAGAATCTCGGTAGGGCTCGTGCTTTAAACTTGAGGACGCTCGAAATTACCGGGACCGACTCTGCCAAGTTTTCTGCGAGTGGTCCTGCGTCTATTGCAGCTGGTGGCAGTGGGAATATCGAAGTTACTTTCACCCCTGATAATACAGGTGGCTTCACTGCTCAGCTTGAGATTGGTAGTGATGATCCAGGGAGCCCGGTCACCCTTGTAGCCCTTAGCGCTTTCACTCCGATTGACGAGGGTTTTCTGTCCGCCTATGACTCCGTGATCTCAGCTGACCACGGCGGTGGCACTGGCATTCTGCCCTATGCGGCTGTTTTAACCACGCCTGCCGTGTTTGATGGAACAAATATCGAGCCCTTCGATTTTGGAGCAATCTCTGGCGATGCCACTTTCGAATTTATACTGAGTGGAGATCCAGATACCGGTGGACGGAACGGATACATCGGAAGAGCTGATGCTAATGCGGGCAACAGCCTTCGCTATGAGCAATGGGATGACACGGGTGCTCTTGGATTCACGAGGGCAGGCGTTGCTGACAATACCTTTTCTGCTCCCAATGCTGTGTCTCCTACGGATGACACCCATGTCACTTACCGTTGGACTCAAGCAACTGGCACAATGGACCTATTCATCAATGGTGCGGCCACGGATTCCATTGCAGGAGCGACCTTTGAGATGCCCACCGGCCCCGGACATTTGGGGAATGTTAGGGATGGTGGAAATGAAGGAATGATTGGGACGATCCACCGCATCACAACCTACGATATTTTGGTGGATGATGCCACGATTCAGCAACACGCAAATGCCTTTGTTACAGGGGCCGGCGCGTCTGAATTTAAAGTTAACTCCATTGACTTCAACCAAGCCAATGGGTTGATCACCATCGTCTGGAACTCGATTCCTGGGGCAGTCTACGCAGTCGATTACTCATTCGATCTAGTTGAATGGAATGAGCTGGATGACAGCGTGCCTGCTGATGATAAGGTGAAGTCGTTTTCGGCACCGAGCAATTTACTTGAAGGTGAGACAAAAATCTTTTTTAGGGTCAAGCGTCCCTAGTGAAATCAGTGTGATCCTTAATCCAATTGCAGCTTGAGCCTCCCAAATTTTTGAAGCGCTGATCCAGCGGGTGCGGTGGAACGGAAGACTAGGTTTTCTTGTGTATCGCTGATTCGAGTGCGTTCGTGCAAAACGATGTTGGCTGGTCCTTCGTGCCAATTATTGAGGTCAACGGAAATTTGAGGAGTAAGCGAAACGTCGTCCGCGCTCAGGTTTCGTCGGAAACGGAAGACAATGTAGTGGTTGGCAATACCTTCAAGGGTGAGTGATTCGAGGGCGATTGTGCCCGAGGCAAGATCCGATAAATTTGGGTTCGTTCCCTCGAAATATTCTAGGAGGTTGTCTCTACCATCCCGATCCGGGTCAGCATCTGTCTCGGGAATCGGAAGGCCATTGGCAATCTTCCAATCATTGTAGTTTGAGGAACCGGTATCTCCGGGAGATCCTCCCGAACTCGCACTAGCACGCCAATTAGCGGGATCTCCATACTCTGGTATTGGTGGTCCCACTGGATTGATGAGAACAAGCGTGTAGCTGTCACCATCCGGCTCCTCTGGCCATGGTGATTGATCGTTGTAAGTGAAGAAGAGAATATTGGTGTCAGTGGCGTCCACCAGGGTGATGAGTTCACCGTCGTTACTGAGATTGCCGGAATACTCACCTGCGATTTTCGAAGAAAATGCATTTCCATATCTTTCTTCGAAAGCGGCAAGGTTCTTGACGATGAGAACGCGCGCTCCTGGATCCAAGGATCTGATCTCTGCGGTCGAAAAATCAAAGGTGACACCGTCGATAAACTTCACTCCACTTAAATTGATCGTTTGGCTTCCACGATTCATGAGTTCAATAAACTCAAAGTCATCTCGGTCGGTAAATCCTGCCGCTAATTCTATTGCGCTAGCATCGGCAGGCCGGTAGTGAAATTCGGAGATGACGAGATTTTCGGCGCTAGCTGGAATGGTATCGACTAGGAAGTAAGCCTCTGCGGGCGCACTCCAATCGGAACCATCGCGGGTGCGAGCGGTGATCAATACCGATTCGTTTAAGACGAGTCCGTTAGAAACCGTCGATTGTCCCACTTCGAGTTCAGGGGTAATCAAAAAATCCGAGCTTCCGATACCGTCATTCAATCCATGAATTGCTAGAATGTTGGTTCCATTGACTAATTCACCCACGTGAGCGTTGACGTCAAAGGTCACAAAGTTGACTGCCTCGGTGTCGGAATGACCACCGTTGGCACCTGAATCCCAAACCAGAGTAGCAGGAGCATTTTCGGAGGCAATGAGGACCCCGTTGAGGTAGGCAACGAAACCATCATCATACTTCATCTTCAGCCTCATCACGTCGTAACTCGAGGCATTGGCTAGATCGAACTCTAACCTGAGGTAAGCGGAGGTGTTGACTCGATCCATCGTGGTGTCGAGATTGAGGTTGATGTGGGGGTCGTAGGTGTTAACTCGGTCGTAGCCAACCCCAGTTGTTCCAGTCAGCCAGGTGGTGTCATTAAATAAGGCTGAAGTCCAACCGAGCCCTGAAGGGGGAGCAGTTGCGGTAGGAATCGTGACTCTCACTGCATCTCCCTCAGCAACGACCTTGGTCATGGTGACGCCACCTTCGAACTGAATAGCGGAAGGAGAGATACCGCCGCCTGATCTGCGGGGGTCGCTTCCATCCGTGGTATAATAAATCGTTCCTGGTGGTGGGGAAAACTTGACGATGAAATTACCTGCGACTTCTCCGCCATTCTGATTGTAAACCGGGCGAGGAGTGAATTGACCGTCATACCAATCAGCTCGAGTGGTGAGCCAATTCTTAAAGGTATTGAGCTCGCTGTTCCAACTCCCTTCATTGGAGAACCCCTGTCGGATGGCCCTTGTGGTCCCGATTTCAGCGGCCTGTCCATTAACGATGGATTCGATCCCGGTGTTACTCATTGCGCGATCGCGATGATAGAACCATCGATCCACGTAGAGTTGTTCGAAATCTGGGTCATCGAAGAGGCGGCGATACCAGAGGCGGTCGCCTCGATGGCGGAAAGTGCCGGTAGGCCCTCCTCCGACGTAGTAGCTGCTCCAGTTATAGTCCCAAGCTGGTCCCATCCGGAGTTTGCCATCGTCACCCTTCCAAGGGAACATGCTGATCAACATGCCGTCGCCATTGCGGCTCAGATTATTGAACATGAAATACTCCACGAAATCTGTCGGGTCGAGATACTTACGGTAGCCATTAATAGGGTCGAGCCACTGCGAGTTGTCGTAAAGAACATCTTCGAATTCCACAAACCAATCTTCAATAGCGGCTCGTTGAGTTGCTGTGATTCGATAACCACTGGGATTGTCAAAGTTGAGGTAGCCATTGCTTTGTCTTGGAATGTCATCTCCGCTACCGGCACTATTGGCCGAGGTCTGTGAGACGCGGTTTGGGCCCCGGGTGTGGAAAAGCTGAGGCCTGGTTGATCCATTTTCAGTGGGGTAACCCCCGACTGGGATCGAGTCCATCCTATTTAGGCCTAGCAACCAACCTCCTTCGGTTCCGTCTTCATTAAGTTTGTCGAATTCGAGTCTTCCTTCTCCTCGGGAGACTTTCTCAAAGATGGCATAGACGCCACGGCGATCGGCAAGAGAGAGGGCGCCTCCGTTGGTATTAACGAAGGCTTCGACCCAGCGAATGCGCGCGGCATATCGCCCCATATTATTGCTCAACTCATACATGAAGGTGTTGAACATCATGGAGGGGTCCTTGTTGCGATCCGTGTCTGGGTAATAGAGAACCCAGTCAGAATGAGCAGGCATACCTAGGACATTTACGTCTTTTTCCTCTCCGTTCTCATCCCACACCTCCATGCTGTATGGTTTTTGAGACCACGTGCTGGAGAAGGCGCCACGACCACGAATTCCAGTCCGACTGATCATTTGGGGAGGGTCCGTCAATGAGGCCAGACCAGTCGTTTCGTTACGATCGAAAGTGGCCCAAACGGCGTTTTGGCGCGCCACCTGTTGGACCCCGGATCCGGTGCCACTCCAGCCTTTTGCAGGCACTGTTCCTGCACCGAAGTTATCGATAATCATGAGTGGGAGGTCGGATTCGTAGTTGACGAGATCTGCGGCGAGCCGGATGAAGTTTTCACCAGAGATTGGACCAGCCACTCCTTCCCTGACGGCGATGGCACGAAGATGACTGGTGTTGGTCAGGTTGATGTCTGAGGAGTAAAGGATTCCATTTTTGGTCGAGGGAGTTGATCCATCGGTAGTATAATAAATCGATGCACCCGCCGTTTCGGTGGCGAGAGAAAGATTGAGGGGTTCCGAAAATGTGCGGCTGTTGAGGGAGAAGGTGACCGCGGAGGGTGGTGGTATCGAAGCATCGTTTGGTTGACCGGGAGTTGGGGTACCCAGAACGCGAGAGGTCGACAAATCTCCTCTTAGAATTCCGTAAGAAACATCCTTATCAAGGGCTGGATAGGTAGGGGCGAATTCCTGGAGGAGTGTTGATCCGCTGGCGGTTACGAGAGCCAAATATTCACCACCTACGCTAAGCTTAAAGTTCGTATGGATTTCCCCAGCCGGCCCGGCCGCACCCTTGCCTGAAGCAAAAACAATAGTTCGTTCTCCCGGAGCGAGGGGAAGCGGCGGAAATGACCATTTGGTGAGATCTGATGAGTCATCGGTGAGGAAGTAGGAACTTAGATCGACGCTGGAAGCGGTTGGATTGAAGATTTCAATCCAGTCAGAAAATTCGCCGTCGCCGTCTTGTAGGCCTGTTTCATTAGCGGCCATGAATTCTGAAACGACTGGATGATCTGCGACCATTGCTACTGTGATCTTGATTTCTGAAGTTTTTGAGCCAGAGGAATTTGTGGCAGTCAAAGTGTATGTGGTAGTCCCACTGGGAGAAAGTGTGATAGACCCATTACCTTCGCCCGTTTGGGCACTCACGTCGCCGGGTGCGGGAGTAATTGCCCATGCATTAGCAAATTTCGTCGACCACCTTAGGGTGACGCTCTCGCCTGCATTGATCGTGATACGGTCGGAGATGAAAGAGGTGATTTGTGGCACTGGATTTACAGTGACAACGACATTCTGAGTGGATGTTCCATCTTCATTGGAGGCACTTAGAGTGTAGGTTGTTGTCGAGGGCGGGAAGACGACGAGTTGACTTTGTCCGGTAACATTTACGCCGTTGATCGAGAGTGAGGTAGCATCTGTTACAGACCAATTAAGGGTAGAACTTCCTGGCGCAAGGAAGGCCTCAGGCGATGCCGCAAAGGAATCGATGGTAGGAGGTTCGGGAACATCGTTGTAGGCATTAGAATGTCTTTCGATGTCTTCAGAGGTCAGTGCTTCATTGTAAATAGTGACGCGATGAATCGTGCCAACCATGCCTTCGTTACCGGCCGCCGCATTGTTCCCAAGAAGGCCGTTACCGGTCGGCATGTTGAAGCTGCTTGCTACCGCGGTGTTTTGCCCGACGAGTGTTCCATCGAGGTAGAGGTCCATTCGCCCGTCACCGTCCCAGACGTAGGTGACGTGAGTTGCTTCGGTCGGAGAAAGAACAAGTGGGCTGAACGTATAGTCGGCTACTCCTCCCTGTGTAAAGCCGAGTTGCCCGGTGTCGCTCCACTGTTCATAGCGCAGACTACTTGAAGAATTTGATCCGACAGCGAGATAACCATCTCGCCCTCCGGCTACGGGATCCCCCTCGACGATGAATTCGAAAGTCGATTCACCGCTGACTGCGCCAAAGTTGAAGGCAAAGCTATTTGAACCATTGAGAGTGGTCGCTGAAGTAAGCTTCGAAATTGATATAGGCCCTCCTCCAATTTCATCGGCAGCAAGAGATTGATCATAAAGCTTGAGGCTAGCCTTCGAAGAAAGTCCGGAGACGAATACGAGTGAGATAATCAATAAAGGAAAAAAGGAGGGCCTGAAAAATAAAGGGAGCATATCAGAGAGTTAGATTGAGACTCGGGTGATTAAGATAGTCGGAAAATTGATTGAACGAAAGAAGGGTTTCTGGGTTGGTAACGCTTTTTAAGAATGATTGGGAGAGCGAGTGACCTAAAGTCATAAATGTGTTTTGTTGATGGGTTTCAAACTTCGTAAGGCTTTAGGTGACTCGGTCGGAATCCTAGGTTAGTTTTCAGATATGGTGAAAGAAGAACCCCAGTTTGAGGTAGTCCTAAAAATGGTTCTTTGGGATGAAGACCGGGAAGCGATTTTTCGGAGGCTTAGAGTTAATAAGGTGACGGGTGAACGAGCTGAATTGATCTACCAAGCAGCTCGGGCGGAGCGCGTGAAGAGCCTTCGAATTGATGGGCTTAAAGGTTTGGGGCTTGGGTTAGCTTGCTTGTCGATCGCGGTGGCTTGTTACTTTGGGTTCCGATTAGATGAACTCGAAGTTAGTCGTTTTGGAACCGGATTTATAGCTCTACCTCTCCTTCCTTGGTTGCTGGGTTTCTTCGCGGCAATTTTGTTAGCTTTTGGAATTTGGAAGGTGGTTCAGGGCTCGATTGAAATTCTTTTTGCTTCGATGAAGAAGGGATCGATCGCTGACCGCTAATGCGGAGGGACGATTCGGGTGTCACGAGAGCATAAAGAATACTTAAAGAATCTCAGGTGAGGATTCATCTAAAGGTCCTCTTTACGTTCGGTGATACAAATGGGTTTGAGAGTGGACTCACTAGAGGACAGGCGCGAATTTTTCTACTGCAAGGGTGAGGGCGTCTGCCCCGCCAAGATTGCTAGGGAAAATGACATAAGCGAGACCAGGGTGAAGGGTTTCATTCCCGATCGTCCACACTGGGACGCCGGGAATAATTTGGCCAAGAACCTGAGCTTGTTTGACTCCGAGTGCATCGGTTGCAATTCTGAACGAAGTGATGGCGCCTTCGGCGACAAGAAACGAAGGCCGTTTTCTGATTCCTTGGACGATGGCGATCAGTGCTTGGGAAATACGATGGGTGATTTTGAGGTCCTCTTCGTCATCAAAAATTCTGCGCGAGGTAAAGAGGACGACATTTTGACCAGAGGTCATTGCGGTTTGGACATCAGCAATCGTGCTCTTGAGGTTGAAGGTAGAGTTAATGATGTCAGGAATACTGAGTTTGATTGCGGTGAGGTTAGGCGTGTTTTTTAGAAGATGGTTAAGTTGGTCGTGCGTCTCTGGAGTTTCGGAGCCAATGAGAATGAGACCACCGTTTGGGTTGGGTTCAAGGTCTTGTAATTGCCATGGCTCAAGGGGTGGACGAGAGGGAATTCCGGCGAGCGATTGCACGAAGGAAGAGGCCGAGCGGATAATGAAGCGGCGATCGCTTTTTAGAAGTGCAAGAGAGAGAACGTTGAGATCTTTCAGCGAGGTTGCGTTGACAATGCAGGTTGAGCTATCTGGCAGGTTGGCGAGTTTGGTGGTGATGTCTCCGGAGCGAAGATCGGCAAGAGAGAGAGACTGGACGTCGAGCGGGCCTTGTGATTTTTTGGCAAGGTAGTCGGGTAGATAGGAGTGTGAAAACGGGAAGGCCATATCTTTGGCGAAGGAGGTGAGATGCACTGGAGTTGCGTTGTCCCCTTCGACGATATAATGGGTATCGTTTAGGGTGAGACATCCACCATCCGAGAAGAAGGGGATGAAAAGGATTGGGGCTTCCGGGATCTCGAGGGCTTTACGAAGGGTGTTAGTCTCGAGTGGGAAGTGGCCTCGGAGGTTCGAGTCAGAACGCGAGATGATAATGACGTCGTTTTGGAATTCCTTGAGCGTCTCTCCGAGATTTTGATGAAGTTCGGTGGTTTGTTCCTCGTTAAGTGATCTTGAATTGGTGAGGAGAAAAAGAACGGGAGGAGCTTCATCAATTGCGTCCTTGATGGTGGTTGGTGTCAGGTCGGTGATGACTGGTATATCGAAGACGGTTTGGGTTCCCGAGGGCTCATCATCAAGAACTACGATGGTTTTTTTGGATTCAATTAGGAAGTTGTGAATTTCCGGAGTGAGATCATGAGAGATTTCAGGCGGGAGACCAGAGAGTAAGTCGTTCAGAGTCATGGAGAAGTGGTTTGAAGGATGGGTGGATGATCTTAAATCGGACTTGGATGCAAGTTTCCTTTGCGCGTGCGGGACGCTTGATAACACGGATTAGGTGATGGGAAAGCTTCGCGAGTGCAAGAGAGAGCCTCGCTGGCCTGATTTGATTCTTAGAGAATGGTGAGGTGAAGCAAAAATTAGGCACAACTTTTGAGAGACAGAAGGGTTTAAATTGTTAGAAATTTCTACCTATGAAGAATTCGACACTTATTCCTCTATTCTCTCTGACAGCGGCAGCAGCTTTCGGTTTGGGTTGGTTTGTCCGTCCAGATTCGGGAAGTGATCAGAAAAAGTCTTCTGGTCCAGAGTCTGCGGATCGTAAAAGTCGCTTTATGACAGGTTCGAGACCGTCTGGAGGTGGAGTCCGTTCTGCTGACCCGGAATCAGAATTCATCTCCAAATACCTGGTCAACGGTTCTATTTCTGGCGAAAAAATGACCAGCGCTATCAAAGAGATTTCAGACACTAATGATCCTCTTCTACGCCAGAAGATGTTCGCAGCTTTACTTGAAAACCTTACATCTGAGAATGCTAGGAGCGCATTCTTAGCTCTCCGCGAGGGGCGCCGGGGAGGGCCATTTGGCCGTGGTGGTGAAGATCAAATTCGACTTTTGGCAAATGCTTGGGGCCGAATTGATGGAGCGGGAGCAGTGGCGGCCTTGAAAGAAATAGCGTCTGAGGAAGGTGAAAATGATCGGGATGATTGGCGTGGCCGTGGAGGGCGTGGTTCTGGCGCGCTTTCTGGAGTGTTGGCGGGCTGGGCGACTGTGAATGGTGCGGAAGCTTCGGCATACTTGGGTGGTATCGAGGACGAGCGCGAGCAGCGCGGAGCAGCATTCGGCGTGCTCCAAGGAATGTTGGTGAATGGAGTAGATGAAGCCATGGGATTTGTTCGTAATCTTCCTGACAGTGAAGATAGCGCTCGGACGAAAGGGTTTTATATGGCGATGGTGACTGATGAGATGCTCGAGCAAGGCCTAGATCAGGCGAAGACTTGGGTTGATACCGTGAAAGAGCCCGAACTAAGAACTGGTGCTCTTGCCCGGGTGACTATGGAAATCATGAATGAAGACCGCGCGGAAGCTGCGGACTGGATTGCACAATTTGGTGATGAGGATGCGGCGGCTCCGGCCGTGAATCGCCTAGCTGATGACTGGGCTAATGAAGATCCGAAGGCCGTCATGGATTGGGCCGAGAATCTTTCAGGCAAGTCAAAAGCTGAGGCTTATGAGGAGGCGATGCAGAGTTGGGCGCGTCAGGATCCGGCCGCAGCAGGAGAGTATCTATCAAGTTTGAAGGAGTCACCTGAACGTGATGCTGCGGTGGGAGGATATGCCACTCGTGTTTCCCGAGAGGATCCAGGGAGTGCGATGGAATGGGCCAAAACGATTAACGATGAAGGAATCCGGGAGGAGACAATGATCGATGTAGCTCGTGATTGGTATCGCAATGATAAGACAGCTGCCGAAGAGTGGATTGCATCGAGTGGTCTTTCCGAGGAAGCGGTAGAATCCATTACGACTCGCCGTGATTATGGTCGTGGCGGTCGCGGAAGATAGCATCTGAGCTAAATTCCAGATTAGAAAACTCCAGTGATAGGAAGATCCCCAGACTTCTCTGGGTTTGAGGTTCCTGAAGATTCTCTCGCTTACTGATTTCTCAGGGCAATATGGAACAGGTTTAAAGTTCCACTCTCTTGCCGGTATCAAGGCTTTTGCGGCCACTTTCGAGGATGGCAGTGGTAGGCCGCGTCGTTTCTATGGTGGCGAGGTTTTCTCGCTTACCTAGAACGAAGTCGGCGATGCTTTGATAGCCGTAACTTGATTGTCCCGCAAAGCGGCCGTTGGCATCCGGAGTGTATCGAAAAAAGAGAGGGTTGGGCGATTGATATCCACTGGCATCCGAAGTAAAATCATACCCGCGATGAGCCTGGTCGACCCGAACCTCGCCTTTGTGGTGGAGGGCGAAGAATCGTTGCTGTGAATGGACCTCAGCTTTCGCCGCAATCCAGGAGGAGGTATAAACCGCGGTGCCTTTGGTCCCGGAGTTGTTCAACCAATCGACCATCAAGGTGATGGAATCCTCGGTGGGTAGGCCCTGACTTGTGGCGACGCCGGTGGAAGCGGAGGCAATAACGGAAATAGGACGAGCAAGGCCACCGAGAGCCCAGCAATGAAAGTCAATGTGGTGGGCGTTGAGATAGTAGGAAATATCAGACGATTTCCCAGCCCAATCGCGAAAAGAATCGAGCTGGGATTTGGGCTGTGACATGTAACTAGAGAAGTACGAAAATTCCCCGAGATCCCGTATTTTTTCACGAGCATCTGAGTAAATGGGATCCCACCGCTTATGAACCTCCATGGCAATAGTGCTCTTTTTTTCACGAGAGATTTCGATCAGGGAGTCATGCTCCTCGGTAGTTTTGACGATTGGTTTTGCAACCAGAACATTGAGCCCCTTACTAGCTGCAGTATATGCCATCTCGTAATGAAGATCGTCTGGTGTAAAGATGATGACGGCATCGCCTGGGTTGAGCTCTTGTAGAGCGGTTTTCCAGGCGTTGGAGTCTCTTTGATCGTCATCTGGAAAGCTCTGGAAGGAAGTATCCATCGCGTACCGTTCTGCGATAAGTTGCTTGAAATGTGAACGAACGAGGGGGAACTTGGAACCATTGGATCCGGCGAGGATGATAGTAGATACTAGGCCTCGGTTACGGAGATCAAAGAGAGTGAGCGCGATAATTCCTGCGCCTTTATCTGATGTAGATTTGGATCCGTGCACAAGCCCGGTGACGTATTCTCCGGTGCCAATGACCAGAACTTTTGGGGTGGTCATGGTAGTTTACTCGATGAGTTTGATTTGTGATCGGTTCGTCAAGACGATGGATAAACGGCTGCTGTTGGCACTCTTTCGCGCCCGCCCTTTGACCTCGATCATTTTTCCATTCAGCGATTTGAGATAAGTTTCGTTGAGGCCTGCTTCTGCCTTACTTTTTTCGATCCTTCCCGTGAATTCAGGGGGGGCTGTTTTAAACTGGAGATAAAGGGTTTTTCCTGATTGTGATTTAGTCACTTCTTGGACCACCGCACGGACCGGGATCACCTGACCGGCTTCAGTAAATTTTTTCCTTATCTGGGGTTCATCATCGATCGTGTAGTAGTCCTGCAGGAGGTAGGTGACTATGAGGTCATCAGGATTAACGATTCGAAGAACAGTCGGGGAGGCTAGGAAGCCCCGTAAGGTGACCTTGTTTCGGAGAGCTGACTTGACCAATTTACTAGACGCGACTGGTGCTACGGCGCGAATTTCAGAATCGGGAATGATGAGACGTCCTTTCTCGTCGACCTTTTTGGGTGTCGTTTCAAAAGTGATCCATTTGCCGATTTTGTTATCCAGCGAATAGGGGCTTGTTGGATCGACACGGGCAAAACCGGAGGAGTTCTTAGGCCGGGCAGTTATCTCAAGCTCTAGGGCTTCTTTTTTGGCAGGTTTGATTGTGGCAACGGAATGAGTAAGAGGTTTTCCAATGCTAGGCGTATTTTTTTTAGGGGCGTTTTCGAGGATGTTTGGGGTTTCCTCGGTAGCGGGTTCGCGATCACCAAGTTTCCAGCCAAAGTAGCCAACCACGCTGAGGATGAGAATGAGAAGGAGAAGGATTTTGAGAGGAGAAGGCTTGGCCGCCGAAGGGAGAGCAATCTCTTGTTCGAGTTGTGATGGAAGCGCTTCGAGCGAACTGAGTAAAGGCGTGGAAGTAAGTCCGGCCTGACGTCTGAGGTAAGTGGTGAGGGCGTTGTATTTTGCGTGAATATCGACGAGATCAGCCGGATGAATTCCGTGGGCAAAGGCGGCGAACCACGAATGGTAGTCGATAGAAAAGGTGTCGATAGTTTGTTTTCCTTCGCCGCAGGTCACAATTGATGCCGGGGTGAAGGCCACGGTCCCTGCGATCGGGCCAAGGGCATTGATGAGCGATTTGGAATAGGCCTGAATCCGAAGAAGTTCCTCTTCGGTCAGGTCGCGTTCGCCTACCCGGTCGGTAAGGGCAACTCCATCCCACCATCGGGCGGCGACCCATGGGTAGCCGTCAACAGGATCGAGCCCCCCGTTCACGACGGATCGAAGGCAGTCATGGTTGAGCTGCATGAGCTGTGCAAGTGCACTTTCGAATACTCCGTCCCTTAATTTCGTTAGGGTTTCGTCATCATACCTGAGACGTACGAGTGCAAGGGGAATCTGATCACGTGTGGTCACGCGGTAAACTACAAGGTTCCCGGTTTGGTGAACGAGATCCTCGATGTGGTAGTCGGGCTGCATCAGGGGGCGCAAAAGGCTGACCGACTCTGTCGTTGAAGCCAATCGAAAAGGTTAGTGACTTTTAAGCTAACTTTCAATGAGGGTTCCCGTCTCATTTAATTGGCTCGACGTTACATGCCGGTCTCTTTTCGTTTGCGCTTTCGAGCCTTCTTTGTGAAGTGATTGGGTGCGGTGAAGTGAGGACTTGGCCCGTGTTGTTTAACGAGAATTCCCGCAAGATTTCTAGCAACATCCGGTTGTTTATCAGCGATGTTGTTTTTTTCTGATGGGTCCTTGGAGAGATCGTAGAGTTCGACTGGGTCTTTTAGGCCTCGGCGATAGCCTTTCCAATCGCCTACGCGAACGGATTGCTGAAAGGGGCCTTCGTAGATTTCAAAGTAAATAAAATCATGTTTTACCTTTTGTGGTTGACCGAGAAGGGTGGGAAGGATGGAGATTCCATCAGACTTGATCGGGATTTCGGTTTCGGCAATTTCGGCGGCGGTTGCCATGAGGTCAACGTGTGTAGTGAGAAGATCCGATTGAGTTCCAGGAGAGATTTTTTTTGGCCAGTGGGCGATAAAAGGAGCTCGAATTCCGCCTTCGTAAAGCGATCGTTTAACCCCACGTAGGATACCGTTGCTTCGTAGGGTTTTGGCAAAAGACGCATTTGCTCCGTTGTCGGAGGTGTAAATAAGTAGAGTGTTTTCTGCGATGCCAAGTTTTTTGAGCTTATCCGCGATACGCCCGACTCCTTGGTCTAGGAGGCTCACCATTCCGGCGTAGTTCTTATCTTTTTGGCTCCATGGCTTTTTTTCGTAATGAAGGTAGTTAGGATCGTCATGTGGAATGACATAGTCGCCGTGCGGCGGGGTCCAAGCGGCGTAGCAGAAAAAAGGTTCGTCTTTGTGGTCCTCGATAAATTTGAGTGTCTCGCTTTCGATGAGGTAGTGGGTGTAACTTCCTTTCTTACCATTTTTGTTTGCTGGCAACTCTTCACGCTTGCTGTTTCGGACCAAGTATTCTGGATAGTAATCGTGCGCGTGGACTTGATCGTAGTATCCATACCAAAGGTCGAATCCTAGCTTTTCGGGAACGCCTGTGGTTCCGGGATTTCCAAGGCCCCATTTGCCGAAGCCCCCGGTGGCATAACCGGCTTTTTTAAGCATTGAGGCGACTGTTTGAGTTTTTTCAGGAAGAGGAATGAGGCCGTTGCGGGATCGGTTGGCTCGACGGTGACAGTGTCCGGGATGAAGGCCGGTCATGAGAACACAGCGAGTCGGTCCACAGACAGCCGAGCCAGAATACGCACGCGTGAATTGCATTCCTTCTCTAGCCAATTTGGCCATCACTGGAGTCTTGATGAAATTACCACCGTATGGAGAAAAATCACCAGTGCCGGCGTCGTCGACCATTACGAAGATGATATTTGGTTGTCTGGCGAATGTGGCCAGAGGGAGTAAGAGGAGTATCAGGAGGGAGCGCATTTCGGCTTGTATGAGTAGGGTCTAATGAAGACAAGCCCTCCGTTCTAGCTTTGTCAGAAATTTTGAGATTTAATGGGTCTCTTGCCTAGTGATCTAGGCACTTCGGCAACTAGGGTATTACCAAGCAAAAATGATGGGTGCTGCTACGGTCGTTGGATTTCCAGGGCCGTTGTTTTTGCTGATTTCAATGGATGACGCAAAGCCATTTTCAAACTCTACGACGATCTTAGATTTTTCCTCGTTCGTGGTGTGGGTCAATTGGCGGAAAATCTGGCCGGTGGAGGGGTCACGAACAGTATTAAAGTGGCTGATGGTTTCATACTTGATGAACTCCCAAATGGTAGTTTGTCCCTTTGCAGTACGCTTCACCTTAGTTTTAGTCGGGCGGGTGTGGATTTTGCTGACTTCTTCGGGTGTCATTCCGATCGCGACTTCTTTCTTTTCAATGAGTTCCCGAACAAGAAGTTGTCGGGCGTGAACTTGCTTAAGTTTTTCTACAAATTCTGGGTCTTTAGAAGAAAAGGAAGCTGGGGCGACCCAGCCGGAAACTCCAATACCATTATCACGTTTGCCCCGCACAAAATAGGCTTTCTCGGTAAATGAAACGAGCTCAACATTGATGCCAACTTTCAATGAGCCTCGTTTGCGGCCACCCTGTTTTGTCGAGTAAACCCAACCTGGCTTTTCGACCTTGAGCTTAATCCCTTTCGGAGCAAATTCTTCAACATAAACCACGCCTTTCTCAGGTTTATTGGGGAGAGCCATTGCGGGAAATGCAAGGACGAGGAAAAGGAGGGCAATCGTTTTCATGCAGTCTTTAGTATAAGCGGTCTCTGGGGTTTGTCGACAAATGTCTGACGGACGTAGAGCTCATGATATTCATATTTATTTGATTTAAGGCTAGGGCTCTTTTCCCGGTAGGGTGGAATGATCCTGTTGAGCGACCTAATTCCGTTAAGGGAAAAGCCCACGGGTTTTTTTGACGCGGGCGACGTTTTTGACGCCGGTCGCGAGTGCTCCGAGGCGGGTTCCGCATTCGTGTTGGTCGCAGAAGGTGAGGAGGGCTTCGAAAGCTTTTTCGAGCTTAGTCTCTAGCTTGGAAAGCACTTCGGTTTTGGTCCAGTGGAACCGTTGGAGGTTCTGAACCCACTCGAAGTAACTCACGGTGACACCGCCTGCGTTGCAGAGGATGTCGGGGATAAGAAAGATGTCCCCGCGCTTTTCAATGATAGCGTCGGCTGGTTGGGTGGTAGGTCCATTTGCGGCTTCGGCGAGAATCTTACAGCGGAGATTGGGTGCGTTGTTCTCGGTGATCACACGCTCGAGTGCAGCTGGAACCAAAACGTCGCATTCACGCAGGAGCATCTCGTTGGGGTCGATTGATTCGGCACTTTCGAATCCGGCGACGCCGCCGGTTTGCGCGACGTGTGCGCGAAGTTTCTCAGCGTCGAGCCCGTTTCTATTCCAGATCGCTCCGGTAATGTCGGAAACACCCTGTACTTTCATTCCGTAGGCTGACATGGTTTCTACAGCATATGAACCGACGTTACCGTAACCTTGAATAATGGCGGTTGCGCCTTGAATGGGGAGGCCAAGTTTGTTGAGGGCTCGGGTCGCGAGAAAAGAAACTCCGTGGCCAGTGGCCTGAACACGACCTTCGCTGCCTTGCAGCTCGATTGGCTTTCCAGTGACGATTTCAGGAACAAAACGGCCTAAGTGTGTTGAATAGGTATCAAGAATCCATGCCATATGCTGGGCATTGGTGCCAACGTCAGGTGCCATAACATCGATTTCTGGTCCGATGAAGGGAGTGATTTCTTGAGCGAAGCGCCTCGTCAACCTTTCCTGCTCAGCCATGCTGAGTTTACTCGGGTCACAACTGATACCGCCTTTTCCGCCACCGTAAGGAAGTCCCATCAGAGAGCATTTCCAGTTCATCCACATTGCGAGAGCGGCGACTTCCCCCACATTGACATTGGGATGAAATCTTAGCCCTCCCTTTACGGGGCCGCGTGAAAGGTGGTGTTGCACGCGATAGCCAAAAAAAACTTCGGTGCGGCCATCATCCATATGGACTGGCAGACTGAAAGTGAGGATTCGCTTGGGCCACTTGCAGCGTTCCCTGACTGATTGGTCGAGATTGAGGAAATCGGCCACGCGGTCGAATTGGCCCGCGGCCATCCCAAAGACTGGATCGTTTAGAAGTTGTCCCTTCATATTGCCTAAAGTCTAAACTGCGCTCGCATAATTCAAAAATCAATTTCACGAATTCGATATCACGACATCAAGAATAAGGGACTTTAGGTAATTTACTCGGGATGATCGTCAAAGTGTTCGTCGGCAGGATCGAAGGTGGGGACCGGGATATTAATGATTTTCATCTCCCCGATAGCTCGGTGTCGACAACCTGGCTTGATCAGGATGGTGGTCATCGGCTTTACGGGGATGACTTCACCGTCGAGTTCAATTTGTCCTTCACCTTCCAGCACGAGATAAATCTCTGTCATCTTCTTATGGTAATGGGTGCGGGCCTCTTTGGAAATCTCGACCAGGTGAATACTGGCGATCGGGTTTTCGGGAACGCAGAAAGCACGCCGTGAGGTGCCGCAGGGGCAGGGCGTATCGGCGACATCGTCGAGTTGCTCAATGAGGTAGTTTTTCATGGCGTGGATGGTGTAGGAGGGATTCGGATTGGGAAAAGAAAAAAGCCCGAGACGGATGGGCCTAGACGGGCTTCAAAAATAGAGAACAAGTCATTATTTGATTTTTTCGGTGACGCCTTTTTGTTCCCATTTTAGGAGGCTTCGAGTTTTGCAGGTGATTTTCTTCTTTAAGAAGAATAATTTTTGTTTCGCTAGCCCATCCGCTTACTTGCACGCGTTCAGTGAATGAAGTAGAACTTGTGAACGATGAACGACGTTCCAGCGGTAGAGGTCAAGAATTTGGTAAAAGACTTCAAAGGGGCTTTGGGGGTAAAGAATGTACGCGCCGTGAACGATGTTTCGCTCCAGATTGCTCCGGGAGAGGTGTATGGGCTGATTGGTCCCAATGGCTCGGGGAAATCTACGACGATGAAGGCCGTTCTGGGGTTAGTGGCTCCGACCTCGGGGACGACTGCAATTTTCGGGCGGAATTCCCTGAAAGTGGATTCTCGGAATGAAGTCGGGTTTCTTCCAGAGAATCCCTATTTCTATAAGCACCTTACTGCGGCGGAAACGGTTCGATTTTACGGAAAACTTTGTGGCATGCGGGGTCGTAAACTTAAGGAGCGAATTGGGGAGTTACTTGAGCTGGTGGGATTGCAGGATGCTCGTGATCGGCGATTGAGGGGGTTTTCTAAAGGAATGCTGCAAAGAATCGGGCTGGCACAGGCGATGGTTCAGGATCCGCGCTTGTTAGTTCTTGATGAACCGACGGCCGGGGTTGATCCCACAGGATCCCGCCAAATTCGAGATCTTATTTTAGAGCTGAAGAATCGTGGGATTACGGTTTTTCTCTGCTCGCATTTGCTTGAACAAGTTCAGCAAGTTTGTGACCGGGTGGGAATCATTCATCAGGGTGTTTTGGTTAACGAAGGTCGCCTTGACGAGTTGATTTCGGTGGAGAATCGCACTGAAATCATTTTGGAAAATGCCAGCGAGAATTTGTTGGATCAAATTCGCTCTTTGGTCGATGTCACTCATCAGGCTGAGGTGGTTTCGGAGGGAAATGCTCGGACCACGCTCGAGGATTTGTTTCTTCGTGAAACGGCGGCAGATGCAAAGCGAAAAGCAGCCAGTAATTAAGAACCCAGGGACCTGAACTATTTTATAATATCATGAGCCGCCGAGCCTCTATTTCCTTTTTTTCTCTGCGTCGTATTTTGATCGTTGCGCAAAGCACCGTGACACAGTTGGTGCGTATGAAGGTGTTTTATTTTTTAGCACCTATCGCCCTTCTTTTTGTAGGAATCCAATTTCTTGATCTGATCTGGTATCAAGGTGCTGAGACTCTCCAACCGGAGCAGGAATTGAGAATGCATAAGAATATCTGCCTTGGGACAATGATGGTTTTCAGCTCAATGTTTGGCATTGTCGCCACCGCCTTACTCATTCCAGGTGATATTGAGGATCGGACGCTTTACACGATTCTCTGCAAACCGGTGCCTCGGTTTGATTATTTAGTGGGTAAACTTCTTGGCGTAATGACGGTGATTTTTATTGCAATGGTTGTGATGGATGTGTTGCTGGTGGCAACCTTACATTTTCGAACCGAAGAAAAACTGCTGGAGGCAACCCAATATATGAAAAAGGTGGGTTATCCGGAGGCGGATTTGGCGGCAGGTCGCGCTGAAATTGCAGCGCATGGTCCAACTCTGATTTTACAATATGGTGTGATGGCTCACTTCCTAAAGGCCTCTGTGATTGCAGCGGTGGCACTTCTAATTTCGACTTTTTCGACGTCGACAATTTTCACGATTGCGACCAGTTCGATGATTTGGATCATAGGATCATTTCAGTCAGTGGCGC
>JAKMGP010000025.1 GCA_022424905.1 Akkermansiaceae bacterium | reverse complement strand
GTGATCGTGATTTTTGGTCATTCAAATCACTCGCAGATCCAAAGCCACCCGTCATTAGCCACCCCCGAATCAAGAACGATATCGACCAATTTACCTTCTCAAAACTAGCCGAGCAAAATCTTACCCCTAACCCCCAGGCCTCAGATTCAGTCCGGATTCGCCGCGCTTATTTGTCCGTCATCGGGCTCCCACCTAGCCCGCAACAACTAAAGGACGCCCTCTCAAAGCCACACACCGAACTTATCGACGAACTTCTTGCTAGTCCTCATTACGGCGAGCGCTGGGCACGCCACTGGCTCGATGCTGCTCGCTTTGCCGAAAGTCATGGATTCGAGCAAGACTACGACCGTAAGTTTGCCTACCACTACCGCGACTTTGTCATCAAGGCCCTTAACTCCAATATGCCTTGGGATCAATTCATCCGCTGGCAATTGGCCGGCGATGAAATCGCACCATCCAACCCTCTCGCTATGATGGCCACCGGGTTTATGGGCGCCGGAGTCTTTCCGACCCAGCTCACCGAAAAGGAATTCGAGAGTGCTCGCTATGACGAACTCGATGATATGGCCGCTACGACCGGCACCGCTATGCTTGGCCTCACCATCGGTTGCGCAAGATGCCACGATCACAAATTCGATCCAATACCGGTTAAAGACTATTACCAATTCGTCTCAGTCTTCACTTCGACAATCCGCAGCGAGGTCGACATCCCGCTCAACTCCGACACTTACGTTGCTTCACTTAAGAAATGGGAAGCTTCCCACCAAGCCCTCCAAGAGGCTCTCACAACCTACGAAAACCTTCCTGATACGGCCAAAGCCTTCCACCAGTGGCTCAAGAGCAAAATACCCAAAAAACTCGCGACCAGCGACTGGAACACCCTGAACTTCGTCAAAATAACCTCCGATCAAGCTGCCACCACTCTCACCCCGCAGACTGATGGGGCGGTCCTTGCTTCAGGAAGAACTCCGGCGAAAGAGACTTATACCCTCACAACAAAACCCGGAGCTCACGCTATACATTCCGTTCGTATCGAGGCACTCACTCATGCCTCCATGAATCGCCAAGGTCCTGGACGCGCCAGTAATGGCAATTTTTCGCTCACTGATCTTAAAATCTTCGCCAGCTCACCTGGAAAGAAGAAGCAAGACATCAAGATCATCTCAGCCCAAGCCACTCACGAACAAAACAAGACCAATTTATCCGCAATTTCTTCCTTCGACTCCGATCCCAATAGCTCCGGCTGGGCGGTTGATGCCGGAGGGATTGGCAAAGACCAGGCTGCCGTTTTTAAACTCTCTGAACCTCTCGTGACCGAAAACAAAACAACACTCGAGTTGCAACTCAGGTTCCACACCAACACCCAACACAGCCTCGGACGATTTCGTATCTCAATCAGCGATAAAACCTCCCCACCAGTCGAAGTAGGCGGCGGAAAAAATCTCCAAATTGAAAAAGCTCTCAAAGCTCTTCTCACGGGGCGTCTCACGGAAGAACACCGCAAACCTCTCCTCAAACTCTTCAGGCAAAGCGACCCCCACTGGAACCAACTTAATGAAGCCGTCAATAAATCGCTGACTTCCAAACCCAAAGCCTCAAACGCAAAAGTCCAAGTCACCAGTGAAGGATTCCGCCCGACCAAACACCATGCCGACGGCCGGGGTTTCCCTCACTTCTATCCACAGACCCACTTTCTCAGCCGCGGCGACCCCAATCAGAAGAAGGGAGTCGCCCAACCAAGCTACCTTCAAGTTCTCATGAGAAACGGCAAAGGTGACGATCATTGGAAAGAAGAACCACCCGACGACTGGACTCGCACCAGCTATCGCCGGCGTAGTCTCGCCAATTGGATCACCGACCCGGAAAACGGAGCAGGCCATCTTCTCGCCCGTGTCGCTGTCAATAGACTCTGGCACCATCACTTCGGACAAGGGATCGTCGCCACTCCTAATGACTTTGGACTACAAGGTGCAATCCCAACTCATCCCAAACTTCTGGATTTCCTCGCTCAAAGACTCATCACCAGTGGCTGGAACATCAAAGCCATTCATAGGGAGATTCTCCTCAGCGCGACTTGGCTCCAAAGTAGCGAACCGTCCAAAGAAAAAGCCGCCATAGACCCTGCCAACAAATTTCTCTGGCGCTTTACCCCCCGGCGCCTCGAAGCAGAAGTGATCCGTGACTCCATCCTCGCAGCCTCCAGCCAGCTCGACACCACCATGTTTGGCCCAGGAACTCTCGATGAAAGTCATCGCCGACGCAGCATCTACTTTATGATCAAAAGAAGCCGACTCATCCCTATCATGCAGGTCTTTGATCAACCCGAGCCCCTTGTCAGTCAGGGCAGCCGACCTAGCACCACCATCGCACCCCAAGCTCTTCTCTTCATGAACAACCCACAAGTTGTCAAATGGGCTCACGGGCTTGCCGAAACCTTGGACGCCAGCCAACCCGACGAGGCGATTCGCCAACTCTACCTTCGAACTCTCACCCGCGAACCGACCCCGACAGAACTCACCAACAGCCGCGCCTTCTTTGACTCCCAGTCAACCTCTTACTCCAAAGATAAAAACGCCGTTCAACTCGCACTCGCCGACCTTTGTCAGGTCATGCTTAGCCTCAACGAATTCATCTACCTCCCATGAACCCCACCGATTTTTATACCCGCCGAGATTGGCTGCAAAAAGCCGGAGCAGGCTTCGGAGGCCTCGGTCTCGCTTCGCTCCTTGCAGACGAAGGACTCCTAGGCACAACCGACCCCCTCGCTCCCAAAGTCGCCCACTTCCCAGGGAAGGCTAAATCTGTCATCTGGCTTTTCATCAACGGAGGCCCCAGCCAGGTAGATACTTGGGACTACAAACCAGAGCTTGAAAAGATGGATGGTAAGGAGCTCAAGGGCTTCGATAAAAACACCGGTTTCTTTGCCAACGCGGTCGGGCCGCTTATGAAGTCACCCTTTGAATTCACACCACGCGGGCAGTGTGGCAAAATGGTCTCATCCATTTTTCCCAAGCTTGGTGAACACGTTGATAAAATGGCTTTCATCCACTCCGGCTACACCGAGTCGAACAACCACAGCCCGGCCCTCTTCATGATGAACTCCGGCCTCCCTCGGATGGGGAATCCTTGCCTCGGTTCATGGGTCACCTATGGACTCGGCAGTGAAAGCCGCGACCTTCCCGCCTTCGTCGTCATGTCCGACCCTCTCAATCGTGGCCTCCCTAAAGGAGCCGCTGCCAACTGGGGAGCAGGCTTCCTTCCAAGCGTTTATCAAGGGACGTGGCTCAAGCCCAAGGGCGATCCAATTGACAATCTCAACCGCCCAACTCACATGGATGATGCCCAGCAAACCCGTCAACTGGCTCTCCTTAAAAAGCTCAACGGTGGACATCTCGAAACCCGGCCTGGGGATGCCGAACTGGAGGCACGTATCAAAAGTTTCGAACTCGCCTACCGAATGCAGACCGCCGCTCCGAAGGCTTTCGACATCGAACAAGAGCCCGAGCACATCAAAAAACTTTATGGAATCGGCGAAAAGCGTTGCGATCATGTCGCGCGCCAATGTCTCACTGCCCGCCGCATGGTAGAACGAGGTGTCCGCTTCGTGCAAATCTACTCCGGCGGTATGGCCAACCAGCGGAGTTGGGATGGCCACAACGACATCCAAGGCAACCACAGCCAATTCGCTGGCGAGACCGACACTCCCATTGCCGGGCTTCTCTCCGACCTCGAACAACGCGGTCTCTTAAAAGACACCCTCGTCATCTGGGGCGGCGAGTTCGGCAGACTTCCGCTTTCCCAGAAATCTCAAAAACCTGGTCGTGATCATAACCCGCATTGTTTCACCACCTGGATGGCGGGCGGCGGAATTAAAGGAGGCGTCAGCTACGGCGAATCAGACGAAATCGGCCACCACGCCGCCGTCGACAAAGCACACGTCAACG
>JAKMGP010000012.1 GCA_022424905.1 Akkermansiaceae bacterium | reverse complement strand
GAGTTGGTCTTCCCAGGTGCCGAAGTCGAGGTCGCGCCACTGATCGTAAACGGTGTCGCTTTCCCAGGCCATATTGCGGAAGCGCGGTTTTTGCGCGGCGAATTTTTTGGCGAGGAGTGCCTCGAGAGTTCCGTCGAGCCGGGAGCGGACGAGGTCGGTCTGCCCCATGAAAACGACGACGTCATTTTGATCGAGGGAGAACTTCCCATCAGCGAAAGGCTGGGCGGGAGTGGTGCGAGTTGCGCTCTTCCCATCGGGCTTCAAGCGTGACGCGGGGGACGTGTCCGGGTATTGAATCTTGGCTCTGATCGGCAGGTAGTCATTTTCAATTTCCATCGGTGACAGGGCGTTGCCTGCGACGAATTTTACTTGGTCGATGGTGCCGTGGAAATTATGGGTCTCCGAATTTTCGATCCCGCCGATGACGAGCTTTGCCTCGGGGTTGGCGAGGTCGATTCCTTTGAAATGTTCTTTGGCGACGAGCTTGTCATTGATAAAAAGATCAACCCAGTTGTTGCTGTGAACGGCGACGGCGATGTGGGTCCATTGGCCAACTTTCAATTGGCCGCCTTTGCTTTGAACGGTGCCGTTGGCTTGGTTGTTACGATTGGATGTTTCGAATCGGACCGAGCCATTCGGGTGCATGTCGAGGAGCCAACCGTGACGCCAGCCGTAGCCGCCGCTGCAGAGGAGGCCGGCTTTCTTTATGGAGTCGGGCTTGACCCAAGCGGAGATGGTGAAGGGCTCCTTGTCCATCTGCCAGTTCAAGGTGGGCGACAGCTCCAGGCGGGTTCGACGACCGTCGAGCTGGATTGCGTTTCCTCCGATTTGCGAGGGGACGATTTTTGCAGACTCGGAGTCGACGACGTTGGGGAGGGTGGCCTTTGGATCATCGAAGTCGATGAGAGCGGGAGCCTGAGGAAGGCTGACATCTTTCTCCCACGGAGCGCGGGTATTTGCATCAACTTCGTCACCGAGTTCACGCATGCGAGCGGTCATTTCAACGATCCGGCCTGCGTTCGTTTTGGCGAGGTTATTTTGCTCCTTAATATCGTCGGCGAGATTGAAGAGCATAGTGGTCCCGTTCTTCTTGATGAGGAGTTTCCAGTGGGTCTCACGGAGGCCCTCGAGGCGGCCGTGGCCATCGTAGTAGAGCATTTCCGAGCGAGGAGATTTCGCGTCGGCTTTGGTAAGAAGGTCGGAGGCGTCGAGTCCGTCGATCTTGCGGTTACTCGGCAATTTTGAATTCGAGAGAGTGGCGATGGTCGGGAGGACATCGAGAGTCGTCATTAGTTCGTCGCACACCGTATTTGCGGGAATGCTTCCGGGACGCCACATGACACAAGGCACACGGGTGCCGCCTTCGAAGGTGGTTGTTTTACCGCCACGCAGTCCACCTGTCACACCGGCGTGATGTCTTTTGCCGATCGCAGGGCCATTGTCCGAGGCAAAAATGACATAGGTATGCTGGTCGAGTCCCGTTTCGCGAAGGGTTTCGAGCACGCGACCGACCTCGGCATCGAGGTGCTCCATCGTTTTGATATAGGCCTGCTTCGGATCGGGATCGTAAAATTCATCAGGCACATACAAGGGCACGTGCGGCATGGAGTGAGCAAGGTAGATGAAAAATGGCTTCTCCTGATTCTTCTTGATGAACTCGATGGCTTTGTCGGAATAACGACGCGTGATGGCGCGTTGATCGACGGGGATTTCGATGATTTTTTCGCCCTCCATCAGCGGAGTTTTCCACTGGGTGAGAGTTGACTCGGGGTCCTTCCATTGAGCGTCCAATCCATCGAGGCCCATCTTTGGTTTCCCCTGATTATCGGGGTGATTCATGTCGTTCGAGTAAGGAATCCCGAAGTAGGTATCGAAACCGTTTTTGGTAGGCAGGGTTTCAGGATGATGGCCGAGATGCCATTTGCCAAAGCAAGCGGTGGAGTAACCTTGCCCTTTCAATTGATCCGCGATGGTGTGCTCGCCTGAGTCGAGACCTTTCCGACTTTGAGGAAAGAGCACCCATTCGTGCATCCCCACCCGCTTCGGATAACTGCCGGTCAAAAGAGCGGCACGCGAAGGGGTGCAGAGAGAAGTGGGCATGGTGAAGTTGGTAAACTTGCGACCCTCCTTGGCCATGCGATCAATGTAGGGCGTTTTGATTGTTTTTGAGCCAAAACAAGAGAGATCGCCGTAACCTTGATCGTCGGTATAAATAATGACGAAGTTGGGCTTTCGCTCGATGGTTTTTGCAGCGGCATGGAGTTGTTCTTTGGTCAACCCGGCTAGTTTGGTCTTGGGATTGTGAACGAGCTCGTTGATTTTGTAGTGAATCGTTTGAGCCTGCCCGCTGTGAATCTGCAATGCGATGTGGCCCCGAAGTTCTCCGCCGGCGAGATCATTGATGGCAACGGAAAGTGTTCCGTTGATCGAAGTCCAAATGCGATTTCCCACCGCAAGAATTTCGTAGCGATTCCATTCGCCCGGCTTCACCGCCTTTTCGCCACGACCAGTCCAGTCGAGTTTCCCGCGTCCATGTTCGTGATAAAGACG
>JAKMGP010000010.1 GCA_022424905.1 Akkermansiaceae bacterium | reverse complement strand
CGAGCCGTCCACTGACCCTTGTCATTCATCAAATAGGGATACTTTCCTCCGAACTTTACCAGCGTCTTCAAAGAACCAGGGACATCCAGCCGGGCCGTCCAGCCCAAGCCATTAGCATCGCGAGTGAAGTAGGTGATCTTAAACGGGACCTTCTGCCCTCCTTCCAGTTTGATCTCAGCTTGAACAGCCTCTCCGCCTGCTTCTTGGCGATGCACTTCCTTACCGCCTACTTCCATGAGGCAGTTCGAAGATCCCCCGTAGCCCGGCCGGAATTCGTAGATTCCAGATTCCTTGGGCTGAAAAAATCCCCGTGTCACCTGAACTCCCCCACCAGGATAAGGAGTCGGCTCCGTTCCTCCAAACTTCTCCAGCTTGAGCATCTTGATCGGCTTCAAGGAGTCGTAATCCGCCTTCGCATCATAGCTTCCTTCATAAACTGACACCACCGGGTCAATCATCTCGGCACCCCACCGGGTTCCACCTCCATCCACTTTCCCGGCACCCACCATGTTAGATTGACCGGAAAGGATAAATACTTTGACGGGATTTTTTGTAGCATGGGCGGAGGTAACTGTCGCAAAAACAAGCAGGGAGGTTTTGAGGAAGAGATTTACTTTCATAGCCGAATTGAAAGAACTCTCCACCGACTCGGAAGGATTGAAAGAACTAATCTCAGATCGTCCTACCCGAAAGAGAACACGTTCCTATTCTTCTTAAAACCACCCTAAGGCTATAGGGTCTCCATTAAAACCTCCTCCATAAGGTGCCGGTCCCATCCGCCAGAATCTTTGCTAAAATTCTTGTCATAATCGGCGCGAGATCCCCGTAATCGTTACCATGATTGCCAAAGACTTCATCATCCGACTCCTCTTGTCCTTCACTCTTCTAACTTCCTGCTCTGCTCAAGGGAAGCGCGTCTCCCTCTTCAACGGGAAGAACTTGGACGGCTGGACCGTGCTCAAATGCGAAGCTGAAGTGAAGGATGGCAATATGTTTATTAAAAGCGGTAACGGGTTAGTGCAGTCTGAAAAGAAATACCAAAACTTCGTACTCGAATACGAATGGAAAGCTCTTGGCGAAGACAAATGGGACAGCGGCGTTTACTTTCGCTACAACGAGGTCCCAAAAGGCCGCCCCTGGCCTAAACGCTATCAGGCGAATCTCTTAAAAGGCAAAGAGGGTGATGTTGGCGGCATCAAAGGAGCGTCCAGCAAGGGACTGCTCAAGGATCGCGAGTGGAACAAATTCAAGCTCACCATAAAGGGCACGAAGATCTCTCTCATGATCAACGAGAAGGAAGCATGGAAAGGAGAGGGCCTTGAGGATCTAGAGGCAGGATTTATCGCTGTGCAAGCGGAGGTTCCTGGTGGCGGACAACACTTATTCCGCAATATCTTTATCACCGAACTCGGGGCCTCTAAAAAATAACTACTTCTCCTGACAATTGGCTCACTCCCCGAAACGTCTCCACGGATCACAGCCCGCGGGCCTTTTAATGGGGTCTAAGCCAGATCCGATCAGCCGCTTTTTTCAATCCCTTGCGCACCAGGGTACCAGGCTGGGAGAACCACGGCTTCCTGATCAAAGATCCCGAGAATCTCGGGGGGCACGTGCTTCCTGTTCACGATGACGGTATAAACATGTTCCGTGAACCAAGCATCATAAAGAGTCCACTTTCCCTTCTTTCCTTTAGAATCACCCCAGCTATTTTCAACCAGCCACTTGCGCGGCTTGTCATCCTTCAGGTCAACACCCGTTAAGACCATGGCATGGCTCGATGCCCCCGCTCCAAAAAGGGAGCGCTCAGCCTTAGTAAGATCAAGCTTGAGATCGAAGAGTTTCTTATAGTCATAGAGTTCCACCTCCATCACCCCGTGTTCGGCGGATTGGTCGATGCCCATATTCACCGCAAACCACAATGGTTCGTTAGCCAGAACCGATTTGATGGCAACCGCCTTCATCTCATCGATTCCAATATTGGCAAAATTCATCTCCTCGGCTCCGGCCATATTCCGGGCCCGGTGGAAACGAAAATGGGCTTCAGTTTCTTGACTAGGATCATGGTAGAGACAAACAAAATCATCGAGGTCCAACCCTACAAATTCGCAGTAAAATGACTGCGGTGAGAAAGATTTCCACTCCGTCAACTTTTCAGCAACCGGAGGCCAAGAACCCTTTTCTCCTTCCTCTTCTGTTTCAGCCTTGTGGGCCTTTACCTTGCAGCGCCATTCAAATTCTTTGGGCGGCTCACCTAGATTAATCACAAGAAATCGGTAAACATCAGAGAGGCCTTTCTCTTTGAGCTTACGAAGATCTTCAACTGGAGCCCCCCCTTTGGCAGCTTCCAAAATCTCATTGGCTTTCACCCGCAAAAGACGGTCCAAAACAAGATTCATGGTACGCGTATTCTCGCTACTGTGAGTTTCCGGCATGATCGACAAAGGCACGACCCCATACTTGCCGATTAAGACAACGATATAATTCCACCATCCCCCGTCGCCCACCATCCACTCATTGATAAGCAACCACTCGCGGTCAAGCCGATCAACCTCGCGAAGCTCGATAACGTCTTCAAGATAAAGATTCGACTTCTCCATTTTATCCCAAAACTGAAGGTAAGCCGTTGAAAACTCAAAGCTATCGAGCCCTTGCTCATGGATCACCTTGGGCCGCATCATATTGAGACCTGCGAACATCCAGCAACGCCCAGATGATCGTTGATTGGTGATTCCCTTCGTCTTGATCTTATGACTGAAATTCCCGTCCTCGCCGGAGATGATCTGACGATTCAAGGCGAGTTTGTTAATCTCATTGTTAGTCACAGCATTATGACGAAGCAAATCCTCACTCTTCATTTCATATCCTTCCTGTAGGCTAGAAAGAAATTCAGGAGTAAGCGCGCCAATTGATTGTGCCGAAGACATATTGATAGGTGTTTTGAGAATTCTCGTTATTGAATTTTAAGGATTTTAACCACTTCTTCGGCAAGCTGTATAGAGCCTGCGCGAGTGTAATGAACGTCCGCCTTCTTTTGGATTTTGGCCGCATTAGTTTTAGCAAACGAATAAAGATCGTGAATCTCAACTTTCATCTC
>JAKMGP010000001.1 GCA_022424905.1 Akkermansiaceae bacterium | reverse complement strand
GTTGTCCAAGCTCCGGCACTGGGGAAACCATCCAGAGTGAAGCCGGTGCACATGAAGTTTTCGCCAGGTCCATGGGTATTGGTTTTCCCAGTCATACCGTGGAGAAAACACATCTCATCAGCGAGATCACCGAGCCTCGGAAGAAGATCCGTGACCATCTTGCCGCTCTGCCCCCGCGGCTTAAATTCCCACGGACTTTTCATCAAGTTCCCTTGTTCTCCCTGAAAGGTGATGAGTTTGTCGCCACCTGGCATGGGTTGGCCGTGGCGTTTGATAAGCTGAGGTTTGTAATCCCAGGTGTCGACCTGGCTGATCGCTCCGGAACAAAAAATCATCAACACTTGCTTGGCCCGCGGCACAGTATGAGGAAGCCGGGGGGCGTGTGGATTGGTCGTATCGATCGAAGGTCGAATGGGCATTTTACCGGCGGCGCTCTCTCGTAGCTTTTCAGCTCCAAGAAGCCCTTCCTGATTCAGGATTGATGCCAAAGCAACTCCGCCCAATCCATTCACGGAGTGGGAAAGGAAATTACGACGGTTGAGAAGATGACGAGTGTCGATCATTTAAAAAATGAAGAGAAATTCGCTGGTGTTTAACATGGCACGACAGAACGCCAAAAAATTGTGATCTTCGATGAATTTTTCCGCGTCCCTTATTTCATCCGAAGTGGCAGGGCGGTTGTAAAGGAGCTCGTAAGTCTGTGGCACGCGGTCTGCACGAGCTCCGAGTCGCTCGGCAAGTTTTTGGGCCTGTTGCATCGTAAAGCGGCTGTTGAAAAGGTTGAGAGCTTGCAGCGGAGTGGTTGAGCGGCTGCGGGTCGGAATCACTTGGTTACCATCGGGACAGTCGAAGGAACCGAAGACCGCATCTTGCTCTTGTCTGATTTTGAAGAGATAGATCATGCGGCGCCACTCGGCCGGGCCGGTTTCATCTTTTGCGTGATAGTGAACGACGTTCTCGCGGTCGACATCGAAGAGGTGGAATCCTTGGCCTCCCATCTTCCGATCTAGAGTTCCAGCCACTGAGAGCATTCCATCGCGGATCGCTTCGGCTTCAAGCCGCCGCGGTGGGAACCGCCAAAAAAACCGGCTGCTGGCATCGATACGGGCTGCCGCTGAATTGGGCTGACTGGATCGTTGGAAAGCATTCGAGTTGAGCAGAAGGCGTAAGGTGTGCTTCATCGACCAGCCGTGTTTCACGAAGTCATCAGCCAACCAGTCCAAGAGTTCCGGATGGGTTGGCAAGGCGCCATTCGTTCCAAGATCACTGGGTGTGTCGACAATCCCGGTTCCAAAGACAAACTGCCAAAGACGATTGACGGCTACTCTCGCGGTCAGGGGATTTTTTTCGCTGACGATCCATTCTGCTAAAGCTAGCCGGCGTGTTTGCTCGGGCGCGTCCATGGCTAGGTCAAGAGACCCAATCACCGCCAGGGCATCTGGCGGGACTTTTTCCCTTTTTGCCATCGGTTCACCTCTATGAAGGCGATGGGTTGCGCCAGGTTTGGAAAAATTTGCGATCCACGCTTTTACGCCGTTTTGCATCGCGGCGATCCGCGACCGGTTAAGATTAATTTCTGTGATTAGTTTGCTGGCTCGCTTCGCTTCAGGTGCGGGAAGTTTCGCCAGAAAAGCATTCGGGTCGGCGTTGCCTCCAAATGGTTCGCGGTCATTCGAACTGGCTGCGAGAGACCAACTTTTCCCATCGACCGATAACTCGATCTTGTAGTCGATAGCGAGCCGGTCACTGAAGCGGTCGGCTCGATCCCGCGACCATTCAATGCGTTCGACCGAAGACGCTTTTGCAAACTCGATTTGCACCCAACCTTTACCGACTTGATTGGAAATCCAGCTCCACTGATTACCGGTTTTCCCATCATTGAGATGAGCCAGTTGGTGAATGGGATAGCCCGGGAGGTTGCCCGACGAAGTTGCGATCGCCCCGGCTTTTGCGAGCGCAATATTCTTGCCGCTTTTGTCAAAGACCGCGAGTTCGTCGAGACAAGGTTCGGAGCTATTGGTTCGCTGAATGGTGAAGCGAACAAACTTTGCGAGCGTTGAGTCAAAAGCCTCTGTATTCAGTCGAGCGTTTACGGCTGGGCGGAGCACGGAAAGGCCCTTTTTGGTTGTTGCCGCAATTCCCCGTAGTTTTTCAAGTTCGTGTTCCGCGGCAGTTAACGATTCACGCAACACGGCCACTTTTTTAGTGTCGTTAGGCGTGACCTCTTTCTTCATCTCCCTCTCTCCAAATTTTACGCCCGCAAAGATCGCTTGCATCGAATAATAGTCCCGCTGGGTGATGGGATCGAATTTGTGATCGTGGCATCGGGCGCAGCCAATCGTCATTCCCAGAAAGGCTGTTCCGGTGGTGTTGATCATATCGGCCAACTCATCCTGCCGTTGCATCAAGGTCAGATTAGGATCCGGACTTTTGACAATATCGTAGGGTCCTGCCACCAGAAACCCGGTTCCGATGTCAGCCCCCATGGCATCTCCCGCAAGATGTTCTTTGACGAACTGGTCGTAGGGTTTGTCATTGTTAAAGGACTTGATCACATAGTCTCGAAAGTGCCACGCGCTTGGACGCTCCCGATTGGTTTCAAAGCCATTACTTTCGGCAAAGCGGGTGAGATCAAGCCAGTGCCGCGCCATTCGCTCGCCGTAGTGCGGACTGGCCAAGATACGGTCGACAAGTCTGTCCCATGCTTGAGGGGAATCGTCATTGAGAAATTGCGCCACTTCCTCCGGTGATGGTGGAAGTCCCAGCATCACGAGATAGACCCGGCGAATGAGCGTCCTTCGCTCAGCTCGACCGAGTGGTCTTAATTTCTTGTTCGCCATGGCTTCATTCAGAAAGGCGTCCACTCCGGCATATCGATGTTCAGCGGCCACTGGCTGGAACGACCAATGATTGGAGTTCGCCACAGTTTTTTTCTTTTTAGCAAAAGCGTTTCCGCTGAGAGCCAGCATTACGCAAAAGAAGATTTGGAGTAGCGGTTTCACGAATGGATGGAGATGCTTAAAAAATAGCCCAGCAGAATATATAGCCCAGAACTATAATAAAACTTTTAAGTTCATCCAAATTATGGCGGCTAGGAATTTGCTTTTGGCGGAAAGATCGCGGAAATTAGGGATGGGCGGAATACATGGGGGACAAAGGGGGTTGCTACTCCGTAAACGAGAAAATAAACTAGAATAAGACTGCCGAGGTGACATCCTCGATCCGCATGAACTTTAGCCAGATCCTCGCACTTCCAGTCATTCTCTGTTTTCTCTCGTCAGCTCAGCAAGTCACCGCTCAGGATGGCGAAATCATCCCACTCTGGTCGGATGGCGCGCCCGGGTTTGAAGACCGCAAGAACGATGCGGAAGTCGTTGAGAAAGGTAGTGTGACCAATGTGCACTACCCCACACTGACGGCGTTTCGACCGCCGGATGACCAGGTCAATGGGGTTGCCATCGTCATTGCACCGGGTGGTGGGTTACGCAAGTTGGGCATGAAAGGCGGCGGTTTTGATCCGGCGAAGTTTCTAGCGTCTCACGGCTATACGACTTTTGTTTTGAAATACCGACTCTCGCGTCAACCAGGGGTTGCCTACAAATTCGAGGAACATGTCCTGCAAGATGGACAGCGGGCAATCCGGATGGTTCGTCACCGGGCAAAAGAATTTGGTATCGACCCAGACAAGGTGGGGATGCTGGGCTTTTCCGCCGGAGGCGAGGTAGTCTCGATCACCTGTTACAAGCCCGGCGCCGGCGATCCTGATGCGGCGGATCCTGTTGATCGGCTCGGCGCAAAGCCGAATTTCCAAATGCTGGTTTATCCTGGGCCGGTGGGGATTCCTTCGAAGTTGCCGGCCGACACACCGCCGGCCTTTATGTTGATCGCAGCGGATGACAATCATACCAGCGTGTTGCTGAACCTGGCGCAACGCTTTCGCGAGATCAATGTCGATTATGAGGCACACATCTATGCGCGTGGCGGTCATGGTTTTGGGATGGGAACGCGCTCAAAGCGGCTCAGTATCCAGAAGTGGCCGCAACGGATGGTCGACTGGCTCCACGATGAGGTGCTCAATGAAATTCCGAAATAGACTGACTGCTAGGAATTTGCTTCTGGCGGAAAGGTCGCGGAAACTCGGGTTGGGCGAAATACATGGGGGAGAAAGGGGGTTAGTATTTATCGATCGAGTCGCTTGGCAGACTGAACCGGAGGATCGAGTCACCGCTCCCAGGCGACTCATGATTGAAAATCGCTAGGTAGAGCTTTTTCCCTTTTGTCGTGAGATAGTAAGGCGTCATGCCCTTGGGGACAAGATGACTGAGGTCAGTCCAATCCCCGGAAACAAGGTCTTCCAGCTTTTTGAAGCGAATGAACTTATGCTCATCCGGATCGGTTCCGCGGGCGTACGATTTCGTAAAATAACTCGTCGCGTACCAGTAGCCGTCGAAGAAATCGAGATCGTTGAGCACCAGCCCTGTCCTCTTCCAGGAGCCTGCGGGCCCGGTGCGGCTCGTGGGATCAAAACTGTCGTAGATCTTGAACTCTTTTTTCTCCCAATCCACGACTTCCACAACACGCCCCTTTGCCGAATTAATGACATAGAGCTTTCCATGCACAAAGGTCAGGGCTCGGGAATATCCCTGAACGGGAACCTTGAGCACGGACTCATTTTTCCCGATCCCTTTGAAGCGAAAGACATGCCCTGAATTGGGATTGATGGTATAAATCCAACCCGTCTCAGGATCGAGGACGACATCGTGGGGGCGATCCAAGGCAAGGCCGGCAATCTTTTTAGTCTGGGCGCTGATCTTATTACTGGCGGGATTCTTGAAGGCGATGATGCGATGGTGATCGGTATCGTTCAGGTAATAGAGCTGATCTGCCGGATGATAGACAAGCGAGTGATGTTTTTTAAGCGCGAGCGGCGAA
This sequence comes from Akkermansiaceae bacterium, assembly GCA_022424905.1. Lineage (GTDB taxonomy): Bacteria > Verrucomicrobiota > Verrucomicrobiia > Verrucomicrobiales > Akkermansiaceae > SW10. Next base: position 597 of record JAKMGP010000001.1, on the reverse strand, counting down.
ACCTTGAAGGGCTCCTTGGAAATTTCACGATACATCAACTGACTGCCGAAGCAGTCGCTCACGATCTCCAGATCTTTTGCCCCGAAGGCGAGATGAGTGGCCCCCTGAAATTTTGTCGCCGGATTACTTGAAACATAGACCGCAACTTTCAATCCAAAGTTTTTCTGATCGTTCGACTTCTCATCGCTGAAAACTGAAGGTGACGACAGGGACAATACCGTGCCGATTAGGAATAGGATCTTTCTGAGTTTCATATTGTTTCCGGGATAAAAATTTCGGTGGGTAGAAACTGGTTCAGGGACCCTCCGACAAAAGCAAATTCCTGGCCGCCAGCAAGATCAAAAGCCAGAGGCAATCCTTTGGCACCCCGGCCACTTGCCCGGACTTGATCGACTCCCAAGCCGCAGCACCCAAGTTGGTCCCATCCGGCACGACGTTGAAATACTGTAGATCAATCCCAGGTTCGTGCTCTCTTATTCACCGACTACCCGGTAGAACTTGTGCGGATGATTCCTGGTATTTAAAACCACCTGGCTAGTGGTGAGGCTGCCCTGCGAGGCGATGCCTTCCCTGCCCGGCACCGTCGTCCATGGACTC
>JAKMGP010000342.1 GCA_022424905.1 Akkermansiaceae bacterium | reverse complement strand
TCCTACAATTCCTCGGCGCGCTTCGCACACACACTATGAAATCCAAGTCTATAAATGCTCTTAAGTTAGTTTTCACATCCGGATTTTGCGCTATCTCAGGCATCATTCCAGCCGCGGCAGAGCAGATCATTTTCACCGAAATCCAATACAACGCTAAAGCTGGTGATCCAGATTTTGTGGAAGTCACGAACAATACCGGAACTCCGTTTGATATGGGTAAGTGGTATTTTTCAGACGGGATCGACTACACTTTCCCAGATTTTAACGCTGGAGACACGGGCGCTCACATCTTTAAACAGTTTGAAACTATTTTGGTTTCGCCAGTCGACGAGGTGACCTTGAGAGCCGCTTACCCTAGCATTCCTGAAGATACGCGCATCTTCGGGCCATACACCGGCGCGTTATCGAACTCTGGGGAAAGGCTTACCCTGAAAAATAAGAATGGTGTCGTTATGACCACGATCCGATACAACGATGGTGGAAAATGGCCTGCCGCGGCCGATGGGACCGGTCACACCCTCACTCGGATCAACCCTAATCTCTCCAATGGCGAGTGGCGTAATTGGGCAGCCAGCGACCAACCAGGCGGAACTCCGGGCAGAGGGCCAGCTAGCGAGGACGACCTTCCAACTTTCACGACAAAAATAGCGCAGACCACCTCTACCTGGAAATATGACCAGAATACTGCAAATCTCGACCGCGGCACCGCATGGCGCGAATCGGATTTTGACGACAGTAATTGGTCCGAGGGCGCAGGTGTTTTTGGAAGAAATTCAGCTGATCCATTTGGGACCCCATGGACTACCGGGGGCAGATTCACCTACTACTTACGTTCCGAATTTCAATTCGACGGACTCTTCTCCAGCGCAATGATCGACATCGAATCCCACCTAGACGATGGCGTTATTTTCTATCTTAACGGGAAAGAAATCACTCGCTTCAACATGCCCTCAGGAACGGTCAATTTTAACACTCCAGCTAGCTCGGGCCGCGAATGGCAGGAGTTAGTTGAGATTGCTTCAGGCATAGACATCAGCTCGGCACTTCAAACGGGACGGAATGTCTTGGCGGTAGAAGTCCACAACCGAGCCGCTGGCAGCTCTGACATCGCCTTTGGCGCAAATATCAGCATCACAGCAACGGAATCACTCAGCTCCCCCTTGTCTAATCTTGTCATCAGTGAGATTCACTTTGGCGAAGACGATCAGATTGACTGGGTCGAACTTCATGCCCCCGGAGATGCTACAGTTTCCTTATCAGGAATGGCTCTTGCCTCTACTCGCTCCTTCACAAATGCAGTCGATCTCACCGGTAGCGTTTCCGCTGGAGACTACCTCAGTATTCCCCTGACCCTCAAGATCGACGAAAATGGTGATGTTGACCTTTTCCTAATCCAAGGCAGCTCCGTCATAGATGCCGTGCGTCTTGACCGAGACAAGAGCGAGGAGACTTTCCAATCCTTTCCAGTTGGTAAGGAATGGTTTGGCGGACCCGGAGACACTCGTGACGCACCGAACAATCCCGCCTCACGCCGAACCTCAATCGTCATCAATGAAATCATGTACGATTCTCCCTCCGACCATGGCAATGCTGAGTATATCGAGCTTTTCAACCGTGGAGCCCAAACAGTCAATCTAAGCGGATGGAAAATCAGCGATGGAGTCCGCTTCGATTTCCCCGATAATACTAATATCGGACCAGGTGGATATCTGGTCATCGCCGCTGACAAAGAGTGTCTCACCGCCGCCCATGGTAATATTCCAATTGTTGGAAATTGGCGGGGTGGTTTAAGAGATGGTGGCGAGCTCATCAGGATCGAAGATGAAAACGGAAACCTTGTCGATGAAGTCGACTACCTTCCAGAAGGAGATTGGCCAAATCTGGCTGATGGCGACGGCAGCAGTATGGAACTTCGTCATCCTAGCATGAATAATAACATCAGTAGCGCCTGGGCTGACAGCGACGAGAGCAATAAGTCCACCATGCAAAAATTCACTTACACAGGCAACTTCGAGCGATCCTATTGGTTACCACTCAGAAGCGGCCAAGAGCTCCACACTCATCTAGTCGGAGATTCCCACGTTATCCTTGAAAATATCTCGGTCACTCTCAACAACTCGGGTTCTAACCTGCTCAGGAATCCCGCAGTCATGTCGCCAACTGCTGCCAGTAGCCAGGGGTGGGTTTGTCAGGGAACACACTGGCAAAGCTTTTTTGACGGAAGGAAACTAAATCTGATTTCAACGGGCCATGGTGATAATAAAGGCAATCGCGCAGAAGTCGATTTCGCAACATCTCCGGTATTCGACCAAAGCTACACTCTTTCCTTCGACGCTCGTTGGGTGAGCGGAAAATCACGGATTATTTTTCAAACTCTCGATCACGGATTTGGCACAACGTTCCTTCTTCCAGTTCCGGATAACTTGGGGACTCCAGGTGCTGCCAATTCCACTCTATTGACTGCTCCCGCACCGACCGTCACTGGGGTCATCCACAGCCCCGCTGTTCCAAAACCAGGCAACCCAGTTACAGTGACATCGAGAGTCGAATCTGCCGGAGCACTCACCTCAGTCACTCTCGTTCATCGGCTCGATAGTAATTCTGGAGACGGAACTTGGAGACGCACCGCTATGACTGATCAGGGAGAGGGGATCTACAGTGCCACCGTTAGTCAGAACACCTCCAACAATCAAATCACTCAATTCTATGTGGAAGCGATCTCCGGCGCTAAAACCACTACCCAACCAAAATTTGGTGGTGATCGTCCCGCGATGTGGATCGTAGACAGCCGTGAGATGCCAAATGTCCTTCTGCAGGAAAGATTCATTGTCTCAAACTACGATCGCCAAGCTCTTAACTCCAATATTGGTGGAGGACCAACTTTCAACTACAACTTCCCGCGTCCTTCTAACCAATTCTTTAATGCGACATTTATTGCGAACGAAAGCGAGATTTACTACAACGCTGAAATTCGGAAAAGCGGCAGCCCTTTCACCAGAGCGACTGACGCCAACATTGACCATGGGAAATGGAAACTTCCCGGAGACCGTCTCTTCCGAGGGAGACGGCGTAGCGTCATTGACGCCTCAGGAACGGCCCAGGGGAGCGGTACTCCGCGCTTTTACGATGATCGCATCGCTCGCTATTTTCTCTATCAACTTGGACATCCAGTAAATGAGATGGAATACACTCATACCGTTATAAATAACGGCCGAGTCAACCTTCGTGAAAGTCATGAACCCATCTCAAACGACTTCCTTAAACGAAATTTCAAGAACGGCAGTAAAGGCACGCTACTTCGAATCGACGACGAATGGCGGTTCACCAGTGATGATGGAAATGCACGACAGAGCCGAAACGCCGACTGGGCTTACAAGGATAGCGGAAACCCAATCGCCTATCACAGCGAATGGCTCATGCGCAGCCGGGAGTCAGACTACGACTACGGTAACTTTATCGAGCTCACACGCATGCTTGATGAAAACAAAACAGATGAATCAACTCTAAATCGTATTACCAACCCCGACATGTTGGCTCTAAACGCAGTGGTTCGCGGGTATGATGCAGACTGGGATACGATTACCGTAGACCGAGGGAAGAACGCCTACTTTTACCGACCAAAAGACGGAGATGGTTGGATGCTTCTCCACTGGGATGGAGACCGGGTCTTCGATCGTAGTAACCAAGCCATCCTCGGGGGAAGAAGAGGAGTTAGCACCTATTTCAACCGCCCCTTCATTCGCCGCCGAATGAATTACTACATGACCAAGTTACTGGACGAGCACACCAAAGGTTCTGCAAGGACCATCGCATGGATGGATGCGGAAACTGCAGCAGTTGCAGGCTCCGGCATTAACATGACAAAATCCCACTACATAAACTGGTTCAACAGGCGCGAAGGGCTCGCACGGAACTTTATCACTTCAAATGTCGCCAATACTTCCTTTGCTATCACAACTCCCCGGACGCCAACCTCGGCAGATGTCATCACCCTACAAGGAACTTCTCCCCCGACGGCCTTCTTTATTCGAGCCATCGATCAAGATGAAACCTCATTCTCGTGGACGAGCACAACTGCCTGGGAACTTGCTGGTGTCGTTCTTCAACAAGGGACCAATAGCCTGACCATTGAAGGCGTCGATCACGAAGGAAACGTTGTTGCACAAACCCAATTTACTATCACCAAAACCGGCAATGCACCTCCCGTGATCGCTCTAAACTCGTCTCCAAAATCACAACGGATCGCCCTAGAAGAAACCATCACGCTGGACACCACAGGAACTTTTGATCCGGAAGGAGAACCGGTCACAATCAACTGGACGGTGCTCCCTAATACTGGCGTGAAACTCGCCACCAATGGGAGTATTCTGACTGCCGATTTTTCGCAGCCAGGTTTCTATGTCTTCACTGCACAAGCCAGCGATGGCAGCGGAAATTTAACAACGAAATCGGCAGCTGTCTCAGTGCATCTTGATGAAGGTTTTTCAAACTTCGGAGACCCCATACTAGGGAACTTCTGGAGCAGCTCTAATGCTCCCAAACACGATAACTCGTCAAACGGCGCCCACTATTCCCTGCAGGACCACGAAGGTCGCCTCACTATTAACATTCCGACGAGCCAAGTCCCGCTGGGACTACCCGAGCCAGATTTGCCCCCCGCCGTGAACTACATCGATTTCGGAGCAACCTGGAAGTATGATGATTCCAACGAGGAACTGACAGGAATCTTTGCCCAACCAAACTTTGATGATTCCGGTTGGAGCTCCGGCCCCGGATTCCTCGGCTTTAACGAAGACGGCCTTCCCGGTCCTGGTATGCAAACCGGAACCTTAAGGCGAGACCGAAGCAACAATCTCATCACCTACTACTTCAGAAAAGAATTTGAATTCACTGGTGACCCGATCGGAGCCAAACTTTACATCGACCATATTGTTGATGACGGAGTCCGTTACTATCTCAATGGTCAAGTGCTGGGCTCGATTCGCCTTCCAGCCGGTGAAATAACCTCCAAAACTACCGCCACTAGCCTACCTTCCAGCCAAGAAGATGAGATTGCCGAAGACGTTTTGGTGCTCGATGTCTCTTCTGCAATTGTCAGCGGAACAAACGTCTTCGCTGCTGAAGTGCACAATTCAAGTTCAGGGAGTAGCGATCTCGTCTTTGGGGCACGAGTTGACATTGCGGCTAACCCCTCTGGCAATGGTGCTCCAAGTCTTGATGACGTTCTTCACCCCTGGGTTAAACGACAGCTGCCTGGGGGAGACTGGGCTCTTGAGACCGAGATCAAACTCGAAAAAGTACAATTCGGCGAATTCTACGCCGGCTTGCTCGTCGAAGCTCAACAAGGAGAGAGCGCTTTTCGCTACGGTATTGGATTTAAGAATGGAGACAGCATTGCCTCAATTCGCGTGAACCCTTCGGGTACCTCTGAAACGATGACCACCGTGCCTGCACTTGATTCAGATGTAGCTGTGATTCGGATTGAACGTAAAGGTAACTTTCTCAACTTCTACTGGTTAAATGATGGCAGCCAAACACAAGTCAACCAGATTACCCTACCAGAGGGAACTACCTTCAGCTCCGGCGGTGTCTTCGCCTCAACGGAAATAGAACAGTCCCTTGAAGCAAGTTTTGACTACACCATGCTGATTGGGTCTGATGCCGACTTCACAACGTGGATGTCAACCAACGGGCTCACCGATCCCAACGCCGAATATGAAAATTCAGGGCTTACAAACCTCATGGCTTATGCCCTAGGTCGGGACTTAAATCCCAATGTGACTCCAGCTTTAATCAGGAATGGTGACCTAATTGGCTTCAGTCATCGTCAGCGTATCGTCGGTGGTCAAATTCGCTATCAGGTCGAGAAATCAACTGATTTGGTGAATTGGCTACCTGCCGGAGAGCTAAGTCCAGATGGCGCAGCAATCGAAAATCAAGATGGGACATTCACAGTAAATTTACTCAGCGATATCCCTACATCCAACCGTGATAAAATCTACTTCCGCCTCGTGGTAAGCGCTTTTTAATTAGCTAGCAGAATCTCCTGTAGCACCCGTAGGTAATTCCTAGCAGTCGCGGTGCCCCCAAACCCAGAGGGTTGGTACTACGATC
>JAKMGP010000337.1 GCA_022424905.1 Akkermansiaceae bacterium | reverse complement strand
AGGATAAAGGAAGTCAAAATCATGCCCCTTGGCTTGGAGGATAAAATTGATTGGAATCGTGAATTGGAACTGATTTCAGGAAAGAGTTTTCTCAAGCGAGCCGCTGCGGAACTAGATATTGATCTCGTTGCCTTAGATGAGGCTACGCGACTAGAGCTTGATCCTGAACTAAAAGTGATTCGGGTTATTGCGAGGCATCAAGATGGAGAAATAGCGGAACAATATTCAGCTTCTATTGCGAGGGCTCTTGAGCTTGATCGGTCGGAGTCCGAGATCAATTTGGTGATCTCAAAGCCAATGGAAGATGGCTCGTTAGAAAGCGATCGCATGACTTACGAAAAGGCTAAGGAAGCCCTTGAGCAAGAGGCAGGCAAGGATGGTGTTCTTTATCGTAAAGTCGAATGACCTTTAAGTAAGCCCGACAGCTTTCCGCACCCGGTCGAGAACTTTGGTCGCTTCCTTGCGGGCTTTTTCAGCGCCAGCTTTGAGGACAGTATCCACCTCATCTGGGTTGGCGACAAGCTCTTCGCGGCGGGTGCGCATGGGAGCAAAATAATCCCAGTAGGCTTCGGCGAGGCGCTTTTTAAAGTCACCATATCCGCAGCCTCCATTTTCGTAGTCCGAAATCATTTGACCGTAATCGGACTCGTTCGCGAAAAGTTGGTAGAGTGCGAGAATGATCGAGTTCTCAGTCGGCTTCGGGTCTTCGACGGCTGCTGAATCTGTTTTGATCCGCATGATCAATTTTTTGGTTGGTTTTTCATCGCCGAAGATGGGAAGGGTATTGTTGTAACTCTTACTCATTTTCTCTCCATCGAGGCCGGGAACCTTAGCAACATCATCGCGAATGCGTGCTTTTGGCATCATGAGAGTTCCTTCACCATATTGATCGTTGATTTTTCCTACTAAATCGCGGGTCACTTCTAGGTGTTGTTTTTGGTCTTCGCCCACTGGGACGACATTGGAATCGTAAAGGAGAATATCTGCTGCCATGAGCGCTGGATAAGCAAAAAGAGCGTGGTTCGCCGAAATCCCCTTAGAAATCTTGTCTTTGTAGGAGTGGCAGCGTTCAAGGAGACCCATGGGGCAGACTGTTGAGAGGATCCAAGCCAGCTCGTTGACTTCTGGAACCGAGCTTTGTTTAAAAAAGACCCCACGAGAGGGATCAAATCCGCATGCTAGAAAGTCGATTGCAACATTGCGGACATTTTCTCGAAGCTCCTTAGCATCGTGAGTCGTGGTCATCGCGTGGTAATCCGCGATGAAATAATACCCGTCGCCCTCGCCTTGAGCGTCGATCGCCGGCTTGATGGCGCCGAAGTAGTTTCCGACGTGAAGTTTCCCGCTTGGTTGAAGGCCCGTCAAAATTCTCATCCGCGGGAGTTACGGTTTTTCGGACCAAAGCGAAAGGCCAAATCTTACTTGCGGCTTTCCAGCTTGAAAGATCATGGTGCCGTGACCACCCTACGCGCGTGTTTAAGCCACGTTGGAAAAAAGAGGCGCTTCTTCTCCTGAAGGGGGCCCAAAAGTTTCTGCATTACAAGCGGGATCTCCTAGCTCCGGACCGTATTGATGAAATTGAATCGCGCCGTGTCGATCTCAAGTCCGCGATTAAGGCAAAGGATCTTGATGCGGTTAAGGAAACCTCAAAGCAGCTTCGCAACACCTGTGAAAAATCTCTGGCCCACTACCGGCAGCCCAATTGGCTCTCAGAGAATATTGAGGTCTTTTGGGTCGCAATCGTAGTGGCTCTTGGAATTCGCGCTTATTTTCTTCAACCTTTTCGCATTCCTACCGGTTCGATGCAGCCTTCGCTAAATGGAATCGTAGCGACGACCAAGCATGACGAAGATGGCTGGGATACTCCTTGGTTAGGCGAACAGGTTTTTGATTTTGCGATGTCGGGACGCTCCTACGAAAATATCGTTGCTAAAAAAGATCTCAATATCGTATCGATCAAAGATGCGAGCTTCTTCCTTTTCTCGAGAACTAAGATTACTTTTGATGATAATAGCAGCGAAGTGATTGGATGTCCGGTTAATGAGGCTTATGGGATTAGTACAATTAAAAATGCTCTAATACGCAAGCAGAGTGGAAAAACACCACACTTTGAAAAGGGCGACCCTATTTTTCAGGGTTACCTGACTTCAGGAGATCTCGTTCTTGTGGATAAGGTTTCCTACCACTTCCGCCAGCCGAAGCGTGGAGAGTCCTTCGTTTTTGATACACGAGATATTGATACGGATGGCCCAGATCGTATGTCGAGCCAGGCTAAGGGGGACCATTACATCAAACGTCTTTCGGGCGTCCCTGGTGATACCATCCAGATTGATGAGCCAAATCTCTACATTAACGGAGATAAAGCGACCGAGGAAACTCTCCTCAGGGTCATGAGCAAAGAACCTGATTCCAAAGGTTATCCTTATACCGGATATACTAATCCAAGAAGGACTGGCGGCCAGAAGACCCTATTTTCTGATTCAAGTCATTCTGTCACTCTCAATGCTAACCCTGATAAAGGGAATAATTACCGCGAGTTCTTCGCCTTGGGTGACAATTCAACTGACAGTCTCGATTCCCGGTACTGGGGGAGTGTGAAACAATACAACCTTGTCGGACCTGCTTTCATTTCGCTTTGGCCCTTCAATAGTGGGCACTGGGGATTCATTAAGTAGTCCCCATGTCGTCCGATCCCACTGCCGCAGAAATCACTCGTAAAGCGAAGTCGAATCTTGCTTTTGCGCTGCGTTGTGTTCCCGCGGATCGTAGGCGGCATCTCGTTAGTTTTTACGCTTTCTGTCGGGTGATTGATGATCTTGCTGATGATCTCGAGCTCCCCCTCGAAGAGAAAAAGAAAGGTCTCGCGGGGTGGAAAGAAATTTTTTCTAACAATACCACAAATGTAGATCTTGGATTGGTTGATCTGCAAAGTGATATTCTTAAAGTACGAGATCTTTACGAGATTCCTTCCGATTATTTAATCAACGTCATTGAGGGTTGCCAGATGGACTTGCAGCCGCAGCGATTTGAAACTTGGCAGGATTTACAGGAATATACCTACCGCGTCGCCTCTTCGGTGGGATTGGTTTGCCTTCCGCTTTTTGCGGCGGATGCGAGCCGCTCTCACGAATATGCTGTTGCTCTTGGTCATGCCCTTCAGCTCACTAATATCCTCCGTGATATTGGGGAGGATTTATCAAATGGTGATCGTATCTACGCTCCGCTCCATGATCTGAGGCGCTTTGAATACACCGAGAATGATCTTATTGAGCGGGTCCATGACGAACGCTTTATTGCATTTATGAACGACCAGGCGGATCGTTGTGAGGAACTTTATGCCAAGGCCACGAAGCTTCTTCCCGCCGAAGATCATAAGGCTCTTTTGGCTCCGCGAGTGATGCACCGGATTTATCACACACTCCTCCAACAAATGCGTGCCGACAACTTCCGCGTCTTTGATCGTCGTTACCGCTTGGGCAAGCTCCAGAAGATTTCCCTTCTTATGCAAGAACGGTTCTTCGGTTAATCGGGCTTCATTCAGGCATCGTAATTTCGAGCGCATAAAATTGGCGGACGCCATTATTTGGCTCGGTAATGAGATGGTTTAAGCTTTCTTCTTCAAAGGTGAGATACGCTGGATCTGGGGTCATAGTTTCGAGTTTGTCGGAGCGCCAGAGACGATACCGGCGGTCGGGGAAGGCATCAAAGGTGAGGAGGGTATTCTGGCCTTTCCTTTCCGCTTTTAGGATGGGGGAGGAGGCAAGAAGGGGATTTTTTTTCGCTAGAAATTCGAGTAAGTTGGAGATCCCGTCGTCATCGAAGTCACCTGTTGCGCCATGATCACCAGTCGCGTTACCAGCTTCGAGAGTATGTTGAAGCTCCCAAATATCTGGCATGCCGTCGTCATCGGCATCGGGAAGGGCGGCTACATTGGCACGAACGTTTCGGATCGAGGTCAGGGTAATATCACCTCGTTGATGGATCGCTCTGATCTCGTGCAATTTATTTTGATCACCATTGTAAAGGTTTGGGAGAGAGACTGCGAGGGCGTCATCTTCTGAAGTTTCGTTGCGCACGATCTTAAGGGCACTGGCTGGGAGTGCGACATCGTTGATAAGTAGGTGAAATTGCTTAAGCAGATCTTGATCGGTGACGCCTTGCCCCATCGACTTGTCAAAGAGAACTTTCGCGATGTAGCCCTCATTTACGAAGTCGCCCTCGTTTTGAGGAAAGCCAAAACGGAAGTTGACTGGCGAGCCAGTTTGAACATTGCGCAAGATGGTGGTGTAATGGCCAGTTTCGTCGTTGAGGCTGTTGTCATTGGAGGAAGAAACTTCTCTCAGCCGAACTTTGAATTCTGCGGTGCCGGTAATCGGGATGCCACGGTAATCAAAGCGCCATTCCTTCGTGAATCTGGTGTTACGAATTTGGCTAGGAACGCGAATTTCTTCTGCCTTCACCCAGCCTTGATCGTTGTCAGGGTTTGAGTCAATGATGAGAAACTGCACCTCTGTTACGCTTTCATCGGTAAGGATAACGGCCCCATAAGTGGATCCGCCGAGTTGGTCACCTTCTGCTGGAAAGCGAATCTGGCCAGTGGGGCGGGCGGTATCGTAATAAAAAGTCTGGGTCTCAGTTCGGAAAATTGAGGATCGCCCATTGCGATCAAGAAAAGCTTTGGTGCGTAGAATGTGGAAACCTTCCTCAAGCCCGGTAGCCATCTCTCCGTGATCGTTGTGCAGGAAAAATTTGGCCTTGGTGGCATCAAAGTTCTTAATCTCAAATTTGGTCTCCATGCGCCGCTTGATTTCAATATCATTCGCGGAAAATGGAAAACGAGGCCCGGCATCTCGAGAGTGGAATCCGATTTTGTATCGCAGCACCGTGCCGTTTCGTAATGAAGGAAGATCAGCTTTCCACCACTGTGGAGTGCGGTTTCCATCGCGGTTTCCATTTTGATAAAAAGTTAAAGGTGCGACGTGTGTGTTATCACGTCCCTCCCCTAGTGAACCTTCCGGGAAACTTAGGCCATCAGTGGTGTAATAAACCCACGCGGTATCTGGTTCGTTATCATAGGCTACTTTGACGCGGAGTTCGACGAAGTTATTAGGCGTGAGGAGATACTGTGGGGTGCCACTATTATCGGTGGCGCGTGGATCGTGGTAAGTCCAGGTCACAGCGCCCGAATTTGTATTCGGGCCTGATCCATTATTACGGGTAGGCGCGTTTCCAATCGTGATTTTCCAAGTTTCTGCACCTTGTGAACCAATGATATTACGAGCGACATTTGTGGCTGCAAATTTCTCAGCGGTTCGGTCTTTAAAGAGCATTTGTTCATAACCCGTGAAAAGGTCCTGGGCGGGATCCCCACCAAATCGGTCTAATGGTGGCGGATGATCGCGCTTCGCGAGATCTTTGCTGCTGATTCCTAACTGAGAATTTAAATCAATCCCGCCATCGAGCTTCATTAGAATATTGGTGGCGGAGCCATCGGCGCGGGCCTCGAAGCGAATTTTGGTTCCCTCAGTGATACGGGGAATCAGGGTGGTGTAATCGTATTCCCGATCTCCGTCGCGCCCGTCCTTACGCTCGTGTTCCATCAGGGGTGCTGGAGATCCGTCTTGGTAAATTTGGATGGGCTTGATCTCGCTCCCTTGCCACACACGAGGTAGCCGTGGATTGTCCCACGAGAAGGCAAAGAGGCCGCCGGAGGGAACAATTGGAACATTCCCACTGTCGTCGCGAAGCTTGCCTTGCTCATCTACAGTGACATGAAAGGAATCTCCGTGATTGGAATAATTACGGAGCCGAGCTCCCCTCGGAAAAGTGGTTGTGAAGTCACGAGCTTGCCCATTTGTAAAATCTCGGGCCATAAGTACGACAAGAACCGTACCATCGGCATCTGTCATACTTTCATTTTCTCGCTTATCGCGCATTTCCCACGCTGCAAAATTTTGATCACCCCATTTTGGAATCTGCGTGCCACGAACAAAGTCTCGACGGACTGCGAGCGGACCTTTGACCCATGATTGGCCGTATTGTCCAAGGAAAGGAATCTGTGCTGGCTTAGGGAAATAACTGGGAGCGCCCTCTTCGTTGTAACCATCTGTGTAAACGATAGGTAGTCCTTCACGCGTCAGGAGATATTGGAAGGCGGCAGGTCGATCGAGCCCCGACATAGAATTGTTGTCGTGGGAAAGCGGAAAGGAGGCGTTTTGAGTCGTAGTGCCAAAGGTGCCATAGTTTGGTTGGTCGAAATTGGTGAGATTTCCGCCGATTCCATTAAATCCACCTATCGTGTTGAGGAAATCTTCATTGGCAATACGCATCCCGGCAGCAAGGTAGCCATCGAAGCCGGGGGGCTCGCCGAGGTGTTCGCCGAAAAGAAGAAGGTCGTCCCGAGCGAGGGTATTAGTAAACACTGAATCGCGGTGATTTCCCCAGTCGATATGACCGCGCGTGAGATTAAATTGAACTTGGGCTTGGCCGGTATAACCGGCTCCAGAGCGGTCTTTGTTATCCGCGTTTTGTTCGCCAAAAAAGTAGTCTGGAACGTGCTTTACAGCATCGAGGCGGAAGCCATCAGGATGGGCTTCATCGACAAACCAACGTAGGGCGCGCAAGAGCATCGAATTGACATCCTCTGGCACGGGGTCGCCCATATTGTAGATGCCATCTTCAAACCCCCATGCGGCCGTTCGGCGGGTCGGATTGCTCCCATCAATTCCGGTGTCGGAGAAAGGTTCTGATGGCTCGTTGATGTTGTGTTGTCCGTCTCTATTGAGGTCGTCAAAATCAAAGCGGCCATTATTAGCACCGGTATTTTTTACTCCGTATCCCGTATCTTCAAACGCTTCCTTGTTTGCGAAAGTATAAAGATCATTGCGATCGTAGTCTTTGGCGATGGGAAGGTCTCGATCGAGATACCACTCGGGATGTCCGGGATGTCGGACTCCGATCCATTTTACATAATCGGAATTCTCGATTTCACCATCGGGATCGAAGGACGTGTTGGGCGTTTCATGTGCGATGTCCCAGGCGAAGGGATTACGATGAAGAACCTGCCATTCATCTTGGTAGTTCACATCATTACTGGCCTTGCGCCAACCTCCGCTCGAGGTGCGAACAAGGTGGAAGTCCTCGGGCACGAAGCCTGGAATATCGGGAAAAATATTGCCGGGTTCGGTGTTACCGAGCGGTCCGCCGTTATGCGCCATGACATTGTCAAAATAGACTTTGATGCCAAACCTGTGGGCGATTTTGATGAGTGAGAGGAGGTCTTCCTTGGTGCCGTATTTGGTGGGGATGGTGCCAGATTGATCGATATTGCCGAGATCAAAACGGTCGAAGGGATCAAAGCCCACGGAGAAGGTTCCAGAAGCCCCTTTGAAGGGCGGTGGCAGCCAAAGCGAGGTGTAGCCAGCTTCTGCCACCTCGGGGATTCGTTTCTCGATGCCTTTCCAGCTGGTGCCAAAATATTGCAAAATGGTTTCCTCAGCTTGGGCGATCAAAGTCCACGAGAAGAGCAACGCTACCAGAGTGAGCGAGCGACGTGATCTTAGGGTGGTATTGATCATCAAGTGCAATTGCTGAGCTTAACCTTAGTGGGGGATCTTGAGCTCGTCCAATCTCGAGTTTTGCGGGGTTAGGGAGATTATTGCAGGGTTGCACTTTTGGTTAAAAGTGAATTGGGGTGGTGTGATGATTTGCCAAATCAATTCTTTTCCTCGGTTCTAATCGGTAGGCTGAAATAGAGTTGGTATGCGCTCTGCTCATAGTTCCTAGAAATGATGGAGCTTCCAGATCTAAGACAAGTGCGGTCACTGGTGACAGTTGCTGAGACTGAGAGTTTTACCAAAGCTGCTGAAAAGCTGGGGGTGACTCAATCAGCGGTCAGTCACTCTATTCGGGCGCTTGAGACTCAGCTCGATTCCAAATTGGTCGAGCGCGCGGGTAAAAGAGTCGCGCTTTCACAAAATGGGACCATTTTATTGCGCCGGTTCAAGGCTGCGATTTCCGAATTAGAGAGGGCTCACGAAGAGCTAGGTCTTCTCAAACGCTGGGGTCAAGGGCGCTTGCGGGTCGGAGCCACTCATACGCTCTGCACGTATCTACTCCCCATGGTAATGCAAAAATTCCGTGAGCTTTATCCTCGGGCAGAGATTCATATCGAATCTGGCGATACTTCTGAGCTCATTGAAAGTTTGGATCGCAGTAAAATCGACCTTGTTCTTGGAATGAGCGGGCGCGAACCCACTTGGGCGCGATTTGACCCTGTTTTTGAAGACGAATTAGTCTTTGTTGTCGCTCCCGACCACCCGTGGGCCAAGGCTGGATCGGTGGCTGCCGAGGAAGTCGGTAAAGAGTCCTTCCTCGTCTATGCTCGCTCCAGCGAGACCTACCGCTTTCTCAAGTCATCTTTCGAGGAAGCTGGAGTCCGTCTCCGACCTGGTTTGAGTCTGGGCGATATGGGGGCGATTAAGGAAATGGCCAAAGTCGGTGTTGGTGTTGGCATTGTGGCCCCGTGGATCGCACAGGCTGAGATTGATAATGGTGAGCTCGTGGCCCTCCCATTAGGAATAGCGACTCGCCGTCGCTCTTGGGGCTTGGTGTGTCATGAAGGCCGGCAACTTAACATGGTTGAGGAAGATTTCCTTCGTATCTGTCGGACCGTTACGAAAACCCTTACAGGAGTCCAGAACGAGGGTTGATGTTCAGGGGCGGGTTGGCCAACCTATTTCCTGTCCATGAAAGTTTCTCGCATCTCGCTCTCCTTTGTCCCGGTCGTGACCCGGGTCCCACTCAAGTTTGGTGATCAAACCCTGACTGAGGTGAGCTGCGCGCGGGTTGCAATCGAAGTTGAGGAAAATGGCCG
>JAKMGP010000296.1 GCA_022424905.1 Akkermansiaceae bacterium | reverse complement strand
CTTCCTCATTGGAGAAAAAGAAGGGCGCCAAGCAACAGAGACGCCCACTGCTATTGGCTCCGAACACGATAGTGATACATGGGAAAAGCAAACCATGGAGAGCCTCGAAAGCCGCCTCGAGCTATCTGATCAGCAACGCGAAAAGATCTTGGCCGAAATTCAGGCAACCTCACTTGAAATCACTAACAACCAAGAAATAGCGATTGAAGACCACTACCACCTCATTTTGGCGCTTCATGACCGTCTCATTCCCTATCTGGAGCCTGATCAGCAGGAAAAAATCAAAAAAGACCGAAACAAGTTACAGCGGACGATTAATCTTCGCTTTAAATAACTTATACACAGTCCTTTGTGAAATATTGGACGTCCTGAAATATTCTTCCCTTCCTGAGTCTAGGGTGCACAACCCGCCCGTCCCGCTAAAAAAAATAGTTTTTTGTAACCAAATCTGAAACCGCTTCGTCTCATCTCATAGATTAGCTTTTGAACCTTACCCCTGATTTAAGAGCTAGTGTTTACGTCGTAAATAGCCTATGCTGTTTGCTTCAACTTAAAACAATGTAAAACAATGTCGCGATCTTCTTTCATTTTAGCAGCCACTCTTGTCATAGTAGCAGCTACGATGGTCTTCATGAGCTCATTCGACCGGGCCAACGGAAGATCTCAGTCCGTCTCCGCTGGGGATTCGACGGGCCCTTCAAGTATTTTGCGCGGCAGCAAACGAGAACTCAGCTTTCAAACTCGGATTACGTCATCGCGACATGGCAACAACACCCTTTCAATCGAAAAGTCAGCCACCACACACCTAAACTTTGAAGAATTAGCCAGAGTCGACCAAGTTTTATCGCAGATACAGCGCGATTCTCAAAAGCAACTCGATCAGTATTCGAGGAACTACGGGCTAACCAAAGAACAACAACGCGAAATCTTTCCCGTCCTCGTCGCCTATCACGACCAAACCCACCCCTCTATTAGGGTGAACGGTCAAACCAATGCCTTTATAAATTCAGATCATGACCTTGAGCAAAATGTTTCGTCATTTCTCGACTCATCACAACGAGAAGCCTTCCTAGAAGATGCCGCTGATCATGAGGCTTGGTGGGTAGAAGTTGTGGGGCAGCTTGAAAACGACCTTGATACTGCCATTAGTAACGGAGAAATGGTTCCAGCTGACGACCCTTCTGCGGGCCTTCGGATAGCCTCGGAAAGCGCTGCCGGAGATGGCGGCTCTTCCAGCCACTCAGGCAGAAATCTATTCGATTTACTTGCTCAATAATTTTTTCAAATAGAATTTAAGCCAATTTCAAGAAGATGAATCTAACAATAATATTAATGACCAGCAGCCTCCTAGCAGGTGCTGTGATTGCGGATCATATCGCTAAATCATTTGGAGACGGGACTCTTCCGGAATTTTTAACGAAGTATGATGTAAACGAAGACGGCTCAATCGACGAGGAAGAGCGTCAAGCTATCAAAGAAGAGCGTAAGGCAGCACGGGCTGGGAATCGTGCTCGGATCGACACTGATGGTGACGGAAAAATCTCCTCGGATGAGCGCGGGTTACTTCGCGAACAAACCATTGCGAAGCGCGCTGAAGAGCGCGAATCACTTCGCGAATCACTTCGAAAAAGAATCATCGCCAAACGCGCTGAAAAATTTACCCAAATCGCTGGTGATGACGGGCTTCTTTCTCTCAGAGAGATGACGGATCTAAAGGCCTTTCAGAACATGTCCGAAGAGCGGCTAGCTTCCCTTTTTGCGCGTCTAGATGCAGACAATAGTGGCACGGTGACTCTTGAAGAATTTAACATGCGCCTTCGTGACCACAGTTCGCCGGAAAAACCTGATTGAGGTAACTGAAACTTTGACTCGGCTAGCGACAAAATATGGCATCCCCATACTTTGACGAAAATAATGAAGACCTCAACAATCTCGCTTGCGCTTATTCGTAAACTCTTAAGCTCAAGAATTATTTGATGATTTCTGATATCACTGAAGGCAGCCTCACAAGGCTGCCTTTTTTTGTGTCATTAGGAACGACTTTTTGTTAGCGTCCTCTGCTTAAGGCGTAAAATCTATTACGCTCGTCCCCTAGACACTCCACTCACCTCGTGAAAACGTTTCTCGTACTTCTTTTCCTAGTTCACACTATTCAAGGCGAGATCCTTTACGACACCGACTTCGACAATTTTCCCATAGGCGCGAATAACTGGTCTGGGAACGATGGTTGGATTTCAAACGATACCACCTCAGGTGCTCAAGCTATCGATGAAAATGTTCTCCCCTCTCTCCTGAAAACCGCGACTCTTGGCTTCGCACAACCCGCCTCTAGATTTACTTTTATCGCGCTCGACCTTGAGTATGACCACATCGCTAGTGGAAAACCTGTCGTAGAAATCGATACCCTTATTGGCATTGAGGATTCCACTAACGACCGAAGAGACGATTTTTATTTTAGTATCTATAATGCAGACGGAGATCGCCTTGCCTCAATTCGTTTTGACAATGAAAACCCAGACACTCCTGACTCACAATTTGGAATTTGGCGCGTCAATGATACGAACCAGTTTGACACCCTGTTTGATTTTACCCTAGGGGAACTTTTCAACCTTGTCGCCACTGTCGACCTTGAGGAAAATGTCTGGTCTGCATCTATCGATGAAATTCCCATTTTTGAGAATGTCCAATTCTCAAACACCGACGCTCCTCTTGACTTCGGCTTCCTCGCCTTCGAGTGGGAACTTGCATCTCTTGCCCCATACAATTATGGCGACAACTTTCTCCTTGTGGCCGACCTCAGTATCCAATCTGTCGACAAAGATTCCCAATCGACCGGTGGTATGAATAGAATCGAGGTGACGCATCAATTCGACCCTGTCGGCGGCATCAACTTGAACTGGCAAACCGCCATCGGGTGGACCGATCAAGTCGAATATTCGAACGACCTCGTCACCTGGTTCGCCGACCTCCCTGGTTCGACCTTTGAAAACTTGGCATCTCCCACTAGCATCACTTTTTCCCACCCTAAGAATCCGGCCGAAGCCTACCGCTTTTACCGAATAAGGCGGACAAAAACTCCTTAGGTCAAATCACTACCCAATTCTCTGAACCGAATTGGTTGACCAGCTCCAAAGGAAAAATGGAAGCGATCGAAGACCCTTCTCAAAACTTTGCGCTAAGAGCCATCGACAAAGCACCAAACTTGGACTTACCCAGCCGGAAGCTTCACCTGGAAAGTCGTTCCCTTTCCGACTTCGCTTACCACCGAAATCGTTCCTCCATGTGCTTCCACAATTGCTTTTGTGATTGGGAGACCAAGTCCCGTTCCATTGCGCCCAGTCCGAGTGCGAGCTTTATCGACCTGATAAAACCTTTCGAAAATGCTCTTCAGCGCTACCGACTCTATCCCCCAACCAGTATCTTGCACCGACCAAAAAATTTCGGGACCAATCTTATTTAGAGTGACTTCGATCTCTCCTCCCTCTCGGTTATACTTAACAGCATTACCCAATAAATTTAATAATGCCTGCCGCATTTTAGACGGATCAAATTCAGCCTTCATTGACCGGAGATTACACTTGATCTTAATTCCTCGATCATCAGCCAGTGGCTCAATCAACTTCACTACTTCACCAGTCAACTCTTCAAGATTTCCAAGCTCGGGACGAAGATGGAATTCTCCTGAATCTACCTTGGAGAGCTCCAGTAGGCCCGAGGTCAAAGTGCGCATGTGTTGCGCCGAATCAACGCACGTTTGCAAAGCCTCCTGATACTTCTCAGGAGACCGCTCCTTGCTGAGCGCAAATTGGCTCTTGGATAGGATCACCGCAATCGGAGTTCGCATCTCATGAGAGGCATCAGCTGTAAATCGAACCTGATGCTCAAATGAAGTTTCCAACTTTTCAAAGGTTTCGTTCAGCACCATAGATAACTGCCCCAACTCGCTCCCATTCCCACTGATCTTAATACGCTCCGAAAGATTTCCCTCTGCGATTCGATGAGCCACTCCACTAATTACCTCGATGGGCTTCAACGATCTCCCGATCAGAAACCAACCTACCAAGAATCCTCCTACAATAATCAAAAAACCTATCCCAATCAACTTTGTTTCAAGCTTCGAAAGGTAAGTTTCGATCGGTTTTACGGAAGCTCCCACTACTAAAATCCCGACATTCGGACTCGCGTGGATGATTTCGCGATACCCTTGTACCGTCTCCTTCGAAACACGGTCCCCTTCCCTAGAAACCTTATCTGGCAACGACCTCAGTTCCTCCGGTGAATTCTCTGAAGCAAAACGTAATTCACCACCCCGACTCCAGTGAATCACAAAGATCCCATTCTCCGCAAGCTCCTCCACTAATTCATCTAAGTTTACCCGGCGGCGCTCCAAAGGATCGGGCCCACGCGGACTACGCCGACCGCCACCCTCGAGACCAGGTCGAGGCTCATCTTCAAAATCTTCCAAAAGATCCAGCCTCGGTAATCGTCGACCACGCGGAGGAGATTCGGGGCGTCTCTCCAGATTCGGCAAAAGACGCGTGATCGGATTACTCAGCTCGCGATCAAGAACCTGATATTTAATCTCACGTTGGTTACGATGAAATGCTGCCAACAACGCCGCGATAATCGCCGCCAAAAGAAGGAGATACCAAAGCTGAATACGCCAGCGAATCGATTGCGGAAAAATACCCATCTAACTTGTTTCAACGATATACCCCTGACCCCGACGCGTCTTGATAAAACTTTTGCCAAATTTCTGACGTAATTTGTAAACATAAACATCAAGCATGTTTGACATCGACTCATCATTTTCGTCGAAAAGATGGTCGTATAAAAAATCACGTGTCACGACTTCGTCACGGTGCTTGATTAATAACTCTGCCATCGCAAATTCTCGTGCGGTCACCTCCACTTCCTTATCACCTAGCCGCAAAGTCTTGGCCGTCGTGTTGATCGTAACCTTCCCAACCGTGACCTCCGGACAATGGTCACCGCCCTTCCTTCTCATCACCGCTCTCACCCGTGCCACCAACTCCATCAAATCAAAAGGTTTTGCCAAATAATCATCCGCCCCATGATTTAGGCCCTTCACCTTATCACACACCTGATCAAGAGCCGTTAGCATCAGGACCGGTGTCTGTTTTTCCTTACGTAATCCATCCAAAACCTCCCAGCCGTTCATCACCGGCATCATTACATCAAGAACCACGATATCGTAATCCCAGTTCAGCGCCTTGTAGAGACCCTCTTCACCATCTGCCGATTCATCTACCGCAAAGGATTCCTCGCGTAGCGTCTCCACCACCACCTCACGCAGATCGTCCTGGTCCTCAACTACAAGCACTCTCATGTTTTCTCGAGCTTAGCCTGTATAACCTGAACAGAAAATGAACAATTGTGCTCGATTCCTCCGTAATTAGCCTCTTCACTCAACCCTCTCGCAATTGGCCTTGCCGCTTTTTTCAACCTCATTTGATCTATGTTTGGCAACTTACGTCAGCTGAAAATCACTCTCGCTTTCCTCGTGAGTGGCTCGATGGTTCACGCCAACAATTCGGAGGGTATTGAGTATTTTGAAACCCACATTCGTCCTCTCTTTGTCGAGCACTGTTACGAATGTCACTCCGCCGACGCTAAAGAGCTGAAAGCCAACCTCTACCTTGATTCACGCACTGGGTGGCAAACCGGTGGTGACTCCGGCCCCGCCATTATCCCTGGGAAACCCGAGGACTCCCTTCTCCTCAACGCCATTTCCTACACCAATAGCGACTTAGAAATGCCACCTAAAAACCGGCTCCCAGATTCTAAAATCCTGCATCTCAAGTCATGGATTGCGATGGGGGCCCCTGACCCTCGCGAAAACAAACCCAAAAAATCCACCCCCAAAATCGACCTCAACAAAGGGCGCCAATTTTGGTCCTTCCAACCTCCCGTTGCCCAACCAATCCCGAAACCCCGCGATACCGCATGGCCAGCCAACGATATCGACCGCTTCATCCTCGCCCGACTCGAAGCCCAAAAAATCACTCCTACCAGAAGCGCATCGAAAACCACCCTTCTTCGTCGCGTTTACTTCGATCTTATTGGGCTACCACCTTCGCCTAGCCAACTCAAAGCCTTCCTTCTAGACAAGTCTCCGCAAGCGTTCCAAACCATCGTCGCTCAGCTCCTCGCTCGCCCAGAATTTGGAGAACGATGGGGCCGCCACTGGCTCGACATCACCCGCTTTGCCGAATCCTCCGGTGGCGGCCGCTCCCTCGTCTTTCCCGATGCTTGGCGTTTCCGCGACTACGTGATCGACTCATTTAACAAGGACAAGCCTTACCACCAACTCGTTCGCGAGCACCTTGCCGGAGACCTCCTTTCCCACTCATCGCCCATCCAACGAAATTCCCAACTCATCGGCTCGGGTTACCTCGTCCTTGGCGCACTGAACTACGAACTGCAAGATCACGAACTTCTCAAAATGGAATTTGTCGACGAGCAAATCGACGCGGTCGGGCGCACCTTCCTCGGAATGACTCTTGGCTGTGCCCGCTGCCATGATCACAAGTTTGACCCCATCCCAACTTCTGACTACTACGCCCTTGCGGGCATCTTTCAAAGCACGCGCTCCATGGGTAAAGGCAGCGCAGCCTCTGGGGTCACTTCCTTCGCCACCAGCCCTCTCGCAATTT
This sequence comes from Akkermansiaceae bacterium, assembly GCA_022424905.1. GTDB lineage: Bacteria > Verrucomicrobiota > Verrucomicrobiia > Verrucomicrobiales > Akkermansiaceae > SW10. The sequence continues at coordinate 3,866 of JAKMGP010000296.1, read as the reverse complement.
CCAATCCCGCCGAGATCACACAGCTCCGCAGTTCGATTGACTCCCTAAAGAAACAAATTGATACCCTTAAAAGCTCACCTGCACTAAAAAGTTTTCCCGGGCTCATCATCGATTCCTCCAAGGCAAAACTCACTGGCAAGTGGAAGGAATCCACTTCAAACAAACCCTGGATCGGAAAGGGCTACCTCCACGACGAAAATACCAATAAAGGAGAAAAGAAAGTCGAGTTCACCACCACTCTAGAAGAAGCCCGCGACTATGAGGTCCTTGTCGCTTACAGCGCAGGCGCCAATCGCGCCAAAAACGTCCCCGTTACCATTTACCACGCCGAGGGAAACGCGACCGTCATCATCGACCAATCAAAGCCAGCTTCCATTCAGGGAACCTTCACCAGCGTAGGAACATTCCCTTTCTCAAGCGAAAATCCGGCATCAATCGTCATCTCCACCGAGAAAACCACAGCCCATGTTATCGCCGATGCCGTAGCCTTCATCACACCAAATTCTGTAATTCCACAGAAACCCAAAGCAAATCTTAAGAAACTTGAAAGCCGACACAAAACACTCACAGCTAAATTAAAAAAACTTCAACCCATCACGATGGCGCCGACCGAAGCCGAGACGATCGCAGACGGGCACGTCCACATCCGCGGCCTGGTCCGTAACAAAGGAGCCAAGGTTCCGCGGGGTTTCATCACCGTCGCCTCCCAAGCCGGAACATCCCCCGAAATTCCGGAAGATCATTCTGGGCGGCTTGAACTCGCCGAGTGGATCACCGATCCTAAGCATCCGCTCACTTCTCGAGTCATGGTCAACCGCATTTGGAAATATCTCCTCGGCGAAGGTATCGTGCGCACCGTCGACAACTTTGGGAAAACAGGAGAACTGCCAAGTCACCCTAAACTGCTCGACCACCTGGCGATCCAGTTCACCAAAAATAATTGGTCAATCAAATCACTCATCCGCGAAATCGTCCTGAGTCGAACCTATCAACTATCCTCGAAGGCTGCTGACAATAGGGACCCTGAAAACCGCTTCTTTGGTCGAGCTCATCGTAAGCGCCTTGAAGCCGAGGCTATTCGTGACACCGCTCTTCACATTAGCGGACAATTTGATCCCATCAAAGGCGGGCCGACGATTCGTAATGCTGGACAGTATGACCTCAACTACCGTTTTGATTCGAACCGACGGAGCGTCTATGTCCCGTGGTTCCGCAATTCCATGCTCCCTATTTTTGAGGTCTTCGATGCCCCAAATCCAAATCTTGTGGTGGGACGGCGGTCCGCCACCAACCTCCCCACCCAGGCACTCTTCCTCATGAACAGCCCCTTTATACGGGAGCAGTCAGAATTCACCGCCAAAAGACTTCTCGCCGAGGCGGGAACCGTCGAAGATACTTACCTCCTCATCCTCTCCCGTCCTCCCTCCGAAAGCGAACGCCTCTCCACCCAAACCTTTCTCGCCAGCTTCCCCCCCGACCAAAAAACAGAAGCCTGGACCCAACTCACTCAAGCTCTCTTCTCAACCATCGACTTTCGCTTCATCAACTAAACCACACAGCGGGATAGTTCATGTCACAAAACCAAACCTTCAGCCTATGCTCAACCGTCGCCAGCTGCTAAAATCGTCCAGTTGTGGATTCGGTTCCCTCGCGCTTTCCTCCCTTCTAGGCAAAGGTCTCAGCAATCCTCTCTCTCCAAAATCTCCTGTCCTACCAGCTCGCGCTAAAAGGATCATCTTTCTCTTCATGGCTGGAGGGCCCTCCCATGTTGACTCCTTCGATTACAAGCCCGAGCTTATCAAACGCGACGGACAATCTTTCGATTTCGTGGGCGTCCGCAAAAACACCTTCGGCAAAAAATCCCAACGAAAACTTCTCAAACCGCTTTGGGATTTCAAGCAACACGGCCAATCAGGTCGCTGGGTCAGCTCTCTCTTTCCCCACGTCGCAAAGCATGTCGATGATCTCTGCTTTATACACTCCATGCATACCGAAGGGGTGGCGCACGGCCCCTCCACCCTCTTTCTTCATACGGGAGCGACTAACTTAGTCCGCCCCTCCATGGGCAGCTGGATCACCTATGGTCTGGGAACCGAAAACGAGAATCTTCCAGGCTTCGTCACCATTATGCCCTCTGCCAGCAAGGGCGGCCCGCGCAACTACTCCAATGCTTTTCTCCCAGCTGTCCACCAAGGCACCTGCATTGGCCGAGCCGGACTTCCTGCATCAAAAGCCACCATCAGAAATCTCAAAAACCCACACCTTCCCCTCAACGCTCAGTCAAAACAATTCGACTTCCTCCAACAACTGAACCGACAGCAAGCACAAACCAAAAACGATCAAAATATCAACGCTGCCATCGACTCCTTCGACCTTGCCTTCCGGATGCAGATGAATGCCCCCGACATTCTCGACCTCGCGGAAGAATCTGAAGCTACTAAATCCATGTATGGGATCGGCGAAAAAGGGACTGACGACTATGGCAGACAATGCCTCATGGCCCGCCGTCTTGCAGAGCGCGGAGTCCGTTTTATCCAAGTCAACTACTCCGATGAGTCAGTTAATCCACGCTGGGACCAACATTCCAACATGCCCAAGCACAAGGTCCACGCTCACGCAACCGACCAGCCCGTGGCCGGACTTTTAAAAGACCTCAAACAGCGCGGCCTTCTGGAAGACACCCTTGTCTGGTGGGGCGGAGAGTTTGGACGCACACCCTTCTCACAAGGCAAGGACGGCCGCGACCATAACCCACGCGGCTTCACGACTTGGCTAGCCGGAGGGGGTACTAAACCTGGTCACGCCCACGGGGCAACCGATGAAGTGGGTGACACCGCGGTGAGCGGCCGACTTCACATGCATGACCTCCACGCTACGATGCTCCATCTCCTTGGCCTTGACCACGAACAGCTCACCTACAACTACGCTGGCCGTGACTTCCGACTTACCGACGTCGCCGGAAACGTGGAACACGGCATCATCGCCTAGCTCTCCCAGATATCCATCGCCAAACCCGAATCCATTTGGGGGCTGTTCATTCACCTTCGCGCCCAAAGATCTGTAAAAACCCAATCAGGTCAGCGAGATTTTGATGGGTCATACCAAGCTCGAGGCCATCTGGCATAAGCGAGCGCCCACTTGCGTCTAAACCTTTAATTTTTTTTCGAAGAATCTGACGATCACTGCCATCAAGAAGTCTCAAAGTGAGATTGTTCTCCTTTTCTGCAAGAACCCTTCCAAAAAGCATTTTGCCATCTTTAAGAGTCACTGAATAACCGAAATAAGAAGGGTCCACTGATTCGTTAGGATTTAAAATTGAGGTGAAGAGACCCTCCTTGCTACGCTCGGTAATTGAGCGTAAGTCTGGCCCATTCATGGGAAGACCCTTTACCGAAAGGTGACAATGCGCACAGGCTCGATTGAACACCGCTCGCCCATCTTTGGGATTCGCTTTAAGCTCCAAAGCAGATCGGAATTTCTCGAGCTGCCGCGCTCGTGTCAGTCCTCCATGAGAGGGAAACAACTCCTCTGCCATCTTTTTAATCCCGGCATCCGCATGAGTTCGCAGGATCTGGCGCCTCGAGACATCGACTGCTTTTGGCGAAATTTGACCTTGTCCTATCGCCTTAAGCATTGCCATCGACCACTCTTTTCGCTGGAGAAGGGTGTCCATGATTTTAGCTCTTTCTCGAGGAAAACATCCACTCCAAGAACCAATCAGAAGGCGTGGTATGTCCGGTCCACCCATTCTCGCAAGAGCTTCAATCACCGCAAATTTCATTTCGCTGGATTCCGACAAAACAAGTAATTCTCCTAGGAGATCTCGGTCGCTCTTAAATTTGTTTTCCTCTCTTCCCAATAAGCTA
>JAKMGP010000294.1 GCA_022424905.1 Akkermansiaceae bacterium | reverse complement strand
CTGCGAAAAGGAGATTTCCGCTACAGCAGAAATTACCAGCCATTCAACTTCGACGGCCTTTACAACGAGTATCGCTACAAGCAAACGCCCTTCTCCCAATGGCGTGAACTTTATCTCGCTGGAAAACTTAATGCTGCCCAACAACAATTCTTTAAATCTCGTCCTGCCGAAACGCTCTATGATCTCTCCGCTGACCCTGACGAAGTAAACAATCTCGCCAACGATCCGACTCACCAAAAAACTCTCCTTGAGATGCGCTCCTTACTTCAAAAAAAGGTCAAAGCATTGCCCGACCTTAGCTTTTATCCCGAACCCATTTTCATCAGAGACGGACTCAAAAATCCGATAAATTTCGGACAGAAACACAAAGAAAAAATTTCGGAGCTTATCGATATTGCCGACCTCAGCCTTGGGAGTTTCGAAAAAAGCCGTCAGGGAATTGCTGCTGCACTCAGTTCAAAAAATCCTTGGGATCGCTACTGGGGCCTCATCGTTTGTAGTTCATTCGGCAAGGAGGCAGCACCATTTTACGAGCAGGCTAAACAACTTGCTAGTAACGATACCGAGTCACTCATACAAACCCGCGCTGCGGAATTTCTGGGCCTGACTGGACAACAAGACCCACGCCCCATCCTCACAAAAATTCTCAACTCCACCGACAACCATATCCTCGCAAACCTCATTTTGAACACCGTCGTTGTTCTCCAAGACAGCAAGCCAGGCTATCAATTTGATCCGACTCTGCTCACCGCACCATGGGCTCAAATCCAGAAAGCCGAAGTCGCTAGCCGAGTGCTTTATCTCCGCGAATCCTCCAAATAAGGGGCCCACTGCTTGGAGATACCCAGAGGGTGCCCCAATCTCTAGGAGAAAGAGGGACATCTAAATTTTTTGAAGTCATCATTCTAGGTGACCAAGGAGATTAAGTGTAGGTTGGGAAAGACTCTCTTATTTCTAGGTTCCATTTCCGTCAAATTTTTAAGTGACGAGATCTATTGAACCAATCAGTGTCCACGTGACTCGGAAAAAATAGCTTTCCGTCTTAAAAATAAACCTACTCATGAAAATATCTACACCTCAGATCCTTAAGGGAATCCTCGCCAGCTTCATTTCATTTGGCAACTTGCAAGCAAGCGAAGTCACCTACGGAAATTTCACCCGAGATATTGGCTTTAACCTTGAAGAAGTTCCGGTTCTGACGCTCAAGGAAGGAGAACTCTTTGAAGTGATTAGTGCCAACGCAAGAACGCCAAGAACCGTGATCAATATTAAGATCAAACCTGAAGGAACGGAATCGTTGATGTGGCAAAGATGGTGGGTCGTCAATGACCGCGCTACGAAGTTACGTAATACTATGAGTGATGGCACTACTTCTGAACCTCCCTCTCCACTTGCAGTCGGCCCTTGTGAAATTGTTTTAAGCACCTTCGCCACAGGAGACACCGTCACAGGACCTCATCGAATCAGTTACAAAATCACAAGACCCTCGCCAGTGAACACTTCACCCCCAATTCTGCTACCGCCGACCGAGGACGCGACTAAAAATTACTTTGTGAAACTTCAAGTGTCTACAGATCTAAAAACTTGGCAAGATGTTGAACCGGGTCAATTTCTGGGATCAAATACTGCACGTTTTTTCCGGATCAAAACCTCCGAAGAAGGAGGCGAATAATCTCATCTTTTTTTAGGGAGCTTATTTCCCACCAGAGGCGGTCCTGAATTATGGATCGCCTCTCTTTATTTTGAAAAAAATAGAAACTGAAGAGAAGATAGGAGGTTTATTTGTTTATGCGTATTTCAGGAGTTTTCTCGGTGATCCTTCTCACGATCCCCCTATTGTTCGCAGATCCTGAAAGTAAGCGATTGAAACAGTGGCTGAAAACAGACGAAAACAACGATGGTGTTTTAACAATTGAAGAAACAACTGGGCTAATGAGGCGGTTTTTTAATCGGAACGATCGTGATGGGAACGGTAAATTAACCAAAGAGGAATTAAGGAGGCTCGATGAGCGTCTTAAGCAAAACCCTCGAAGTGAAACGCAGCGGAGAAGGCCGGAGGCAGCTCTTGTGGAAGGAGTGACGGTGAGAAAAAATCAGGTGTATCGCAGCGGACATGATCGGTGGAAGCTAGATGTCTATTTACCCAATAAAGGAGCACCGAAAGGTGGCCGGCCTGGTCTAGTCTTTGTTCATGGAGGCGGATGGAGAAGCGGTAGTAAGGACGGCGGGTTCTGGGCTTCTCTACCCGCCCGTTATGCGGCAAAGGGCTACGTCTGTATCTCAGTCAATTATCGACTGACTGGAAATGGCGGCGGCTTTCCCGCATGTGTTCATGATGTCAAAAATGCCGTTCGATGGTTCCGCGCCAATTCGAAGGAGCTTGGGCTAGATCCAGAACGGATTGGAGCCTATGGTAATTCTGCAGGAGCACACCTAGTCTCGATGCTTGGCTTGGCGAAAAAAGAGGCCGGCCTTGAAGGCCAAGGAACTCATTTAGAACAGTCTTCTCTTGTTCAGGCTGTCTGTGCCTCAGCCACTCCCTCCAATTTTCTCAAGTGGAAAAATCAATTGTTTCCCAACCGGGGACTACTTGCAGGAGATCAGCAAACCCACCACATTCGAGCTGCAAAAGCTTCTCCGGTCACCTATGTGGCCGCGGATGCCCCACCGTTCCTCTTGGTTCATGCTGAAAATGATCGCACTGTTCCATTTAAGCAGGGCGAAGTTATGGCTGATCGACTTAAAGCAAGCGGTGCAAAAAATATCACACTCATGAGATTTAAAGATGGTGGGCACGGAGTGTTCAGAGCAAAAGAATCCCAGACTTTTAAGGCAATGGAAGAATTCTTTGACAAAGCCCTTAGGAAGAAACCGAAGACCAATCAATCAAAATCTGGGATTCCAAAAGCTTGCAAATAGATCTACTAGATCCAAGGCGTCAGGAGACGACGCTAGCTAGATCGTCTTAGAACCTCGAGATGGCAATCTTTGCTTAAACTGAGATCATAATTTTGTACTGATCGGATTAGAATTGCTTCGCCTGAGTCACGATTTATGATAATGATTCTACATGAGGGTTTTCATTCAGGTGCTTTTAGCTTGTTTTCCGTTTATAATTAACGCCCAAACCCCGAACCGAGCTACTTTAAACCTTGTCCAAGAACGTGGCTTTAACGAGTTCGATATGGATTTGGACGTCCAACTGATTGG
>JAKMGP010000286.1 GCA_022424905.1 Akkermansiaceae bacterium | reverse complement strand
AAAATTGAGAAATCACGCCTCAACTTCATCATCGAAAACAACAAAGTAATCCGTCTCATTCGCGGCTAAAAAAACCCTCAACACAATCAAATGACTAAAATCTTACTCACTCTATTCCTAGGGCTATCAGTCTCTCTGAATGCGGTTCAAAAACCCAACATCCTCATTATTATTGCTGATGATTGCACCTTCAGTGACCTCCCAATAAATGGCGGCAAAAATGCCAAAACTCCTCACCTGGATGCTTTCGCTAAACAATCACTTATTTTTAATCGGGCCTATCTAGGAATGGCAATGTGCTCGCCATGTCGCTCCGAACTCTACACCGGACGCTATCCTCACCGAAATGGCTGCGCTTGGAATCACGGCACCTGTCGTCCAGGAACTCGAAGTATGCCTCACATTTTGAAACCACAGGGTTATCGAGTCGGACTAGCAGGAAAGACTCATGTTAAACCCAAGGCAGCTTTTCCCTTCGAAAAAATTCCCGGTTTCGATCAAAATTGCGTTCGTAACCCGACTCAGCCCCACAACCTCTCGGGAAGTAAGGAGTTTCTTACCAGAGATCCGGATCAACCATTTTGCCTTGTCGTGGCGCTTACCGAACCACACGCACCTTGGGTCATGGGCGATGCTTCAGCTTACCCACCCGCAAATATTAAACTCCCTCCTTATCTTGCCGATACGCCAATGACCCGGCAACAATATGCTGACTATCTTGCTGAGATCACCTACATGGATTCCCAAGTGGGAGAGCTCCTAGCACTCCTCGAGGAAACCAAGAACTCCGACAACACACTCGTTCTCTTTACAAGCGAGCAAGGCGCTCAATTCCCTGGCTGTAAATGGACAAACTGGGACAACGGACTTCACACTTCGCTAGTGGCCCGTTGGCCTCAAAAAATAACATCAGGCCGCACCAACGCGATTGTGCAATATGCAGACATTCTGCCTACGATTCTTGAACTCTCGGGTAGCAAACCTAACCCCAAAACTTTTGATGGCCGCAGTTTTGCGGGTGTTCTTTTGGGAGAAGACTCCCATCACCGCGACTATGCCTTTGGTATGCATAACAATTATCCAGAAGGTCCAACCTATCCCATTCGCTCCATCACCAATGGCAAGTGGCGTTACATTCGCAACCTTTCGCATGCTTCGCTCTATATCGAAAAACATCTCATGGGCAAACATGAGCACAACCCCTACTGGTCAACCTGGGTGTTTTCTTCTTTCTCAAATCCCAAGCACGAGATGCTTGTCAACCGATTCATGAAACGCCCCGCCGAAGAGTTGTATCATACCAATGAAGACCATTACGAAATGACCAACCTAGCCAGTGATCCAACCCACGCCAAAATAAAAGAGACGCTCGCCACCATCTTAGACCAGCACCTCAAAGACCAAGGTGACCCCGGACTCTCTCTCGACACTAAAAAAGCGCATAAAGCCGCTGCAAACCTCACTCCCTCCTTCCAAAGCAAACCTTAGGATCTCAAGCCTCAATGGCGAGAGCGCTATACCGCAATATCTCCCCCATTCGCGGTGACAATCTAGAACCTTAAAGCAATAGTAAAGACACCAACGCTTGCGGGATAGCTCTCGCGGGATTACAGACAAGGCGTGAGTGCAGTTGATCCTTATCAGATTCGGTCTGACTTTCCGATTCTCAGTCAGGAGATTAATGGGAAACCTCTCGTTTATCTTGATAATGCGGCTACTTCGCAAAAACCCCTCTGTGTCCTTGAATCCTCTCGGGATTACTACGAAAAGATCAACTCCAATATCCACCGAGGAGTTCACAAGCTATCTCAGGCCGCGACCGCGGCACATGAAGCCGCCCGCGATACAATTGCAAAGCACCTCAATGCGACCCGGCCCGAAGAAATCATCTTCACTTCCGGCACTACGGATTCAATCAATTTAGTCGCTTCCGCTCTGGGAAGGTCTGGCCTTTTGGAGGCGGGTGACGAAATCATCATCTCGGGATTAGAACACCATTCTAATACCGTGCCATGGCAAATGCTTTGTGAACGATTGGGAATAACTTTGAAAATTATCCCGGTCCTCGATGACGGCACCCTCGACCTCGAAATTTTTGAACAGCTTCTCTCCCAAAAAACAAAAGTGGTCTCTGTCAACCATGTCTCGAACGCCTTCGGCACTGTGAATAACATTGCTCACATTTGTTCACAGGCAAAGAAGGTCGGAGCCCTTACTTTTGTCGATGGCGCTCAGTCTGTTCCTCATTTTTCGATTGATCTGCAATTGCTTGATTGTGACTTTTACGCATTTTCTGGGCACAAAATTTACGGACCTACTGGGGTTGGAGTCCTTTTTGGCAAATATGATTTACTCTGCGAATTGCCTCCATGGCGGGGGGGCGGCGAAATGATTAAGGAAGTTACGTTCGAAAGGACAACCTACAACGAGCCTCCTTTCAAATTCGAAGCTGGAACCCCAAATATTGAAGGCGGGATCGCGCTCGCAACGGCATTTGACTATGTGAATAACTTGGGAGTAAACAAAATCGCGAGTCACGAAGAAAAGCTGATCCGTCGAGCCGCTGACATACTCGCAGGCTTCGAGAATATTACCCTATACGGACCGAGCGATCGTATCGGAGCCATTTCGTTTAATTTCGACGGAATTCACCACTACGATCTCGGTACTCTATTAGATCAAATGGGGTTTGCCCTTCGCACTGGACACCACTGCTGCCAACCGCTGATGGCTCGATTTGGTGTGACCGGAACTCTCCGCGCTTCCTTTGCCGCCTACAACACGCTTGAGGAAGTAGAATCGTTCGGCGAAGCGCTTCAAAAGGCCCTCATGATGTTGCGTTGATTCCATTGCCTTTCTTGGTCTCCACGATTATGGGTCTTACGTGACTATCACCGAGAAACAACAAGAACTCCTCACAGAACTCGATCTTTTCCAAGATTGGACGGAGCGCTACGAATACGTCATCAGCTTAGGCAAAAAATTGGCGCCAATGAACGAGGAACTGCAGACCACAGATCGTCTCATCAAAGGCTGCCAATCACAAGTTTGGCTCGATTCCTCATCACAAGAAGGCAAGATGTGCTATCTCGCAGACTCAGACTCTGTAATAACTAAGGGAATGATCGCCCTCTTCGTTCGTGTTCTTGATGGTGAATCCCCTGAAGATGTCATTACGGCAGATCTCTCCTTCATCGATCAAACTGGGCTTAAGGAGCATCTCGCTCCGACTCGCGCAAATGCCCTCACCTTAATGGCTGCTGAAATGAAAAAGGGCGCCTTAATCGCCACTCAAAGTTAGATCTTCCATGGAAATTTCTCTCGGCCCGATCAAGGTGCAATTACTTCCAGGTTGGGCCGCTTTTTTACCCGCTTCTAAATCCCTGATTGTCGCAGACCTACATTTAGGGAAAGCCGCCACTTTTCGGGAACGCGGGCTAGCTGTCCCGGAAGGTTCCAACGCCTCCGATCTTGGTCGGCTTAAGGACATTATAGATTTCAAGAAACCAAAACAACTTGTGATTGCCGGAGATCTCTTTCACTCCGCGGATGGACTGAGTTCATCAACAATCGAATTATTTCAAGAGTGGCTGCAAAACTTGAAATTGCCAGTACTTCTCACTGAAGGAAACCACGATCGCCGCTCCTGGTTTGCCCGTCATCGCTTTCCAATCGATGTCAGTCCACATCTAAGATTAGACGAGCTGACTATCACTCACGATCCTGACGATCTTTCAGTGAGAGAATACGGTATTGCAGGTCACCTCCACCCTGGTATCCGAATCAAAGAGGCACCCCGCCAATCACTCAAGATTGCCGGCTTCTTAGTCCGACACTCAAAGCATTTGATCTTACCTGCCTTTTCAGAATTCACTGGGATAGCCCCACTTAAGATAGGCGAAAAAGATCAATTCTTTACCGAAATTAAGGGCACAATCTCAGAACTACCAAGCGAGTTAACTTCGGCCTAACTATCTTTTGTCCGATGCAGGACCCTTTTAGCGTTTCCCGACTTGGAAACCAATCGGAGCCACGAGCAGACGACCTTAGACGTCCACCTTAATCGCTCTTTGGCCCGATAAATTGCAGGTGATCGATATTTCCACCACTTGCTCCATTGGTCACCAGCACGATTGAATTCCGTCCCTTTTGAAATTCCACCCTAGCGGCTATTTCCTTCCAAGTGCTCCATCCTCCTGTGCCAGGAAATGGAAGAAGAGAATGTTTCTCACCATTTACGATCAAATTGAGAGGCCGAGCACTCGCACCCAGGGCATAGCGAATCAAGATTTCGCCCTGACCCTCACTCGAACTCTTAATATCCCATTCAATAGACTCGTTCCCTGTATTAAAATCAGCATAGCCAGTCCCTGTATACCCATCGTGCGAATTGGAGGTTTTAACTCCTTTGAGCTTGGCATCAGCAATTTGATAAACCTTCCCTCGCGGGTCAATCACCTTAGCTGGCTTTCCAGCAGAACCCTTCTTCCTTTGTGTAGGTCCGCTGGCATGAAGCGGATCAGGAGGAGTATTTTCAAGCAGACGATTCAGAGTGTAAGCAAAGTAGGAGTTGGCCAACGACGTTCCATCTGCAGATTTTAATCCCTTAATATTCACTTCGTGAATATGCCAGGCCTTCAGTTCTTCTAGATGCACATCGACCACTTTTCCATCCTTCGAAACTCCTATCGATTTAACCTCCACTGGGCTAACATCAATCTGAGGAGAACCGTAAGTTTTATGATACTTATAATAGTATCGTTTGAAGGGCCAATTTGCGACTTTTCCTGCCAGCTTCCGATCTACCGGCTTGGTGAATGAAAATCGGAAGCCGGTTTTTGTAAGCTTCATTGAGACCGCCTCAAAAGGGTCTTCTCCATTCCACTCAACACGTGAAATCCCCTCCCCACCAGCCCAAGTATGTTTGGTGTGCCCCACATAAAGGCTACCATCCGGAGCCCACGCCATACGATTACAACCACGCACGAGCGCTCCTCCGTCGATGAAGGGAACACAAGCCCCTTGAAGCTCACCGCCGACCTCCTCTAACATAACGCGAACAATGCGATTTGTGTTCATTTCACCAACCAGAAGTTGCCCAGTGAAAGGTCCGAACCGCGCATCTGGAGAAACCGCGAGAACTTGAGTTGGGGAGTTCGCCATTGATCCATGAGGAAATACGACCGCGGCGCGGGTCCGCATCTTGGCGAGGTCTTTGGGATCGGCCTCCAATGGTGCACCTTTAAATCCCGACTTCCAAGTCAGGCTGGCTGCGTGACCGTAAAAGCGACCTTCTCTAACATGGAACAGCTTGCTTGAACCAACCCAATCACCTTGGTTATCAGTGACGAAAAGATTTCCTTCCAAGTCAAAACCAAGTCCATTTGGAGTCCGATGACCATATGACCAAGGAATTGTCTCACCATCCTTTGTCAATTTCATCACACAACCGCGAAAAGGAGTAGACGAGTGCATACGACCTGGCCTTCCACGGGAATCAAACTTCCCTCTAACGATCGGCCGAATTCCGTCTCCCGAAGAGCCAGTGCCCAGAGAGAAGAAGTAGTTTCCCTCTTTGTCTTTTACCGGAGTGAAGTGGAACTCGTGATAATTCCCGGACATGCCGAATTCATCTGTCATCACCTGATAAAAATCAGCTTTCCCGTCACCATCGGTATCACTCACACGAGTCACTTCGGGGCGCTGGGAAATCACTAACGATGAATTAGACTCAGCAATCACCCCTAAAGGATTGTGTAATCCCTCTGCAAAAAGCTGCCACTCGGAGGTTTTAGGATCATAAAAGAAAATTTCACCACTAGGTAAGCACACCACCATCCGTCCATCAGGGAGGAAATCAAGACCATCGATTTGCTTGGTCCCAAACTTCGACGGCGGATTAGGTACTTGAGTCACCTTATAATTGGGGGACGTCTCACCGAAGGCGCAATTCGCAAACACTGACAACACGATTAAATAGATAAAATTTTTCATTTCTTCGATCCTTGGGTTTGGGTGGCAGCGGGTACAGCGGGATTCTTTTCAATGATGGTGAGATCAAACTCCATAGCCTGCTTCGCGGTGAGCTTTAGAGTTCCATCACTAGATATGTTTCCAGCAGAACTTGAATAGCTCGAGGATCCATCCGGAGTGAGCTTGAAAGTGATGGGGATCTTTGGGGAGACTGAAAACTTACGAGTGATCCCTAAATTATCCTTAGAAGTTCGAATCAACTCTCGGACCTCGTAATCGCCAATCTTATAAATAAATTCGGGGTATCCTTGAATCAGCCGATAGCCTTTGTATTTCGGAAAACCATTGACACCTTCAATCTGGATCGGAAAATCAACCGCTTCCGTCGTATCATAGAAGGGTGTGCTTCTCGCAGTTTCGGCCAAGTGCTTATAATCCTCCGGGTTAAGTTTACTTGTTTGAGCTCGGTAATAAGGTAGCCCGTTGAACTTTGCTACCGGTTTACCATTACTTGACCAATGCACTTGATTACCGCGGATAAAACCGCCCTTAGTCCAGGCATAGCGCAAACGACATTCTCCGGCATCCCAGCAATAATAGTGGTTTCCCGGAAGAGCCACTGCAAAGGCCGCTGGTGATGCTCCAGGCATAAAAGTGCGGTAAACAACCGGTTCCGTTATCACCATCAAGGTATCATCAAAATCTGGAGTATAAGTCCCATTTTTTCTTTGCCTCTTTTTGTCAAAGGGAAAAGCTTTCAGCAAATTTTCAGGCGTGTAAACAGCCTGAGGAAGTGCCTTCCTCGCCTTTGCAACCTGGGCAGCAGTCACAACAGCACCCTTATTTCCCCAAGCATGGTTCACGTAAGTGACCATATCAGCGATCTTCTCGTCATCGAAAAGAAGCTGAGGTGGCATCGCGGAGTAATATCGGTCACCATTCACTTTAACAGGCCCGGCCATCCCGCGCAGAACGATCGCGATCGTACGATCTGAATTCTCCAACCAATCGCTCCCAGCCAGTGGCGGAACCGATCCAGGCTGTCCCTTTCCATCAGCCATATGGCATGCAACACAAGAGCCTGCCCCGTTGTAGAGATCCTTGCCTTTCGCAAGAGTCGCAACATCCGGAGCAGAATACGCAATTCCTACAATTGAAACTGAGAAAAGGGAGATAAAGATTTTCTTCATTCTTTTAAACTTACTTACTGCCGATTGGTATTCTACCAAGTAAAAAGAGCAATCTTCACTTCCTTCGCCACCCAAAAAACAACAAAAATAAGGCTTCAATCATCCATCTTGATTGAGTTACCCTAAAAGGGCCCTAAAAAAATCGAGAATGCCCCTGCGACGTTATCTGCTTCTAACCCTCCTGGGTCTTTTCCTTGGATCCGCTTGTTCAGCCACCCACCCAAGAAAAATCCTCTTTATTGGAAATAGCTACACAGGTGGCATTCGAAAAATGGTGACCGAGTTGATCAAGCAATCACCCCACTCCGAAACACAGATTTCGTTTATCAATCCTGGTGGAAAAACTCTCGAGTTTCACCTTAAGAACAAGGGAACGATTGATAAAATCAAACAAGGAAAATTCGACCTTATTATTCTTCAGGACCAAAGTCAGTTTCCCGCACTTTTTCCAGATCGATTTCAAAAAGCCGCGGTCGCTTTAGCTACAATCATCAAAAAATCTGGTTCCAGACTCGTCTTTTATGAGACTTGGGGCAGAAGAGATGGCGATAGGAAGAACAAAAAACGATTTCCAAGCTACGAATCGATGCAGAAAGCACTCAGCAAAAGCTATCGCTCTGCCGCTAAAAAATGCGCAGCAGATGTCGCCCCAGTTGGTTCAACTTGGAAAATGATCAGAGATAGGAATCCAAAACTTGGGAACGAGCTCTATCGTAGCGACGGAAGCCATCCCTCTCAAAAAGGTGCTTATCTCGCTGCTTGTGTCTTTTACACCACCCTTTTTGGTGAAGACCCCCGCACGTTAAAATTCAACGGTGACCTATTCACGGTCGAGGCTGATCTCATAAAGGCAGCCGCATTTTCTACCAGAAAGAATTAACCGGTATTTCTAGCGCCTAAAACAGGGCGAGATATTTTGCCCGCAGCTTCTAACGAGAAGGTAAGACCCAGGAAGAAAGCTCGGTCGTTCATGGATTCAAAAAGATCTGCCTTTCCTTCCTAACACCACGAACTTCTTGTGAAGTTTGTGCAAAATCAAACCGCTTGAATTGTGTCACTCCAGGAAGCCACTCAGCAGACGCCCATCACCCTTAGGATACCAGAAGTGTCTTTTTTTACTCCCCGACTTCGAGGCGACGCGCTACTAATTAGGGGTGCTTTTTGACAACCGTATTGCTGAACTCCGCTCCGAGCTCAATCGACACAACCAACTCTATTATCAAGACGCCCAACCGGAAGTTTCGGATGCTGAATACGACCGACTTTTTCGAGAACTAGAGGATCTTGAAAAAGCAAACCCCGAATTTCATGACCCTAACTCTCCGACCCACCGAGTGGGTGAAGCTCCATTAGAAACCTTTGAGCAGCGAGCGCATCTCCTCCCAATGCTTTCAATTGATGACCTTTTTTCTGAAGAAGAAGTAGATGAATTTTTTAAGCGGCTCCAGAAGGGACTTAACCTTGAGGAAATACCACTCACCGTGGAGCCAAAAATCGACGGGGTTGCCTGCTCCCTAGTTTATCGAGACGGATCACTTGACTACGCCTTAACCCGCGGTGACGGGAACCGTGGTGACGACATCTCACAAAATGTTCGAACCATTCGTAATATTCCTCTCAATCTTAAGAATGCTCCACCGCTCCTCGAAGTCCGAGGTGAAATCTTTATGCCTTCAGAGGGCTTTGCTAAGCTCAACACCCAACGCGACGAAGCAGGACTTGATACTTTTGCCAATCCGCGAAACGCAACGGCCGGAACTTTAAAATCACTCGACCCAAAAGTCGTAGCCTCCCGGCCCCTTGCCTTTTTAGCCCACGGCCTCGGCGCAAACGAGGGGGCAAATATGGAGGACGAAGACGATTTCCGCAAACTACTCGATAAATTCCTAATCCCTCGCAACTCACCAATTTGGTATGTTCATACTCTAGACGAAGTTCTAACTGCGATTCGTGAACTTGACGAAAAGCGCCATGACCTTGGCTATGGAACTGATGGAGCCGTCATCAAGTTACTCAATTTCAAGCAACGCGAAACCGTTGGCTTTACCTCGCGTGCGCCGCGCTGGGCTGCCGCCTTTAAATATCCCCCCGAGCAAAAGGAAACACTTCTCAAAGACATTACGATTCAAGTGGGCAGAACCGGTGTCCTCACGCCAGTCGCTGAACTCGAACCAGTCTTCGTATCAGGCACAACCGTTTCCCGAGCCACTCTCCATAATCAAGAGGAAATAGAACGCAAAGATGTTCGCATTGGAGATACCATAATAATCGAAAAAGCTGGCGAGATTATTCCTTCAGTTGTTTCGGTAGTTGTCACGAAACGCCCGGAAAACACCCCACCCTACCACCTACCTACAGCTCTTGATCACAAATGCCCTTCCTGTCACGGCCCCATTGAAAAGCCAGATGGATTTGTTGCTTGGCGGTGTGTCAACTTTGAATGTCCTGCACAGGCGGTGACTAGCATTACCCACTTTGCCGGACGCAAGGCCCTCGACCTCGATGGGCTTGGCGAATCCGTCGCAATCAAGCTGGTTGAAACCAAACTCGCAGCTTCCCCGCTCGATCTCTTCTCACTTAGCCTAGATAATCTCGCCAATTTGCTTCTCGACCCCGCCAAATCATCCGATGGCTTGACGCAGTCCAAGGAGCGTCGCTTTGGAGAAAAACGAGCAAATACCCTGATTCACTCTCTCATCAAAGCCCGTAAGGAAATGCCACTGAGTCGCTGGCTTTTCGCGATGGGCATTTCCCAAATCGGTGAGTCAGCCGCCAGAGAACTCTCACGGCTCCACGAAAAACTGAGTGACCTGCCCGAGTCACAAATCGTCGCTGATCTTGCCAACCTCCCAGATTTCGCAGAACTTTCTAAATCAAAGCGAAAGAAAGAAAACCACCCTCGACTCAAGCATTACAAGATTGATGATAATTTAGGGCCAGTGGCCGCTCAGCACCTGCGCACATTTTTCCGATCCGAGGCAGGTAAGACCGTTTTAGAAAAACTTCGCGAACTTGGTATCAACCCAAAATCCGATAATTTCGCACCCGACCTCACTTCCACCACAGAGAGGCTACGATTCACTGGAAAAACCTTTGTGATTACCGGGACCCTTTCGGTTCCGAGGCAAGAATTCAAAAAACTGATTGAGAACCATGGCGGGAAGGTCAGCGGCTCTATCTCTTCAAAAACTGACTTCCTTCTTTCCGGAGAAGGAGGAGGATCTAAGCAAACTAAGGCCGCATCCCTTGGCGTCCCAGTGATCGACGAAACCGCACTCAACGAAATGCTCAAGTAGCCGCCTGATTCAGGTGCAATAAACTTGACCAACAACCGGGCTACCGGTCGAGAAGATCTGGCCGGTTCGCTTGAGTTCGCTCAATAGACATCTCAGCTTTCCATTCCTCGATTTTGGCGTGATGCCCAGAGAGCAAGATTTCTGGAACCTTAAGACCTTGAAACTCGATTGGCTTAGTATAGGCCGGCGCTTCCAAAAGATTCGGATCAAAAAAAGATTCGTCCACGGCCGATCGGGCATCGCCAAGTGCTCCAGGAAGGAGCCTCACGATGGCATCTGTCACAACTGCGGCGGCAACCGCACCATTGGTCAAAACGTAGTCACCAATCGAGAGCTCCAAATCTACCAGCTGCTCGATCACACGATGATCAACGCCCTCGTAGTGGCCGCATATGAAGATCAAATGCTCTTCGCTCGAGAGCTCTCGCGCCTTTGCTTGTTTAAAAACACTCCCTTGCGGTGTGAGTAGGATTATCTTAGATGATTTCTGCCTCAACTCCTCAATAGCAGCGAAAATCGGCTCTGGTTTAAGCAACATTCCCTGACCGCCCCCGCAAAGATAATCATCAGTTTTTCGGTGTTTTCCGGTCGCCCACTTACGAAGATCGTGCGCGCAAATCTCGACTAAACCGGCTTCCTGAGCACGTTTCATCATACTCTCGCCGAGAGGAGCCGTCGCGATCTTGGGAAAAAGCGTTAAAATATCGATGCGCACAATTACTTAGTTGGACTATTGACTCAAGCATCCACATTTTCAAGAGCTTCAACGAGCTTGGCTGAACGAGGCCCTTCAGGCAACTTGGTTTTCCTGCGGGTAAAACCCAAAGAAAGGCCGCCCATTGAAATAGATTCGAGCAAAATCTTCGTCAATTCTATTCCACGATCACCGGGGTCCCAACACTCGCAGCTTCATAAAAGCGAATCGCCATTTCTTTGGGCATTCTTACGCAACCATGAGAAGCCGCATAACCAGGAAGGTGCCCGACGTGCATT
>JAKMGP010000277.1 GCA_022424905.1 Akkermansiaceae bacterium | reverse complement strand
GATGCGAGGAGCATCCTCACGCGCGATGATGTGATCGAAGGACTTAAGGAGACCAAGTTTGTCGAGCCAGCCATCTACCCAGCTGTGGTTGGAGCTGGAAACGATGGCGAGGGGCATCTCTCTTTCTCGGCAGAGACTTACGGTTTCGCGGACACCGGGCATGGCGTCGAGCTTACTGATTTCCTTACGGATCCACTTGTTACGGGCAATGCCAATGGTTTCCCAGTCGAAGATTTTTCCGGTGAGTTCCTCGAGCATATTCTCGGGCGACCAAGTGTTGAAGTCCGAGCCAATACACTTGACGTATTCCTCAAGCGGGAGGTCGTGACCGTTTTCGATAAAGGTCTCGCGCATTGATTCATAGATAGACCATTCGGTGTCGAGAATGACTCCGTCAAAGTCAAAGAGGATGGCATCGGCTTCCATGTGTGAGGAGTAGCGTGGATTGTGAAGGTGGCAATCGTTGTTTTATATTAAGGGAGTTAATGCGGCGTTGAAATGTGGTAAGAAATCGAAAAGATTGCGAATGAACTTTTCGGTGGACGATGTACGATGTCACATCATGGCAAAACCGAGAGTGGTTGAAGAGACGCCATTTGGCCCCGAGGTTCTCGTTTATAAGATCCTAGGGAAAATATTTGCGACCTTGGGGTTTAAGGACGAAGTAGGGCAAATGAATTTAAAATGTGACCCGGAGCGCGCTTCGCAGTTGCGAGATGAGTATGAGACGATCCTGCCGGGCTATCATATGAATAAGAAGCACTGGAACACATTAGTACTAGATGGCTCCTTATCGAGCTACTTGGTGGGCGAGCTCATTGATCACTCTTATCAATTGGTGGTCAAAGGAATGCCCCAAAAAACGAGAGAAATTCTTTAAAAATGAAATTAGTGATTGGAGATATTCATGGCTGTTTGACGGCACTGGAGACGATGTTTGAGGTGGTTGCGCCATCGAGCAAAGACTTGATTGTCACTTTGGGCGACTATGTAGATCGGGGGCCTGATTCCAAAGGAGTGATCGATTATCTGCTAGAGAAGAAGCAGACACATCATTTGTTTCATTTGATGGGGAATCATGAAATTCAGATGATTCGAGCTAAAGAAACTAAAGAGGACTGTGAACGTTTTTTGAGCGGGCTGTGTGGAGGTCGCGATACGTTAGATTCCTACGGAGGTGGTTTTGAGGATGTTCCAAGCGAGCATTGGGATTTTATTAAAAGCGCGGCTCTTTACTACGAGTTGGATGATTATATTTTGGTGCACGCTGGAGTAGAGTCAGGTTTGCCGGTCAATCAACAAGATCGAGAGACCTATTACTACCAGAGATTTTATAGTCAGCGGCCCCACCAGTCGGGAAAGACGATAGTTTGTGGTCATACTATTCAGGGGGACGTGCCAACCAATCTTGGGCACGCAATTTGTCTGGATACCTGTGCCTATGGCGGCGGTTGGCTCAGTGCGTTGGATCTTGAGTCAGGAATAATCTGGCAAACGAATGAGAATGGAAAATCGCGTCAGATGTTGCTGGGCGATCTTCCAATCGGGTAAGCGATTTTAAAGAAACGTCCGCTTAGGACGAGGCAAGACCCGCAAAGAGGCAGAGCCCGGGCTCTAAAAAGAATGCCTAGTTCTCAGAGTAGCTTCGACCTCAAACCTTCGGTTACAATCTTTGGATTAGCCTTACCTCTCGAGGCTTTCATGACTTGGCCAGTCAGGAAGTTAAGGAGCTTTTCGTTGCCGCCTTGAATTTCGGCTACTTTGTCAGGGTTGCTGGCGATGACTTCGTCGATGAGAGCATCAATGGCTCCAGTGTCGGCGGGCTCAAACCCCATTTCCTTGGCCAGAGCAGCAGGATCTTTTTCAGGGGTGTCCCAGAGAGCGGCAAAGAGCTCTTTGGCTTGGCTGTTGGAGACGGTGCCTGCCTCGATAAGGTTTAGGACGTCGGAGAGCTTGGCTGGGGTGACAGGTGAGGATTGAATCTCAACCGATTTTTCGTTGAGAAGCCCAAGAAAATTATTGATGATCCAGTTCGCTACTTTCTTACCTGGAGTCTTGGCCAAGGTGATCGTCGTCTCAAAATAAGAGACAAGCTGAACATCTGAAGTGATAACGGAGGCGTCGTAGGGGGTCAGTCCAAGTTCTTTTTGGAAGCGCGCAGATTTTTCGTGAGGAAGTTCGGGGACCAGAGGGCGGACTTTCTCGATGTAGGCGGCTGTTTTAACCGGAAGGAGATCGGGGTCGGGGAAGTATCGATAGTCGTGAGCATCTTCCTTGGTTCGCATTTCTTGGGTTTCGCCAAGGTCCTCGTCCCACCGCCAAGTGGCTTGGACAAGCGATTCCCCATTGTCGAGCGCTTCGCACTGGCGAGCAACCTCGTAATGAATGGCACGTCGCACGGCGGAGGTGGAGTTCATATTCTTGAGCTCGATCTTGGTGCCAAGGGGGTCGCTTTCATCTTTGCGAACTGAAATGTTTACATCACAACGCATTTGCCCCTTGTCCATGTCGGCATCCGAGATGCCTCCGGCGATGAGGATTTGCTGGAGCGTCTTTAAGTAGGCGAAGGTTTCTTCGGCAGACTCGATATCAGGCTCGGTGACGATTTCCATCAGAGGGGTGCCGGCGCGATTAAAATCGATGAGAGTGGTTTTAGCGAGGTGGGTTGACTTGGCGACGTCTTCCTCAAGGTGGATGCGATTCAGTTCAACGACCTTGCCAGGCTTCTTAATCTTTTTCTGAGCATCCTTGGGGTAGTTATGATC
The DNA here is from genome assembly GCA_022424905.1 of Akkermansiaceae bacterium. Taxonomy (GTDB): domain Bacteria; phylum Verrucomicrobiota; class Verrucomicrobiia; order Verrucomicrobiales; family Akkermansiaceae; genus SW10. The sequence continues at coordinate 13,385 of JAKMGP010000277.1, read as the reverse complement.
GTAGAGTGGGACGCCGCCGCCGAGGCAGAGTGGCAGATCCATCTGGGTGATCTGGTAATCCTTGGGCATATCCGGGTAGAAGTAATTCTTGCGATCCCAGACCACTGTAGGCGGGGTGGAGCATCCAAGAAGCATGCCGGCAAGAATAGTGCGCTCGATGGCGAACTCGTTTAGGACGGGGAGAGCGCCGGGCAGACCAAGGCAGGTCGGGCATGTGTGAGTATTCGGCTCGTCGGCAAAGGAGGTTTGGCATCCGCAGAACATTTTAGTGTTCGTTTTGATTTGGCAATGGACCTCAAGCCCGATGGTGACGATGTAGTCTGAAACTGGCACGGGCTTTGTTTAAACGGGAAATCGGAAAATCTGAAACCCTAAACCTGTCGATCCTGAATTTAGGCGGGAAATTCTAGGGTGTAATACGAGTTTGGCCCTCGTCACGCTTAGCGAAGTCGAAACTATGAGAAATACTTTCGGGCGAATCTGGTTCAAGGACTGGGGTAGCTGGGTAAGAGGGCCAGGGGCTTGGTTGTCCTACTCCTAGATGTCTTAGCCGTTTTGATTCTTCGGAGGTGCTCTTTTGGGGAGTCGAAGGCTGAGCTCAAACGCCAAGACGAAAGAAAGTGGTGGGAGATTAAGTAATTCTTTCTTATGAAGAACCCACTTTTCCTCGCTCTTCTCCCACTCGTTGGTCTTGGCGTTTATGCAGCCAAGGTAAAGCCAATGTCTGAGGCTGATTTGGTTCAGGTGAATTTACCCAAGATAGAAAAGTCGAAAAATAAACACCAAATTCTCTGCTTCTCGAAGCCTTTTGGCTTCCGGCACAATTCGATTGAAATCGGCGAAACAATGCTTCGGGTAATGGGTGAAGAAACGGGGCTTTTTGAAGTGACTTTTTCAAATGATCTTTCGAACTTCGCGCCGGAAAATATCAAGAAGTTTGATGCGATTTGTTTTAACAATAACACGCACATCCAGAAGGGGATGACGGATGAGAAACTGCGGAAATCTCTGATTTCTTATGTTAAAAACGGCGGAGGGGTTTTTGCGATTCATTCGGCGACTGATGGAGGGTGGCCTGAGTATATCGATATGATTGGGGGTAACTTCCGAGGTCATCCCTGGGGCGCAGGTGGAACGTGGGACATTTCAAACGAAGACCCGAATCATCCCATCGTGAAAGATGTTCACGGCGGCAAAGGATTTAAGCTTAAGGATGAGCTCTATGTGTATAACGATTTTGACCGTGGCGATCAGCGCGTCTTGATGGCATTAGATATGAAGAGTGAAGTCAATAGCACGAGGAAGGGACCCCGGAAGGATAATGATTACGCACTCGCATGGGTAAAAAAGTATGGTGAGGGGCGCGTTTTTGTGAGCGCCTTTGGTCACAACAAAGAAGTCTTTTATAATCCTGAAATCCTTAAAATGTGGGTGGAAGGATTCCGCTATATCCTTGGCGAAACCGATGTTGAGACCGAGTCGGTTCGCAAGCCGGCATTCAATCTGCCTAAGTAAGTTTTACTTCCAACGATAGACATTGAGTCCTTTGAGGTGGCGGACATAAAGTTCATCGCCGCAGACTGCGAGGTGAGCCCAGGTCGAGGGGGTTTCTAACTTCACTTCGGAGAGGAGTTCGAAGCCTTTGGGATTGGCATTGATGTGTAGGAGGATACCCCGCTGATCAAGGGCGAGAATGCCGTTGCCTTGGGTGACCATGGAGCAGTATTCCCCAAATTTATCATCCGAACTCCAGAGCGTTTTACCGCTTTTCGGGTCGATGCAGTGGAAGCGTTTGTCGCGACCGTGGAGGTAAATCTTTTCATCAATCACCACAGGCGAGGACATATAGCCCTCGCGCTTCGAGTCGTTCCAGAGTTGAGTAGCGGCGAGAAATTTGTCTTTCTTGCCAATATCATAGAGGAATGACCCCCCACCGTAGGTTGCGGTGAAAACCTTGTCGCCCACCGGGGTCGGTGGAAGGATGTTCATACCACGGAAGGCCTTTACGGGCGTGGACCAAACCGCTTTTCCATTTGAAGGAAGAATCCCGCCGAGGGTGCTTCGGGTTTGCACCAGGATTTGATCAACCCCCTGAATGGTGGCGCGAAAGGGTGAGGAGAAAGCGCTACCGAACATGGCACGCTCGTCAGCAAGAGATTGCCAGACGGTTTTGCCATCGCTCTTTTTGATTTTGCGCATGGCGGTACCAACTTGCACGTAAATGTGGTCATCATCGAGTAGGGGCGAGGAAACGAATCCGAATGATGGGAGTGGGGTCTTTTCCTCGGATGGGTAGTCGCGGCGCCATTTTTCTTTCCCGGTTTCGACGTCAATCGCGACGAGGACATCTCGCATTCCTCCGACGAAGAGAGTTTTACCGTCGGTGGCAGGGGTCGAGCGGACCCATGAGCCATTCTTGGCAGCGTAAAAAGGAACTCGCATCGAGCCTGCCCAATCATTGTCCCAGAGTTGTTTCCCAGTTTTCCGATCAAAAGCCCGAACTATCTCGGATTTTTTGTCTTTTGTCTCAACGGTAAAAACTTTGGAACCAGCCACGATGGGGCTGGAGTAGCCTTCGGCAAGGTCAGCGGACCAAATAAGTTTTAGGTTCGCGTTTGAGAGCGATTTGGGCCAAGGAGCGGCTGTTTTGGAGGTTCTTCCGTCGCGGGTCGGGCCACGCCACTGGGTCCAGTCTGCGGCAGAAAGAAAGGACATTCCTAGGATGAATACGGTAGGGACGCTTTTAGTCATTTCTAACAGTTCGTCTCGATTTTCTGATACGCAAGTTCAGGAATGGGTGAAATTTCACGCGGTTTTGGACCGTTTTGAATCGCACTATGAAAATACTAGCATACACGATGGCTTTTTCGGTCCTAGCTGCCGCTTCTAAGGCAGAAGAGGAATGGGTTTCAATTTTTGACGGAGAAACTCTCAAAGGCTGGACCGACTCAAACGGTGGAGAGGTCAAGGAGGGGGGCTGGCTAGCAAAAGATGGGGTATTGTATCGGAAAGCAAAGGGAGGAGATCTCTACACTGCGAAGGAATATGCCGACTTTGAATTTCGCTGGGAGTGGAAGATTTCTTCCAAGGGCAATAGCGGGGTGAAGTATCGTGTTACGAAATATGGTTCGACGAATCTGGGACCGGAATATCAGGTGCTTGATGATGCTCACCCCGATGGTGCGAAAAGTAAAAAGCGGCAGGCATCGTCGCTTTATGATTTTCTGGCCCCGAATGATAAAAAGAAGCTGAATCCGGTGGGTGAGTGGAATTCCTCACGGGTAGTCGCTAAGGGGAAGCACCTTAAGCACTATCTCAATGGAGAGCTCGTCGTTGAGATCGTTGTGGGTAGCGACCGCTGGAAAGAGGCTCACAAGCAATCAAAGTTTAAGAGCAAGGATAATTTCGCACATAATCAAAGTGGTCGGATCTTTTTGCAAGACCACAACGATAAGGTTTGGTATCGCAAGCTCGAGATAAAGGAGATTAAGTAAACTCCGAATCACCTAAGAAAGGAGGAATCTCCGAATCGGGGGGCGTTGTTTATGTAAGCATCACCTGACATTTTCTACTAAGGCGCCTCCCGAGTATTATTATGAAATTTATCCCTCTTTTGCTCCTCTATCCTTCATTTGTTTACGGCGATGTCGTGATTAGCGAAATAAGTGGTGCTTCGTCAGACAGACTTCTGAAGTTTTCTCAGCTCGGACAACCCAGTCTCGGCGCGGGTATACCGTGGTTTTCATCCGATTTTAACGACTCAAAATGGCTCTCTGGATCAGCCCCCTTTGGTTTTGGGTATGGCCGCGTCTCTACCAATTTGGCTTCCGATCTTAAGGGTAAGACCCCATCGCTGTATTTGCGACATACCTTTGAGGTTTCTGCAGGTCAGGCCGCTTCGTTGGCTGATCTGATTTTAACGACAGAGTTTGATGACGGAATTATTGTTCTTATTAATGGGAACGAGGCGGTCCGGTGTAATCTTGGAGCTCCGGGAATGTTTATTTATTCCGACCAGCTCGCATTCAATGAAGATGCGACGGAAGGGAACCCCACAGTTTTGAATCTTGGAAGGGCCTCGGATCTATTGGTGGAAGGAGAGAATACGATCGCGGTGCAGGTGGTGAATCGCGACCCTGACTCGCCTTTGTTTTTCGATGGAGTGCTCCGTATTGATGCCGGAATTAGTTTGATTAATATCGTATCCAAGGATTTCTCGAGTGCTAATGGGAGCTCTATTACCCATACAAATAGCGGAGGATTAATTTCAAATATTACAACAGGGAATCTCAGGTCAGGAGGATGGCTTGATCAGTCGCCCTCAGTTCGGAGTGGAAGTAATTGGACTGATTTTAAAGTAGGAGTTCTCTCTGATCCTGGAGCGGGTGAGAATGGTGATGGGGCGATTACCTACACTCTATCTGGCCGGGGAACTGAAGATGAAGCGACCTTGCTATTTCCTCCGGTTGACATGTCTGCTCATTGGACACCTGGAGCGATCACTGCTTTAAATTTGAATGAGACGCGAATCTCATTTTTATATCAGGGGTCACCGGGGACCGTCTTTGACTTCGTCGCTGAGTCAGGCGATGGACTTATTTCGGCATCCGGATTTCCTGTGGTTGCAGCTTCTAGTGACGATACTCTTGGCTACTGGCGTTTTGATGATGGAGTCGCAAGTAATGGAGCGGTCGTGTTGGTCGCCAAGGATTCTAGCAGCAATGGATTTAATGCGATACCAACCAGCCGCGGAGGTGGCACCTACTCAAATGATGTCCCCGGAACGATCATTTTTGATCCGCTCGCGAATGCCGCAAGAAGCAACCAATTCTCGATGGACGTATCGGCCTCAAATCGTCGCCTTGCGGTGCCAAACAAGAGTGCTTTTGATACTTCTTTCACGATAGAGATGTTCGTCAAAATTAATGGAGAGCCGGCTGGTTACCATACTTTTCTACGTCGTAATGCTGGCAGTAATTCACGGTGGCAGATCGATTTTGATCATGGTAATGCCGGAGCATTTGGAAGAATGCGTTCCCGCCTTGATACGCCAGACGGTGACAATGCTAACTTTGTTCTTGGGCCAACTGGTGGCTCGTCGGTTCCAGCTGAGAGGAGAATCTGGGTTGATACCGACTCGGGTAATGGTTTGGTTTCCAGCTACAACGACCCTTCCGATTGGTCGCGCGATGGAAATGGGTTGAATGATCGTCCGGAGTGGCATCATGTCGCCTTATCTCTTGATGAAAATACCGGGGTAGTTAAATTTTACTTCGACTATGAACTCATGCAAACTCGAGCTCTTGTCGACAATGATGAGAGTGGATATGTCCATCCTTCTTCGGCAATCGAATTTGGAAAATTTGGAGGAAACTACGGGGTCTTGATCGACGAAATTCGTTACACTGGGCGCCCCCTCGATCAAGATGAATTCCTTCGAGTTGTCGATAATGATCCGGGAGCTTGGGCCACTTACGAAATCGATCTGGCGAACGGGGATGTTGATGAGCAAACCGCTCTTATTAATTATTTGAATTCCAATAATCTGACGGCCTTTACTCCGGGTTTGCGGGTTCGTGAAGAGAGTTACTCGGAGGCAGGTCGGACGATTTCTCTCGATTCTTTTCAGGTTGACTACACCCAAGGTGGAGCGAGTGGCGATCTCGTGAAGAATAATCAAATTTGGCGCTATCAAGCTGGGATCGGTGAGCCGTCTGGGGGGGTCTTTGAGCCGGCGGCGCCAGTCGAAGAGATGCGGGCTGAATTTGTGGATTGGATCGAGCTATCAAATAACGGGGCCTCGGTGGTTGATTTGACCGGGTGGTCCCTTAGCGACAATGAGACCGATCTGCGGAAATGGAGTTTCCCTCCGGGTACGACTATTCCAGCAGGAGGATATCTCCTCGTATTGGCGGACGATCTCGATACCACCGGAATTTCACCAGTCTATTTACATGCGAATTTTAAATTGGATGCCGGTGGGGAATATCTTGCCTTGGTTGATGATTCTGGAGTGCTGCAGACTGAGTTTGCAGGGGGCTTCCCTCGCCAGCTTGATTTTTATTCTCTCGGGTTACCTCCTGGCGGAGGGGGCTACGCATATCTCTCTGAGCCATCGCCCGGTGCGGCGAATGGCGGCCCTGCGTATGCAGGTGTTGTGGAAAAACCAGACTTCGATACCCCAAGTGGTTTTCATGCCAGATCAGTAACCCTGGGAATCACCACTTCCACTCCCGGCGCGACGATTCGTTACACGACTGATGGGACCGAACCTACGCTTAAAAATGGCATTGATTATGTCGCCCCTCTATCCCTCTCACAGATTAATTCGCGAACTGGGCACAGTATCCGTGCCCGTGCGTTTTTGGATGGAGCGATTCCATCTAAGATTAAATCCGGGAGTTTTCTTGTTGGTCAGAATTCTAACATCACTAAGGCCCCGGCAATGTTGTTCACTGCCGATACTGAACGTTCTTTCACCAAACCCTATGGGGTCCTCTCGATTGATGGTGGGCGTTATGTCGATAAAAAATGGGAGGCGGTTGAGAAGAGCGACTATAATATGGCACTCGAACGTGGTCGTGCCTTTGAACGGCCAGCATTTATCGAGTTCTATGCTGCAAACTCGACGAGGGGCTTTCGTGAAGATGCAGGTCTTCGTATGGCTGCAAGTAATTATTCTCGGCCCCGCATGACTTTTAATGGGATTGAAAACTCACCGTGGTCAACGAGCTCGCGGGACAAGCCATCGTTTAATCTTTATTTCCGTGACGAGTATGAGGACTCTTCGGTGACTTTCCCGATCTTTGGAGAAGATTACCCGGTTGATACTTTCGAGCAACTTCGTCCGCGGGCTGGAAAGAATGATATTAACAATCCCTACATCAAGGACGAGGTGATGCGCCGTCTTTTTATTGATATGGGGAATGTCGGATCGCGAGGTGTTTTTAATAGCCTTTATTTAAACGGCGAGTGGAAAGGATTTTATAATACCTGCGAGAGATTACGGGAGCCATTTTTTCAATCTCACTACCCAGGATCGGGCCAGTGGGATATCCGTCAGGCGGGTAACCCCGACGGGGGGCTTGCTGAAGGAGATAATGGTGCCTGGAATGCCCTCAATAACCGGCTTCAGGCAGCCAATGTAAATAATCAAAGTAATTGGGAAAGGGCGATGGAGCTGGTTGATCCCATCGCGATGGCTGATTATTTTTTGCTTAATATTTATGGGGCGACCTGGGATTGGCCAAATAATAACTGGGTCTCGGCTCGTGAGCGCTCGGTTGATGGGCGATACCGCTTTTATGTTTGGGATGCTGAGGGGGCCTTTGGTCATCCGCGTCGAACTAGTAATCGTAATAGCAACAAGCCGGTAAATTTTAATACGATCTCTGAGGATTTGCTTTCAAGGACTGATTCGACTTCTCGGATGTTCCAACGGTTAGAACGTTGGCCGGAGTTCCGCCTCATACTTGCTGATCGTATTAATAAACACTTCTTTAACGGCGGAACACTTGATGATTCCTCACCAAATAATTCTCGGATTAGAGAAGTGATCGATACCGCGATTTCTGAGTTTTCGCCGTTGCTTGATGAACGTTCTAACCAATCGGTGGACACTGAATTTTGGAGGTACTGGACTGCTTCGGGTTCGTCTCGTCGGAGTTATCTTTTGGGGCCGAACGATGAGTATTTTCGTGATGCTGGATATTGGCCGAACACCGAGCCGCCTAGTTATAACCAAAACGGCGGAGAGGTTGCTGGTAGCTTTAAGGTCAGAATTTCTGGAGGGTCTGGCACCATCTACTATACTCTTGATGGTTCGGACCCTCGCCAGTTTGGAAATACAGTAGCTGGTGGCGCACTTATTTATTCGACTCCCATTTCTCTGCCTCAATCTGTGGTGACCGTAAAATCTCGACTCCGTAGTCCGCGAGGAGAATGGAGTGCGCTTACTGAGGCCCAGTTCAAGGTTGGCCTTATTCAGCCTAATTCTTCGAACCTTGTTGTTTCCGAGATTCATTATCATCCTGTTTCACCGAACGCTGATGAGCTTGCTGCGGGGTTCTCTGATCCCGACGATTTCGAATTCATCGAGTTGCAGAATATTGGCAACCAGGCACTTGATCTCTCCGATCTTTCCTTCACTGATGGAATTAGTTTCAAGTTTGCGGATAGCTTTCTGACTTCGCTGGCACCAGATGCTTCGGTTATTTTGGTGCGAAGCCTCGAAGCCTTTAGGCAACGTTATGGAGATGGATTTGAAGCTTTAGTGGCCGGCCAATATGGCGGGGGGCTCTCCAATGGTGGGGAGCAAATCGTAGTGGAAACCTCTGCCAGCGTTGTAAAGAGTTTCAGCTATGACGATTCAGAACCTTGGCCGGTTTGTGCGGATGGCGAGGGGATCTCATTGATCCTCCTCGATCCATCTTCAAACCCCGATCATACCCTTGCGGCAAGTTGGGCAGGTTCTGCGCAAGTCGGAGGGTTCCTCGGAGGCTCGCTGCAACCTTTAACTTATGAATTGTGGCAAAGTTATGTTTTTACTTCCAAGCAAGCTTCAGGGCCTTCTGATGATCCTGATGGTGATGGTCTGCCTAATCTTGTTGAGTTCTTTCTTGGCTCACTTCCCGGGAAAAATGATGCGGTAGCCCGCGGCCCTCGGGCGTCAATTACAGATACGAATGGTGAAGATTATCTCACCTTTAGCTTCTCTCAGCTTCTTGGTCAAACTGAGGTGACAGGACTGGTTGAGGTCTCTTCAAATCTCACTGATTGGTCTTCTAGTTCTGCCGGCATTAAGGAGGTTTTACCCGCAGTCCCAAATGGGAATGGCAGTGTTAGGCGCACCTTTCGGGTGGCCTCTCCGGTCTCTGATGTTGCGAAACAATTCCTACGCCTCCGGGTCATTGAGAATTAAGCGAGGGGCGCGCCGGATTGAAAGAATTGGCAAAGTCGGCACGAATAGACTCTACTCATGAAGCGTCTTCTACCACTTCTCCTCGCTGTCGCAGCTCTGGGTTCTCTTTTCCTCGCCAATGGACAGGAGAAGAAGGCCTCTTTACCGGAACCCACCCGGCCGCTCAAGGCCCTCTTGATTGCCGGTGGATGCTGCCATGATTATGTGAAGCAGCATGAGGTTCTCTATAAAGGAATCCAAGAGCGTGCTAACGTTCGTGTCGATGTAATGTGGACGCGCGACAGGAGTACGAATCCGCCACTGCCACTTTACGATGATCCTGATTGGGCGAAAGGTTATGACATCATCATTCACGATGAATGTGCCGCCAGTAATAAGGATCTCAAGTTAATGGAGAACATCCTCGAAGTGCACAAAACTATTCCTGCGGTGCATCTCCACTGTGCGATGCATTCCTTCCGCAATGGCACAGACAAGTGGGCTAAGCATCTTGGTCTGCACTCCACCGGACACGGTCCGCAGAAACCTCTCGAAATCACTTATACGAATCCCGATCATCCTATCACTAAGACGCTGGAGAATTGGGTCACTAAAAACGAGGAGCTTTATAATAACCGCGAGATTTTTGATGCTGAGCCTCTCGCCCTCGCGACCCAAAAAGTGGGTGACCGTGAAAATTCGGCGGTTGTTGCGTGGATCAATACCAAACAAGGTGCGCCTACCTTCTCAACTACCGTGGGGCACAATACTCACACGGTTGAAGATCCTCGTTACCTTGATTTGGTCACCCGCGGATTACTCTGGGCTGCCGGAAAGTTGAATGATGATTATCTCAAACCCTATACTGGATCTAACGTCATCACTGAAATGGGGGCGAAGGAAGAGAAAGTGGAATCGGTTTTTGGTAAGCCTTCCAAAGATGCTGTGAAGGTAAAATTGACTGCTTCATCCGTCCAAGTTAGCGATAGCCACTTTCCTTGGAGAGCTATTGATGGCAACGTCGAAACCCGTTGGACCGCCAATGGGGCCGCTCATCCGGCTTGGCTACAGCTCGAATTTGAAAAGCCCACCACGGTGAGCTCGGCCGAGATCCTCTGGGAGCAAAGGACTGAATGGTATCACTATAAGATTGAAACCTCGCGCGATGGGAAAAACTGGGAAATTGCTCATGATGGTTCAAAGAACCAGCGGAAGTCGGATACCAAGGATCGCTTCAATGCTCAGAATATCAAATCTCTCCGTGTGACGACTCTCGGTCAGGAGACTGGCAAGTGGCCCGCGCTTTGGGAAATTCGCCTGAAGGGACCGAAGGGGAAACTCAAGCTATTCCCCATTCTAACTAAAAAGGAGATCAATCAGACCAAAGGAGCGTCCAGCAAGGGCTTTGAGAAGGCCGGTAACATCAAACCCCAAATTGCTCAGCTAAGTCCTGAAGAGGAAGCTGCGATCTTAAAGGATTGTGAGGTTCCCGAAGGATTCGAAAAGAGCCTTTTCGCCTCTTGGCATTCGGCGAACTATCCCGTTTATGTGGCGGCCTCCCCTGGAGGGGATCTTTATGTTTCGTCCGATGGCAATGGCTCGCTGGGTCGCCAGCCAAACCGTGGTCGTGTTTTGCGATTGCGAGACTCCGACAATGATGGCCGCGCTGATGAGGTCACTGAGTTTATTCGCGATATCGATTCACCGCGCGGATTAATTTGGGATCACGACCGACTTTACCTTCTGCACCCGCCGCATATCTCAGTCTTCTTTGATCGTGATCATGATGGAGTGGCTGAGGAATCGAAAAGGCTTATATCCGACATCGCCTTCGGCTTCAAAGATCGCCCTGCCGATCATACTACGAATGATATAACGATGGGTATCGACGGGTGGATCTATATTGCGGGTGGTGACTTTGGCTTTATGAAGGCGACCGGTAGCGATGGTCGGACCTTACAACATCGTGGCGGTGGCGTCGTCCGGTTTCGGCCCGATGGGTCTAATCTTGAGTTATTCTCCACAGGAACTCGCAATATTCTCGCCACTCCGATGTCGCCCACTCTCGACATGTTCGCCCGTGATAATACCAACGATGGTGGCGGCTGGGATGTGCGCTTCCATCACTTTACCCCGCTTTCCGATCACGGTTACCCACGACTTTATAAGAACTTTGAAAAGGAGCATGTCCATCCGCTCGCCGACTATGGTGGGGGGGCGGGGGGGGGGGGTGTCTATATTCACGAGCCGGGCTTTCCTGATGAATGGAACAAAGCTCCTTTCACTTGCGATTGGGGTCGGGCGGGGCTCTTTCGTCACACTGTTGAACCTCTAGGTGCGACCTTCAAAGAGGCTGCCGCGCCGCAAAAATTTATCAAAGTGAGCCGTCCCACCGATGCTGATGTCGATGGCATGTCCGCCGTCTATCAAGCGGCTTGGAAAGGCCCCGCGACTTTCAATTGGGCTGGTCCAGATCAAGGATACATCGTCCGCGTGACTCCTAAGGGTTACACCCCAGAGCCGCTTCCAGATTTTGAGAAGATGAGTGATGAGGCGTTGGTCGAGGCTCTCAATTCGTCATCGCATATCCGGACTTTGGCGGCGCAGCGCACCCTTCTGAGGCGTGCGGACAGCATCGAACTGACTGAGTCTTTGGGAAAATTAAGTTGTGATACTGATAAAGCACTTTCCGCTCGGATTGCGGCTATTTTCACAATGTCGTTGAGATCACCTGAGTCGGGAGCGCTGATGGCTTTGGTAGCTGGACGAACTCTTCCAGAAATTCAGCCGTTTTTAATTCGGGCCTATGGAGAGATGAGGCATCCGGTTAGCGTTGATGGAGCCTTGGATCTTTTTACGAAAATTCCTGAAGGGAGTAATCCACGAGAAATCGTTGAGGCAATCTTTGCGCTTTCTAAGCTCAATGAGAAACAGGGATCCCCTAAAGCGGCTGTTTTCATCTCAAAATATCTTTCCTCCACAGACCCCGTCATCCGCCACACTGCTTATCGTGCTTTGGCTAAAATGTCGGCGCACGAAGCGGCTTTTTCCAAGGTCAACTCCGATGATACCGAAACTCGGAAAGCGGCTGCATGGGCGCTGATGCGGATGCACAAGAAGGAGGTTGTGGATGGTTTGCTAGTGCGTTTGAAATCCGAGAATATCCCTGAAAAGCGCCGACCGCTTCTCTCTACCCTCGCTCGGCTTTACCACAAAGAAGCGGAGTGGAAGGGCGATTCATGGGGCACCCGCCCTGATACACGAGGGCCTTATTACGAGCTAACGACTTGGGAAGAGTCCGGCCGGATTTTAGAAAACCTCAAAGCTGTCCTAAAAGATGCTCCCGCCGAGGAGGCCGCCTTTATCATCACCAAACTGAACAAGAATCGTATTCCGGCGAATGACGCTTTGGACCGCATGATCGATCTCGCGCTCAAGGACGACAAGTTGATCCCAGTGGTCATTAAACAAATCGCGACGGGTGGAGCAGTTTCGGCCAAGGCTATACCTTTGGTTGTGAAGGGTGCCAGTGATCCTAAAACCCCAGCCGATGCTCTTGCTGGAGCGGTAAAGATTCTCGTGAACTCCGATGACAAGGGATCTCTTTCCGCGGTTTTGAAAGCTTTGGTTCAATTGGAAAAAACCAAGGGTGCGGGGAAACAGCAAACTGCCGCAAAAGGCCATTTTTTAAAAGCCGCGAAGTTGGAAAATCACCACCTTGCACTTGAGAAGATGGCGTCGGAGATGTCCGGCAGTCCTGAAGGAAAGTATGCGGCGATGGCGGTGGTGACTTTGGCTTCTCGCAAGGGCGGATCTCCCGAGTCACGTGAAATGTCGCTTAAGGCGATCGAAAAAGGATGGTCTGATCCTAAGCAGAAGATTGCCTTCATCAATGCGGCCCGCGATTTACGTAACCCTGTGATTAATGATTGGATTCGTATTGCTTTCAGTGATCCTGATCAAGCGGTGGCGAAGGCCGCAAAAGATGCCGCAGGTCGACTTAAAATTCAGGCTCCTGGAGCGGATAAAACTCCAAAGATTGCCACCCTGAAATCAGAGGAAGCTTTGAAAAAGGTGACGGCTCATAAAGGGGAAGTGGCATTGGGCCAGGCCATTTTCGCCCGAGCAACCTGCAATGCATGTCACACCGTATCGCAGGGTGAGAAGCAAAAAGGACCTTACCTTGGTAATATCGCCGAGACTTATCGTCGCAATGAACTCGCTGAAGCAATCCTCGTTCCGAACAAGACGATTGCACAGGGATTTGCGACCAATGTTTTCAGCTTGAAGAATGGCAAGTCTTTCGTGGGATTTGTCACCGACGAAGCGGGAGCTAGCGTAAGCATTCGCGACATCAGCAGTGCTGAGCACACTTTCAGGAAGAGCGCAATTAAGGAGCGCTCTACTTTGCCAACCTCTCTAATGCCTCCGGGATTACTTTCTGGATTTACAGTGCATGAAGCCGCCAGCTTGTTAGATTATCTCG
>JAKMGP010000276.1 GCA_022424905.1 Akkermansiaceae bacterium | reverse complement strand
TAATATGGGCGCGATCTAGACTGGTTTGTCATTCTTTGGTCCAAATGCGACTTCAACCCTTTCCCGCCAAAAGTAAATTCCTAGCAGTTGATTTATGCTGCCAGTTTCCTTTCTTCCACGATCATTTCTAGTTCTCCAGAGTTCAGATCGAATGAGACAACCGAATCCTCTCCAATTTCTCCAATAATAATTGCTCGTGCGATGGGGTTCTCAATCTCCTTTTGAAGGAATCGTTTGAGTGGACGCGCACCGTAAACGGGATCGTAACCCTGTTCTCCAATCCATTTCTGAACATTTTTCGAAAGTTCAATCCTGATGCGACGGTCTTTGATTCTCTCATTTATTTCTGTGATCAGCAAAGTGACAATAGATGTGATTTCCTCAAGGGATAGCGGCTTGAAAAGAACTGTATCATCTAGACGGTTAAGAAATTCTGGCCGGAAGGTTCCGCGCAACTCAGAGATAACCGATTCACGGGCTGTTGGGGTAATTTCACCGTTCTCTAAATCTGCCTGCAAGTGATCACTTCCAATATTTGAAGTCAGGATGATGATCGTATTCTTGAAGTCGACGGTATGACCTTGTGCATCTGTGATCCGGCCATCATCCATGATCTGAAGCATTACATTGAAGACATCTAGATGTGCCTTTTCGATCTCATCAAATAGAATCACCGAATATGGATTACGCCGAACTGACTCGGTAAGCTGACCACCTTCTTCATGTCCAACGTAACCCGGAGGAGCCCCAATCAGCCTTGCTACCGAGTGCTTCTCCATATACTCCGACATATCGATGCGTATCATGTTTTTTTCCGAATCGAAAAGCGTCGTTGCTAATGCTTTTACTAGCTCTGTTTTTCCTACACCTGTTGGTCCTAAAAAGAGGAATGATCCTATGGGCCTTGTTGGATCTTTGATCCCAGCGCGCGCTCTTAGAATTGCTTCGGATACAGCCGTTACGGCTTCGGTCTGACCAATGACGCGCTCATGTAGCACTGACTCAAGGCGCAAGAGTTTTTCTTTTTCACCTTCCATCAGACGGGTTACTGGAACACCCGTCCACTTAGAAATGATATCTGCAATCTCTTCCTGTGATACTTCTTCCTTGAGGATGTTATCAGAAGCCTGGAGTCTTTCAGCATTCAAAAGTTTTGCCTCAAGCTCAGGAAGCCTACCATGCCGTAGTTCGGCTACTTTGTTAAGATCGTAAGCACGCTCTGCCTGCTCCATTTGCTGTTTAAGCGACTCGATCTCTTCACGGATCTTTTGCGATTTAAAGATTTTCTCTTTTTCGTTATCCCATCGAAGCTCCAATTCTCTTTCAGCTTCTCTGAGATTTGCCAATTCCTTTTCAAGAGTTGAGAGGCGCTGTTTAGAGGCTTCATCTTTTTCAACCTTCAGTGCTGCACGTTCAATATCAAGTTGCATGATACGCCTTCTAAGCTCGTCTACCTCAGAAGGCATACTGTCCATTTCTGTGCGAATTAACGCACACGCTTCGTCCACAAGGTCGATTGCCTTATCTGGAAGAAAGCGCTCTGTGATATAACGATCAGACATTACTGATGCTTGAACGAGAGCATTATCTTGAATACGCACGCCGTGATGGATTTCAAAGCGTTCGCGGAGTCCACGTAAAATCGATATAGTGTCTTCAACTGTAGGCTGATCTACCACGACTGTTTGGAAGCGTCGCTCAAGAGCGGCGTCTTTTTCAATATATTTGCGGTGCTCGTCTAGCGTAGTGGCCCCGATGCAATTCAGTTCGCCCCGTGCAAGCATTGGTTTAAGTATGTTACCTGCATCCATCGCTCCGTCGCCTCCGCCAGTCCCGACGATTGTATGCAGCTCGTCAATGAAGAGTATAATCCCACCTTCACTTTTCTTAACTTCTTGCAGAACTGCTTTTAGTCTTTCTTCAAATTCTCCTCGGAATTTTGCACCAGCGATCAGGGAGCCCATATCAAGACTGAATATTGTGCGATCCTTTAAGCTTTCTGGCACGTCACCGCGTATGATTCGGTGAGCCAACCCTTCGACAATAGCAGTCTTGCCAACACCCGGGGCGCCGATAAGAACAGGGTTATTCTTGGTCTTTCGCGATAAAATACGGATCACACGTTGGATCTCTTGATCGCGGCCTATGACTGGATCCAGCTTTCCACTCTTTACTTTCTGGACAAGATCTTGCCCATACTTTTCAAGAGCTTCAAAACTACTCTCAGGATTCTGTGAGGTTACACACTGATTTCCGCGGACCTTTTGCAGAGCTTCCAATACGGTCCGTTTACTGATCTTGAACTGTTCTAAAAACTTAGCAAAGTTAGCATCACTTGTTTCCGTGAGTGCCAGCAGGATATGCTCAACGCTGATGTATTCATCTTTTAGGTGTTGTGCTTCTAACTCCGCCTTTGAGAGCGCGTTATTGGCTTCTTCAGTCAGATACATACGGGAAGTATCTATATGTCCTCTTACTTTAGGCTTTCGATCAAGCTCCCTCGAAAGAGACAATGCTATCGCACTATCTGGTATTCCAATTTTCTTGATAATCGAAGGGGCTATTCCCCCCTGTTGACTTATTAGTGCCGCAAAAATGTGCCAAACGTCTACTTCTTGATGGCCCAATTGGAGTGACCGCGACTGGGCCTCGATAATCGCATCCCTTGCCTTTTCTGTGAGTTTTTCTGGTGGTATATTCATACCTTCCTCTTGGCAGTTTGCGTGCCGAGTTTTAGTAGGATGGAGTGCCTTGTGAAAAGTTCTTAGAAAACTAAAAATCAATTAGTTACGGGGCATTCTATTAAGAAGGCAAAGAAAGAAAATAAAATGTTAGTGCGGAAACGCCCTTTGAGTGAGACAAAATGACCCATTTAGAAAGTGGGCTCTGATCTTGTTTTGCTTACAAGGATTTTCAGCTATTAGCAATATTGACGCCCGAGGCTTATTTTGAAACGTTCGCCTGTTTTTTAAAGTCCTAGTAATTTGTTTACCCCTTAATAACGTTATTGGGAACCGATCGCCGGAGGAAACTTAATCACAGAATTTGATCGCAGCATCTCGGTAATTTCTTCATCACTGACTACCAAAGAATTTCCTAAAGATATCGTTGATGAAGATGAAACAATATATCGCAGCTGGTGCGCTACTCTCATTTGCATCTTGTAATCAATATGATTCAGATGAGGTGGCGTATGAAGTCAACTGGACCCCAGAGGAGAAACGTGTATGGTTAGATAGAAGAGAGGAGAGACTCATCCGTCACGATGCTTGGCAAAAGAAACAATTAGAAGAAGTAAATTCTATACTGCAGAGCAATATTGAGAAAATCCCTCATGGTGGCATCGTGCAATATTGGAGTCATCAAGGCATTGGTGATTTGATGAACCGTAGAGTTCCAAAAGGTCTTCCTGGCCAAGATCTCAAATACTATGATAAGTTAGTTATTAAAAAGAAAGGTAGCATAGATTTCGGTTGGGAGCTTGAAGCTACACTTGATATTGCAAGTTGCGATACGGGTCCTAGTCTCTATGGAAGGTGTTTAGAGGCAAGTCTTTGGGAAGATGGTAATAAACCTGCACCTCGTCTACATACATGGGATTTAGTTCAGACACGGATTCAACACACTAAAGAGTTGATGAAATATTTAATGGAGCTTGCTGGCGATGTGTCAGATGAAAGTAAACCATCAAAGTTTAACTACACCATTTTTGTACAGAATCCACAGGTTCAACTTCCTATAGCTGGAGGGTCTAAGCCTATTGAGTTAGGTCGTAGAGTAAAGCGTTGCGAAAAGTACGGGTTGGCTCACCTGCCTTACGTAGAAGGTCGTCTCTTTAAAGACTGGTGGTATGGTTTTAATAAGCGGCGACAGAGGTATTGACCTCCAGTTGCGAAACCAAATTAGCTTATTTTAAGGTGCATCACTTTGTGTATCACTCCCCCTATTTTGGAAACTTGAAAGCATGCCAACTATCTAAACAATAATGAGTTGAGAGCATGGCGGACAGGGTGGGATTCGAACCCACGGTACGCTCACACGCACACACGCTTTCCAAGCGTGCTCATTCGACCACTCTGACACCTGTCCAGTTAAAGTCTGCCCTTTGGCCGAGGCGGGC
>JAKMGP010000266.1 GCA_022424905.1 Akkermansiaceae bacterium | reverse complement strand
TGTTGTATCAAGGCGTGGAAAAAGGAACGCAAGGTGTAGTTCTTGTCTTTCGATTGTTTAACGATCTCATTGATAAGTGTTTGGTCACTAAAACCGATGGGTCGTCCCATTCCATATTCGATTACAGCTGAAGTAAAGCTGTTGGCAAAGGCATCCTTTTGGCTGGCGATGTGATCACGCAAACCAAAGTAATTTGAAAAGAACGGACCTCTGTGAATTTGACCGCTTGAATCAATCTTCCAAGTTTTCTTTTCTTGGTCTTTACCTGGATTTTCGTAGCTGTTTTCGGTTCTCCATAAACCAACCGCGTCAAAATTCTCCAAACCAAAACCAATTGGATCAATTTTGCGATGACAGCTGGCGCATTGCGGGAGTTCTTGATGAGCCTTTAAGCGGTCACGTGTCGTGAGAACTTTATCTGAAAGTCTGGCTAAATTGGGAACATTGGCAGGAGCAGGTGGAGGTGGTTGATGAAGTAGTTTTCGGAGGACCCAAGCCCCGCGTTCAACCGGACTTGATTCGTCGCCATTTCCGCCCATCAGATGAATTGCCGCCATGCCTAGTAAGCCGCCGCGTGGCGAGTTTTTAGGAAGAGCCACTCTTCGGAAGTGGTCGCCTTCAACATCAGGAATCCCGTAGAATTGTCCCAGAAGGCTGTTGATCACCACATAGTCAGCCGACAACAATTCCGTAATACTTCGATTTTCTTTGAGAAGAAACGATGAGGTTTCGTATACTTCATCACGAACCGCCATCTTTACGCTATTATCGTAGGTCCGATGCTTGATCAGATTTACGTTAAAGAAATCGAGCCGTTCCATATCTAGCCACTGATGAACAAGGCCGTGGATCATTGCAGTGGACCGTGGGTCATCAATGAGTCGGTCGGTCTGTTGGCGGAGAACTTTGGAGTCCGATAGTTTTCCGGCGTTTGCAAGATTGATGAGTGTGGCGTCGGCTGGGGCGCTCCACAGAAAATAAGACAGTCGTTGAGCGAGTTCTTGTTGGCTGATTATCTGTTGGTCCTTTAAAGAGAATTCGGATTTGTAGAGAAACATTGGGGAACTCAAGACGATCGCCAAGGTGCTGGTAAGGGCCTCCCGATGTTTGAGCCCGTCGACCTTCCGTTTGTTGTGGTAATAGTGAAGGAGGCGATCAATGAAGCTTTGGTCTACCGCTTGTCCCCTAAATGCTTGGGTTAAGAATTTTTGGAAGCAATCAATAAGCTCTGTGGTTCTTGGATAGTTTTCTCCTTGAGGATTTCCTTTCGAGTCTAAGATTTCTAAGATGTAATTCTTCAGGCGAGATTCCGTCGTTGGGCTATCGTTTCGGTTGTAAATTCGGACTTCATCGATCAAAGCTTCGCGTCCAAGGTCTACTTCCCACCATTCTCCGGATTCAGCCATGTTTGAGGTATGATTGATACTTGTCATGTCTCCATCGATGGCACTTTTTGCGCCCCGTTCATTTTTATTACCGTGGGTGGAGCTCTGAGAGGCAGTCCCCCGGAGGGCGATATTCTTGCCCCCACTCATTACTTGCACTTCGCGAAGGTGGAGAAAGTCGTTGTTTCCGGCATCTGGATTAATAATACGGATTTTTTGTGCCTTAATTCCGTCGGTTTGGTGGACGAATAGTCCCTCATCGGAGCGTTCTTCAACCAACTTTTCACTATTTAATAACTGGACTACAGCTTGCATGCCTTCGGGAAGGGGCTTGGCTTCTGTAGTGACACGCTCAACCTCTAGCCAGTCGATCCAAAAGACATATTCGGGGCCATATCCGTTTCGCTTTTTAGTCTCCGCGAATACTTTACGCGGGTAGTGGAATTGATGATGCATCCCTTTTTCGCGGAGATAAATTTGCCTCTCGTCCCGGTTTTCGCCCAGAGAATGCTTACGTGTGATTTCTAATGAAGTCTCGATGATTTGGGGATCCTCCATGGTTCCGGTCACTTCATGGGCACTTAATAAATCGACGTTGCGCACGCGTAGTCCGAATTCCAGAAAACGACGGTCCTCAGGTGAATTGTCCGCGCGGGCAACTCGAAATCTTACTTTATACTTCCCGGGTGGCCAACCTGGGGGGAGATGGTATTCGACATATCCTGTCGGCAACTGATTGGGATGAATGGTCGGGATTGTGATGAAAGCACCTTGTTCAATCTTTGGAAGATTAAGGTATCTCTTGAGATAAGAATGATTTGGTGCAGAAGCGCTAATAAATTGATCGACCCGAGTTGGGTTGTCGAAAAAACGAAAGGCGCTGTCATTGGGGACAGCTGGCGCTCCCGATATCTCATCAAAGTGGAGATAGAAGGGAAGGTGTTTATCTTGCCGGGATGGATGTTTCGTTTTTAGCGATTTATAAATTTTTTCATTCACGGTTTGCACTCCTGCCTTGGCGAGTTCACTTCGCCATTTTGTAGACGCATCCCATTTTTTAAAATGAGCCCGGTATTTTTTGGTTAACTCTTCGCCTTCGTGGCGGTGTTTGGCGGTGACTCCGCGTGCCAGGTAGCGGTCGATTGCTTCCTCCACGGCCTCCCGTCCTAATTCCAAGTATGATTCAATTTGGTTGCTCGAAATGTAGAGGCTGCTGCCGGAAGTATCGTAGTTGCCTAGGCCATGATCTGGGGGCAATTGACTGACATTGATTTCGACGCCAAGTAATTCGCGAAGAGTGTTGCGGTATTCGCGTCGATTAAGGCGGCTCATGGCGATTGCTCCATGGCGGTCGCTCATTTTTTTTCGCAAGGTGACCATCGCTAGACCTAGGTCGTCTACTAGATCTGCTTTCTCCAAAGGAGGGACTTGTTCCTCATCTTCTGGTGGCATCTCGCCGGCATTAAGCGCATTGAGCACCTTTTGCCATCGTTCCGCATCGTTGGTCGTTTGAATGGTGAGGCTAAGCTCGTCGATTCGGAATTTTCCTTTGCTCTTCTTCTCGTTGTGGCAAGACGCGCAGTGGGTGTTTAAAAGATCAAGGTGGCGGCTGTTGATGCCCGATAGCGCATGACTTGTCTCGCTCGCTCCGACCATTGCGGTCATAGAAATCAGAGTAAGGAGACTTGATAAGAAAGCAGCCTCCAAAGAGGCCCTAAACCTTGAAACCGAAAAATACAGTCTGGCCATTTTTTTGGATTAGATCTGGAGGCGGTGAGGAGTCAGAACTACTGACGAAATAACGTCTCCAATCCCGGAGACAACGGTTATCTTACGAAAATGAACAGGAGATCCTTTCTCGTCATTTGACAACTTCAATCAGTGAGCTCGGGACCGCCCCATTTCTGGTTTTCTGGCCGCCAAGGATCCAAGCTAAATTAAACCGGGAGATATGAGCGCCCTTAAATGGGTCGTGTTCATAATGTAGATAAATCCACCCGGCACTTGGAGTATTAGGGCGGCCCACTGCGAGCGACGAATAGCCGCTGCGGCCAGCGTCGATTAATCGCTTGATGGGCCAGGTGTTGCCGCCATCGAAACTCGCCCAAACGGTGACTCGTTCGCGGTGTTGGGCGTCGGTGTCGAGGTTGCTGAAGATTAGGATGTCGCGATCTTTCGAGGGCAGCCGAGTCAGTCCCCCCATGCAGCCGTAGGTCCTTCCCTGATCACCATCTGGCAAGGCATCGATAATCTTCCACTTTTTCCACGTGACTCCGCCATCGTCGCTCCATGCTTCTCGCCGACGTTTGTTGCGCGGTCGTTTGGACCAGTGAACACGTGAGTTGTAGTAGATGCGGCCGTCGGCAAGTTCAATCAGGGCAGCCTCGCCTGTTCCGTTTTCGGGGAATGGTTTACTGGTCTTCCAGCTTCTTCCACCATCGTCACTATAAATAGCATTAGTGTATTGCAGGGGCCATTCTGCTTCCCCGCCCTTGGGGCCATAGTAGCGTGACGGTCGGATGAGCCGTCCACGGTAGCGTCCGTGGCGGAGCGTGATACCGTGTTCATTCATGTGCATGGAGGGGATATTCCCATTATGGTCTTTCTCAATTTTTGTTTTTTGGATTTGCCACGACTTGCCATCGTCTTGACTGCGGTAGATTTCGAGTGGGGCTGGTGGCTGCCGGTCCTCTACAAAGATGAGAACGTCGCCGGAAGTCGTATCGACCGTAGTTCCTCCACCATGGTATCCCTTTTTTGAAACTGAAATAGCGGAACCCCAAGTCTTACCGCCGTCCTCGCTTCTGCGTACGACCACTCCGTCATTGCCCCAAACCGCCAGGACCGTTCCTTGAATTGTGACGACCACATTTGGATAGCGTTGATCTTCGAATAGGCGCTGAGTTTCAAAGACCGGAGCACTCAGAAATGGGGCAAGGGGATCGTTACCGAGGCATGAAGTCGACAACCCGAGCAGGGATAAAAAAATACTAAGATTGGAGCGCACTAAGTTCATTTTTTCGGGGGAGTTGAACGCTTCTCCTTGGGGAGTCGGAAGAAGGGTTTTAACTGAGAAGAAAGGTCAGCTACTAATTTTTGATACTTCGGGTTTTCTGCCAGATTGGTCACTTCCCCTTGATCAACGCTATGATCATATAATTCGCGCCCAGCTTTGCCTCGCAGCCATTCTGTATATCGATATCGCTCGGTGCGTAGGGAGTATCCCCACGCATTGTGGCGATGCCAAATTTGGGTGACGGCTGGTTTTTTCCAGCTTGGATCGGAAGGGTTGTTGAGTAAGGGACGCAACGAGGCCCCTTCCAAGTTCTTAGGCGGCTCCAATCCGCAAAGATCTGCGAGAGTCGGATAGAGGTCGAGAAGTTCAACTGGTTTTGGGGATGCCTTCCCGCGGGTGAAACCAGGAGCCGCGATGAGCATCGGCATACGGGTAGATCGTTCAAATGCTTTGCGCTTATACCAGAGCCCCTTTTCCCCAAGAAAATATCCATGGTCTGACCAGAAAACGATAATGGTATTCTTTATGAGGTCGTGTTTTTCAAGAGCATCGAGAAGGCGGCCGATCTGCGCATCGATAAAGGTATTGCAGGCATAGTAGGCTTGTTTACAACGCCGTGCCTCATCCACCGTGATATTTGGAAAGTAGTAGGGCCAATTTCTTGAATCTCTCATGTAGGCCATTGGTGGAACATCTTCTAAATCCTTCTTGGCCTGGTCCAGATCAGGAATGGTGATCTCCTCCAGAGGATACATATCGAAGTATTTTTTCGGAGCGACATAGGGGCAGTGTGGATTGAAAAATCCGGCAGCAAGAAAGAAAGGCCGATCTTTATGCTTTTCGATCTGGGCTATCACATCGCTCGCGACCATCCCGTCGGTATGTTCTTCGTCCTTGCTAATGGGATCCCACACCGCCATCGAGATTCCGAGGCCTTTGTTCGGGCCGAAGTTGATGATTTCGCTTTCACGAGTTTTGTCGATTCCGGCAGGATTGGAGCGTTCCGTCCATGTGGCTGGGTCATCGTTGGCATCGGTCCCGATCATGCTGGGATTTCCGTAGTGATAAATTTTTCCCGATCGATAGGAAAAGTATCCATTATTTTTGAAAAGTTGCCCTAGGGTTACGACGTCAGGATTCTTCAGGCGTAACTCATGTTTTAGCGTGTGGAGATTTAAGGTATCTGGACGAAGGCCTGTCATCAGGCTGGCACGGCTTGGGCCGCAAAGTGGCTGTTGGCAATGAGCATTATCGAAGCGGATTCCCATCGCGGCGAGCCGCTTTAGATTTGGAGTTTTCACTTGGGATTTCCCGTAAACCTCCAGATCACAGTTCATATCATCTGCGGCGATAAATAGGACGTTCATTTTCTCCTCCCCCATGACTGGGGCTAGGTGCCCGAAGAAAAAGAAAAGCAGCGGAGACAGATTTTTTTTCATAGTATATGCTCAAGCTTCAGTGGTTTTGATCCAAGCGTCGTCGCGTGTGACTAAGGTCTTGTGATTGGGGTTGAAGTTCTAAAACCGCGCGGCAAGCGCAGGATTTTGGTCCTCGCCGGGAAAAGTCAATCGTTCGGATGTGGGCCTGTCCATTCATATTTAATTAACTAGCAACGATAAATACCGAGTGCGGCTCCTTTGTTCCCGTCGCCAGTTCTTCAGTTTGTGTTACGGAATTAAATGGGCGCCGAGTATCGCTAGAGCTACTAGGCTAGAATTCATCGCTTTTATTATCGATTCACAACTTTGTTTGGATTGCGAGTGAATCCAGCCCCCTCTGTCCGAGAGAGATCATTTATCTGGGTATTCAAGGGCAGGAATAGGATTTATATCACTGGGGGTAAGTGGAATGCTGATCGCTTATTGATTTTTATTGAGAATATTCTAACTCTCTTCCCGATCTGATTAGTAATCCTAGCTAACGCACTGATTCCTTTGGGAATGGGATGGATTCAAGATTTACAGCACACCTAAGATAAAGAATGAGCGAGTATAAAACCGATATCGATATTGCTAGAGAAGTTTCCGGTAAACACATCAATGACATTGGGGCCAAGCTCAGGATTGATCAGAAAGATCTTGTTCCTTTTGGGCATGACAAAGCTAAGATTTCATGGAGCGCAATTAACGACGCACAGAAGAATAAGGATGGGAAATTGATCCTTGTCACAGCAGTAACGCCAACCCCAGCGGGTGAAGGGAAGACGACAACCTCGGTTGGGCTCACGGATGGTTTAAATAAAATTGGCAAACAAACGACAGTGTGTCTTCGTGAGCCAAGCTTAGGGCCCTGTTTCGGCATGAAGGGTGGTGCCGCTGGAGGTGGTTATGCGCAAGTGATACCAATGGAAGATATTAATCTTCATTTCACCGGTGACTTTCATGCGATTACCTCGGCTCATAGCCTTCTTTCTGCCATGATTGATAATCATATCTACTGGGGGAATTCAACGAAGATAGATAGTCGCAGAGTGGCCTTCCGCCGAGTGGTTGATATGAATGATCGGTCGCTCAGATCAATCACATCGTCACTAGGAGGACCCACGAATGGTTATCCAAGAGAAGATGGTTTTGATATTACGGTGGCCTCAGAAGTCATGGCTATTTTCTGCCTGTCTCAAAATTTGGAAGAGCTGGAAGAAAGGTTAGGGAATATTATCATCGCCTACACTCGCGAGATGACTCCAGTCAGAGCAAGAGAGATTAATGCTCATCATGCGATGACGGTGCTGTTGAAGGACGCATTCAGGCCTAATCTCGTTCAGACCTTGGAAGGTAACCCCGCTCTTATCCACGGCGGACCTTTTGCGAATATCGCCCATGGTTGTAATTCAGTAATCGCAACAAAAACGGCACTAAAATTATCAGATTATGTCGTGACTGAAGCGGGCTTCGGAGCAGATTTGGGTGCCGAAAAATTCTTTAATATTAAATGCCGAAAAGCTGGATTTTCGCCTGATGCTGTGGTGCTAGTCGCCACTGTTAGAGCCTTAAAGCACCAAGGGGGCGTCTCGAAAGATGATTTAAACAATGAAAATATTGAAGCGCTTAAAAAAGGCTGCTCAAATCTGGGGAGACATATTCGCAACTTGAGCCAATTTGGGGTGCCAATGGTTGTTGGTATCAATAAATTTGTTTCTGATTCCGAAGCGGAATTCCAAGTCATTAGAGACTACTGTAAAAAATTCAATGTGGAGGTAAGTGTCACAAGTCACTGGGAAAATGGAGGTGATGGTGCGATTGACTTGGCCGAGAAAGTGGCTCGTCTAGCTGACTCGGGGGCCGCGCAGTTTAAAACTTTGTATGATGATGAAATGCCATTGATGGGGAAAGTCGAAACAATCGCCAAAATGCTTTATCAAGCAAATGAAGTAATGGCAGATAAAGTTGTTAGAGATAAAATAAAGTGGTTCCAAGAGAATGGGTTTGGGCATCTCCCCGTCTGTATTGCAAAGACTCAGTATAGCTTTTCCACAGACCCAAAATTGTTAGGTGCGCCGAAAGACCATTCGCTTTCTATCCGAGAGGTAAGGTTATCTGCCGGTGCTGAGTTTGTCGTGATTGTGTGTGGTGCAATCATGACGATGCCTGGTCTCCCAAGAGTTCCAGCAGCTGATAAAATCAAGCTGGATGAAGATGGATTGATACAGGGGCTCTTCTAAAGGTAGGTTTCAGTGACTGGGCTAAGTCACACAATTCCTTATTCTAAGAGGGGGGATTATCAGTTAGATTGGTTTCCATGAGTCGATGGTTCTGTTTGCTGATTATTCTCCTTGGCTGCAATTATACTTGCTCTGCCGAATCGTTAGCTGGAACGCAGCCACTTGACTGGGAAGGCGACATCGCTTCTCGACTCATTGATTCGGCTGATGCCTTTTTGCTCAAGAAAATTGAGGAGACGATAGCAACTCATGAGTTGGATCAACTAGATCGCTCGGAATTGGCACGTATCTTGGGCGTGGTGGATGAGCGAGTGGCAAAAATCCCCAGCCTCGAAGTCTTAGGCAAGATCGCGGAGGGTGATGATTTTGTGGTTTACGAGATTCGGTGGCAGGCCTTTGGTGATGTGTATGGAGAAGGCCTGTGGCTCGCTCCTCCAAATGCAAAAGAATCGATGATCGTTCTACCGGATGCGGATCAAACTCCGGAGGAAATAGCAGGATTCGATGATAAGTTATCGATGGATTACCAAACCGCGCGTGAGTATGCTGCTGATGGGTTTAATGTTTTTGTGCCTGTTTTGATTAACCGGGATCTAGGTCCGCACAGAATATCGAATCGTGAGTATCTCTATCGCCCCGCTTTTGAATTGGGGCGTCACCTTATCGGTTATGAAATTCAGAAAATATTAGCGTTGGTGGACCGACTAGGCTCTAAATTAGTGGGGATCCACGGGCACGGTGAAGGTGGCATGCTCGCTTTATTTGCAGCAGCGATTGATGAGCGAATCCCAAAGATTACGGTGAGTGGCTATTCTGGTCCTGATGCTGATTTGTGGCAGGAGCCTGCGGAACGCAATGTCTTTGGTTTGCTGAAACAATTTGATCTGGGCTCGCTAAAAAAGATGATCGCTCCGCGCGATTTAAAGATTTTGGCTCACCCACCCGGACCC
Source organism: Akkermansiaceae bacterium (assembly GCA_022424905.1). Taxonomy (GTDB): domain Bacteria; phylum Verrucomicrobiota; class Verrucomicrobiia; order Verrucomicrobiales; family Akkermansiaceae; genus SW10. The sequence continues at coordinate 2,186 of JAKMGP010000266.1, read as the reverse complement.
AAAGTGTTGATTGAGCAAAAAAAATCACGAGGCAAGCCCGGGCGCCTTCTTTCATCAGGTCATGCGGAAGGAAATTCCGACAAGCAGCTTGAGCCTTTAAAGATACTCAAAGTCGTTGACCAGAAAGCGCGCCATGCCCGGCAAATGCACGAGCTTGATCGCCACAACCAACAGTTACTCGTGGAAAGTCCCTATGTGCGCCGAAAATTTATGGCGAAGCTTAACACGACTTCGCCGCTCGCTTTTAGGGAAACCCAAAAGTTCTACCGCAACTATTTTTCTGAAAAGGTAATTGGCCGGTTTTATGATAAACTACTTGAGCCTAATCCTCGGACCCGGCGAATTGAGATCAATGATAAGGTGAAAGCTTACGAGGTTGTTCTTGATGTGTTTAAGGACGCTAGTTTTTTTGCATACGGCATTCTAATTCTGCCGAATGATCTAAAACCGGGGGAATCTCGACCTTGCGTGGTCTGTCAGCATGGTTTGGAAGGGCGGCCACAGTCGACGATTGGAGAGAAAGACGAGCATTACTATGGGGCTTTTGCTACAAAATTGGCAGAGCGTGGATTTATCACTTTTGCGCCACAGAACCTCTATATTTTTGAAGACCGATTTCGAACGCTCCAGTTCAAGGCCAACTCAATTGGGCGCACCTTGTTTTCCCTCATGGTCCCACAGCATCAACAAATCACAGACTGGCTTGGCGGGCTGGACTTTGTTGATGCGGAGCGAATTGGATTTTATGGTCTGTCCTATGGTGGGAAATCGGCAATGCGTATTACTCCCTTGGTAGACAACTATTGTTTGTCAATTTGCAGCGCGGATTTTAACGATTGGGTGTGGAAAAATGCCTCAACACGGAGTCCATACAGTTACTCGAATAAAGCTGAGTATGAGATTTTTGAGTTCGATCTTGGGAGCACCTTTAATTATTCGGAAATGGCTGCGCTCATTGCCCCACGGCCTTTTATGGTTGAGCGGGGCCATTTTGATGGGGTCGCACCAGATGAACGAGTAGCCCTTGAGTTCGCCAAAGTAAGGCATTTGTATTCGGCAAAACTGGGGCTCGGCGAGCGCGCCGAAATCGAGTGGTTTGTTGGACCCCATAAGATTAATGGGAAAGGGACCTTTAAGTTTCTAGACCGTTGGCTAAAGCGCTAGGAGCCGCGGCTTTGATTTATTAAGCTACTGGGAAATCACCTTTTTAAGTTTTTGATTCAGCTTACCTGGAGAAAGGCTCAACGATGTTGCCGTCGGAAATTCATCACGAATAGTGGAGAACGGAATTTTCCGTCATCTGGCTAAGCCAGGACCTCCGGCACCAAGGCATTACTATCCGCAAATTTATCAGCAGTAATGCCGAGTTTTTTGAGCATAGTAAGGTGTAAGTTTGATAATGGCACGGACTCCTCAAAGCGATGGTAATTACCATGCTTGAACCCCAAGCCCTTGCCGCCTGCCAATACAAGGGGATAATTTCTGTTGTTGTGAGTCGTGCTGTTACTACAACCATAGAGAATGGTTGTTTGATCGAGGAGACTCTTGCTGCCGTCTGCGTTCGAAGGTGTTTCACGCATTCTGGTCAGAAATTCGGCAAATTTCCGTGACAAAAACTGGTCCCATTTTCCAAGTGGCTCGATCCCATTAGGCTTGTTCCAGTCATGGCAGAGCGAGTGAATGTTTTTCCCAAAGCCGAGAAGTTGAGGGAACTTGCCGCTCAAACTTGTGGCGTCTCCCATACTTCCGATTTGGTATGTGGCAACACGCGTCGAATCAGTTCGGAAGGCAAGATAGATGAGTTCGTACATTGTCCCGACATAGTCTTCCGGAACGTTTGAATCAGATTCTAGCTTAAGACGTTCGCGATCTTGATCAGTGAGCTCGGGTTTTGGGAGATCAATCCATGCCTGGGATCGTTCAACTCGCTTTTCTACCTGACGGACTGAATCCAAATATTCGTCAAACTTTTCCTTATCATGTTGGCCAAGATGACTTCGGACCTTCTTTGCGTCATCGAGAACGAGGTCCAACATGCTTCCGGCACTCCTTAGGCGGCGACGGCCCCTCGCGGTTGACTCATCGCCCCCTCCGAAAAGGCGCTCAAAGATTTGGCGCGGTTGGTTGAGTGCTGGGATGGGGCGACCGTGTTCGTTGTATGAGAGAGTGCTCGATCTAGTGGGTTC
>JAKMGP010000253.1 GCA_022424905.1 Akkermansiaceae bacterium | reverse complement strand
CCATTGTATCGAGCTATCGTATTGTTATCGAAATAGATACCTGTGCATGGCGCTAACATGAACAGCCATGACTGTCCGTCGTAGCACACATTGAAGGCAATTTTCCAGTTATAGATTTCCTGTCGATATCGCGGCCAATCGTAGTCCCAGCTGGATTCAATGAATCCAGCATTTCCTTCCGAATAGTTATGGTGAATGTAGATATTTTTCTTATGATATCTACCGCAATCTATTTCGATAGCGCCTCCGTCTGAGCCCCATGGACTGTCTTTAGTCCCAAAGTTTTTAATGGTGTTGAATGACACTTCCTGATTGCCGATATTTAAATGTATTCCCATCGGTCCCCAGCTACTTTTTGATGTTCGCCACAGTGCATAACTTGGGCCATCCAAATAATTTTTTGTAATCAAGGTGTGTTCGCCAGCTGACATAATGCCCTGACCGGTCTTGATGAATTCATTATTTCGGATAATGCAATGATCCGAACCGTGTTCGATACGGAGAGCGGCCAGTCTCGTCATGATGATCTTCCCCGAAACGTACTTCCCTGGGGTATCGTGAAAATTTAGGTTTTCCACGATGATGTGGTCGCCTCCAAGGGTAATTGCGTTGCCGCTGGCATCGCGGGTAGTGGGATTGGTAAACTTTGGCAAATTGCCTTTCCCATAGGAAGTCAGCCTTATCGGCTTGGCTACTGTGCCAGATTCACTGATTCGAATGTTGCCGGAGAAAGCAGATCCCCTCTTAAAGTGGACTACATCTCCCGCACCCAATGAGGCTGACTCCGCTTTTCTATGCGACTTCCAGGGCTTGCGTTGCGAAAGACCGTCATGGTCATCTGATCCGTTCTCCGAATCGATGTAATAATCAGCACCGCTGCAATTTATGACCAGAGCAAAAAGAACCAAGGTAATAAGAGATACGAATTGCTTCATTATTAATGATGGAATTCGTTCATAACTGGATTCACGCTGAGTTCAACCAAAAGGATTATTGTAGTAATGCTAGGAAATTACTTTTGATGGGAAAGGCTTTGAAGTCGCTTTTGGACCGAAGGATAAAAATTAATCGAAGTAACACCCATAGTAGAGACACACACAATTCAGTCACAAAAATCTCGAGCTCTAGCACGGAGAGCATCCACGAGATATTACGCTAGGTGGAATGTTCTTTAGATAAATAGGGAAGCTAGGAATACAACGATAGGGCCAAGCTAGCAACCAATAGCCCTGAGATACTTCTTATTCGACTCGGTAGGTTGGGATCGAGGCTTGGGACATTTTTTATTTCGGCTAACACTATCATATGCTTGAGTTGTGGCGATGAAGATAGTCATTCCCCTCATCAGTTGCTTTGGACTTGCCCAAGGACACCAGCCACCAACGCCGGAGGAGATTGCGAAGCTCAAAGAGCAAGGGATCTACGAAGAGCGTCTACGAGCGGTCGAAGCCTTGGGGCATAGCCATTTCTCGGAAGAACTCTTTGCCGAAGCTAAGCACAAGATCGCCAAGGCGAAACTGCAAGCTGAGGGCCTGAGTAATAAGGAAATTCAGCGGCGTATGCCGCAGTTCGCGCCCCCGTCGGATCGGCGGGGGATTCCAACGACGGGGAGTCCCAAGACTCTCACTCTTTTACTGGATTTCCCCGATCAGCGGGCTTCGCAGCGTTTTCCTCAGATGACGCCAAGTGCAATCTACGATAATATTTATGGCGATGGAACTGAGACCGCAAAGCAGTTCGCTCCCTTTGAAAGTTTGGCAGCCTATTACAAGAGAGCTTCAGAGGGGAAACTCACGCTGCGTGGCAATGTTCTCGGATTCTACACTTTTCCGAACAATCAGCTCACATACGCCCCTCTTGGCGTAGACGGGGACAACCAGATTCTCTTCGATATGATTTCAGAAGCTTTGCGTTCTTTCGACGATAACCACGATTTTTCGCAATATGATAATAATGGAGACGGCTTCATTGACGGGCTCAATGTTCTCTATTCGGGTCAAAGTGGAGGATGGTCATCTTTTTGGTGGGCTTATCAATGGAGGTTCTATGTTCCTGATGCTCAGACCACTCTGTTTGACGGAAAGCGTTTAGGAACGTTTACCTGGCAACGTCTTGATCCTAGAGCCGATAATACGGATTTTGATCCTCAGACCCTCATTCACGAGACGGGGCACTTGTTAGGTCTTCCAGATCTTTATGACTATAAGGAGAATAGTGGTCTTGAAGGGGGAGTAGGAGGATACGATGTCATGGATGGAAATGTCGGAAACCCCAATGGCTTTCTACGTTGGATGCTCGATTGGATTGAGCCCGAAATTGTTTCTGGTGGAGCGTCCGAAAGTCGCGCCCTGCGAGCATCGGGCGATACGAGTAATGCCGACAGCAAAGCCGTTGTCATTTTTCCTGATATCGGCCAATCACCTTTTCAGGAATTCTTCCTGATCGAGAACCGTTTTCGTATTGGAAACGATGGTGGAGATTCGAATCTCCCTTCCAACGGACTTGCCATTTGGCATGTCGACGCAACCTTGGACCCTGGCGGAAGTGATTTTGCGTTTTCGAATACCGATCGGGGAGGTGCGACTGCTCATAAGTTGGTAAAGCTGGTGCAAGCCGACGGTCGCGAAGACATTGAACAAATTGGAGGTGGCAGAGTGGACGCTGGTGATCTCTATCGAAATGGGGATTCCCTCACTCCAAGCTCGAAGCCTTCCTCGATGGGATATAATGGGAACGCAACTGGGATTCGAGTTGAAAATATCTCAAATGATGGCGTTGTAATGACGGCTGATATTGGTTTTGGAGGGGCTGTTGCGAGAGCGAATCTTACAGCTGGAGATGCATCCGGCCAGAGTCTCTCAAGCGCCTCCGTGATCGCGGGTGATGAAGTGACCGTCCGCGGAGAAATAGCCAATACAGGCAGCGTCAATGCCTCGACTTTTACGGTGGAATGCTTTCTCTCAAGAGAGACTAATAAATTTTCGGCAGATATTTCTCTTGGGCAACTGGAGATATTGTCTCTGGCGGCGGGCGCCCGACAACAACTTCGCGCGGTCGTTACCATTCCAGAATCACTCAGCCCGGGTTCCTATAGAGTTGGGTGGGTGATCGATTCCAGAGGAGATGTGCCTGAGTCCTCGGAGTCCGATAATACCGATTCAATTTCGTCACCGCTTTTACAGGTGGCCGCTGGCGTAACTCCAATTCCTGATATCAGTCTGGCAGGCTCAGGCTTCGGAATCACAAATGGTGACAGTTCCCCTCGGGCGTCTGACAATACGGACTTCGAAGGGATTAATGTGGATAGCGAAGAGCAGCGCACCTTCGTCATTAGGAATAGTGGCACAGGAACTCTCAATTTTAGTGGGAGTCGATTTCAGCTCAGTGGTGCGAATAGCAACCAGTTCCGCGTTATCTCTGATCCTGGTTCTTCGCTGACTGCGAACAGCTCTGGTAATCTGGTCATCGGCTTTCGCCCGACCTCATCCGGACTGAAGTCGGCAACGGTGACGATCAATAGCAATGATGAGGATACTCCAAGTTTCGCTTTCTCCATTCAAGGAACGGGTATCTCCAATAGCGATGATCACGGAAATGGAACTGCCGATGCCACGACGGTTGGACTTTCCAGCACAACCGCTGGGCTAGTGGATACCGTGGGAGATGATGACTACTTCAAGATTGTTGTTTCTTCTGGAGGCACGTTGACAATCACGACACTGGGAATTACCGATACCTTTGGAACGCTCTTTGATTCTAGTGGGGGAGTTGTTCAGGAAGACGATGACACGGGCGAAGGAAGCAACTTCCTGGTTCAGTCAAATTTGACTGCCGGAACTTACTTCGTGCGAGCGAGGGGATATAACGGCGAAGCAACAGGCTCATATTCCCTGAAGGTTGATTTTGAGGCGAACGTCATCGCCGATGATCATGGAGACAATAGTGAATCAGCAACCACTTTGACCGTGGGAACGGTAACCACTGGAATCTTGGAGCAGGGCAGCGATGTCGATGTCTTTAAAATCGAACTTTCCATTATGGGTTCGTTCACTGTCCAGTCGGCAGGAACAACAGATGCCGACGCCCGGCTTCTTGATGCCAATAGTGCGGAGCTTGCAAAAGACAGTGATAGCGGAAACAATCTAAATTTTTCCATCAGTCGAGATCTCGCTGCGGGGATCTACTATCTTGAAGTTCGTGGAGCTGGTCAGGCAACGACTGGGAGTTATAGATTGGATTCCAGTTTTACCGAAGCCGCTCTGAACGATGACCATGGCAATACTCAGGAGACCGCTACCGTGGCGCTTTCGACGAGCACGACGGCAGGGAAACTTGAGGTTGCCGGAGACGTTGACTACTTCGCCATCAAAACCGCTTCAGCTGGTATTCTGACAGCCTACACGGTAGGGACAACCGACACCTATGGAACCGTCGAGGATCTAGAAGACGATGACGAAGGGCCTGGCACGAACTTCCTTCTCTCTGGCCCGGTGCCCGATGCCGGAACCTACTATCTTGAAGTCAGCGGTTTCGAAACGACAACAGGAGACTACGCTCTTGTTCTTCACTTCACACCGGAGACCAACCTCGATGATCATTTCAACGGGCCTTCGGACGCAAATGTCACGGTGGTGCAACCCACCTCGATGACATCGGGTAGCTTGGAGGCTGCTTCTGATGCCGACTACTTCGCCGTTGAGGTTCCCTCCAGTGGTGTGCTTCAAATCACCACGACAGGTTCGACAGATACCTTCGGGTATCTACGTCGAGCTGAATCCCAGGATGCGAGTTCTAATGACGATGACGGTGAAGGAACAAACTTTGCCCTTTCTCAATCGGTGACGGCTGGAATCTACTATATCCAAGTTGAGGGCTACAATCGGACGGCAACGGGGCCCTATTCGCTGGAAATGAGCTTCCAAGCTGCTCCAAATGATGACTATCCGAATGATCGCGCTGACGCAGCTCCAATTCCTAATAATCCAGATGGGGATGACTTAATCGACGGTATTATTGGTGAATCTGGGGACAAAGACTATTTTAGCTTCACCTTGGACGCGCCTTATGAAGTCGTTCTCCAGACAACAGGAGATACCGATACTATCGGGACACTCTTTGATAAGGATGGTAATGAGCTCGCTTTCAATGACGATGCCGGCGACGACAATTTCAACTTCCATCTCGCTGCAACACTTGAGCCCGGGACTTACTTTATCCTCGTCGAAGGATATGATGAAAATACCATCGGAGCCTATACTCTCCAGTTGTCGGGAACAGAGATCACCACTGATCCGAGGGAAGCTGTCTTGAAGTTTGATGATGTCGAGTTTCTTGAGGATGGGGGCATCCTCGTCAGTTTCGTTTCAGAAAACGGAAAAACTTACAATGTGACGGGCAGTGAGGATCTCATATTATGGGATGTAGAGCGCGAGAACATTGAAGGCACCGGAGACACTATTGAGGTCGAGATTGAAGGTCCCCTCCCAGAGCGATTCTTCCTAGTTCTTATCGAGAATGAATAAGTCGCGTTAAGAACATTTTCCTCAGGGATATGCATTTTTCGATCGCATGGCTGCTAGTAATTTGCTTCTGGCGGGAAAGGTCGCGGAAACCCGAGTTTGGCGGAATACATGGGGGAGAAAGGCGGTTGGTTGAAGCTCATTCGGTGAAGCAGGCCTTCAGCCTGCTTTCCGTTCACGCTCTGCCAACCTGGTCCACCGCTTCGCTCTGGGCCAGGCTGCGGTGGGGCAGGGCCGATGGCCCTTTGCCTCATGGCGGGGTTGAACCGCTAGCTGATGGTGATCCTGAACGGCGGACCTGCCGTCGCGATGCTGTGCCACGACACGCAAGAATGTTCGCCCTCGGTTCCTACCAGAGGTTCTCGCCGTAGGACCAGCCTTCGGGCATGGGCTCCTTGAGAAGTTTGTTAAGCTCGGGCTGGCCTTTGACGGTCATGTTTTCGGCATCCCATTCGATGGTTTTTCCGGTGCGTTGGGCGAGGGCGCCGAGGAGAACCATTTCGGTGAGCGGGGCTGCGTAGTCGAAGTTGGAGCCGGGGGCGGGACCTTCGCCCTTGATGGCGCGGACCCATTCCTCGATCGGGCCGCCACCACCCCACGGGGTGCGCGGGATCTTGGCAAGCTCGGGCTTCAACTTGTTGAACTCCTCCTTGGGGGTGATCTCGGGGCTGGTGGGGCGCATGCCGCGGTGGTAGAGCGTGTTCTTGCTACCTTCCATGTACATGCCGCCGCCGCCATCGAGCTTGCGGCCGTCTTCCCAGCGCTTCGGAAGCGGTACATCGTAGCCCTTTTCATACCACTTGAGCACGACGGGCGGTTTCTTACCGCGGGCCGGGAAGTGGTAGGTGACCACCGAGCCCATCGGAATGAAGCCTGGTCCGGGAGGGGCCTTGCGCTCGATTTCGACCTTGGTCGGTGAACCGAGGCCGAGGACGTGGAACTAAAGAAGTCGTTTATAACTATATGAATGGATTATTGCATGGCCCGACAATCACGTATCACAGAGGTGAAAAAACGCATGAACGGAATTGGGTGAGCGGAAAGCGGCAGGGAATTGAGA
>JAKMGP010000216.1 GCA_022424905.1 Akkermansiaceae bacterium | reverse complement strand
TGGATCGAGCTGGACCGGAAGCAAGACTGACATCTTTGTGAATCAATCATCTAAGGGGTACTTTACAGTGGCTCTTTTGCCCAACGCCACAAAGGCTACGCTGGCTCGCTTCGCAGAGTGTGCTCACCATCATGTGATCGATACCCGTTTTTCATCGAAACCTCTAAATGGTCAATTAACGACTGAATATCGCTTTGAAGTCGAGGCCATGGAGGGGAGTGGAAAGGGCACCTTATTTGCTCTTTATCCACATCAATGGAAGTATTCCCAAGTAGCGTTGACTGGCGAAAGTTACCGCTCAGTGCGCGGAGAAATGAAGTTGGCGATGGGAGATGGCTTTAAGACTTCAGTCCCTATCCAGGGACTTTTACCGATGCTTCCAGCCGAGGGGATTTCGGATAAAAAACAAGTGACTAATTATCTTAAAAAAGAGGCTGCGAAACTTGAAATGCCGTTTGCCGATACTTATTGGGATGGTAAATTTCTTGGCAAGTTGGCGACCCTAAGTGGGGTTGCAGAGGTGGCTGGAGAGAAGGGGTTGCAGAAGCTCTTTATTGACGAGATCCGTCGTCGACTCGAAAATTGGTTTCTTGCGTCGAAGGGCGAACAATCACCTCTTTTCTACTATGATCAATCTTGGGGGACATTGATCGGCAGTAAGCCATCATATGGAAGTGACGGGCAAATCAATGATCATCATTTTCATTATGGCTACTTCATCCGTGCGGCGGCTGAGGTTGCGCGGCTTGATCCAACATGGGCAGAGAAATGGGGTGGGATGATTGAGCTGCTCATTCGTGATATTGCCTCTAGAAATCGTGAAGATCGGCTTTTTCCACATCTTCGCTGTTTTGATGTTTATGCGGGACATTCTTGGGCTTCAGGCCATGCCAAATTTGGCGATGGAAACAATCAGGAATCTTCCTCTGAATCAATGAATGCTTGGTATGGCTTAATGCTTTGGGGGGAAATCACAGGGAATACCAAGCTTCGGGATACTGGTGTTTTTCTCTATAATACTGAGCGGACCGCAGTTGAGGAATATTGGTTTGATGTCTCGAATACCAATTTTCCCAAAGATTTTCCCGAGGTGGCTCTCGGTATGATCTGGGGTGGGAAAGGATCTTTTTCTACCTGGTTTTCCGCCGATATTGACTGTATTCATGGGATCAACTGGTTGCCCTTTACGCCAGCTTCAATTTATATGGGGAGGTATCCTGATTATGTGAAAAAGAACCATGATCGGATCGTGGAGAAGAGAAAGAAAGGAAATGATTACAATAATGGGTGGGGCGATTTGGTGGTCATGTTTAATTCCTTGCAGGATTCAAGAATGGGAGTCGACTATCTTTCCAGTCATCCTGATTGCAGTCTCGAGGGAGGTAATACTCATGCCTTTATGTCCCACTGGGTCCATACTTTAGATCGTCTTGGTGAAAACGACCGAAGCGTCACTTCCTCGCACCCTTGGGTGAACGTTTACGTGAAAAATGGGAAGAAAACTTATGCCGCTTATCAATTCGGGTCCACGCCGAAGGATATTAAGTTTTCAGATGGCTTTGTCATGATAGCAAAGCCGGGAATGACAGTTAAGGCTTTAGGGGAGTAGGGCGGATTTTAACCGCTTCTTGAGTTGACTGAGTAGCTCCGTTTTGGCGGATTGATGCTCTTCCTTCGTTGCGAGATTTGTGAACTGGGCTGGATCTTTAATCATGTCATAAAGTTCTTCATCCCCGTTTTTATATTTCATGTAAGCCCAGCGATCGGTGCGGAGGCTGTGGCTCCCCCGGTTTAGGGAGAGAGCGTTAGTGCGTGGGCTCACATGGGCTTCTTTGAGCGTTGGGAGGAGGCTTTTACCAAGTACTGATTTTGGAATTGGGACTCTGAGTAGAGAACAAAGAGTTGGGTAGATGTCTACGAGTTCGGCGAGAGATTGGGTCCGACCCGGTTTTAGTCCCGGGGCTGAAATGATCACTGGGACACGAGTAACCTCCTCGTGGAGATTACTCTTTTGCCAGAAATTGTGTTCTCCAAGGTGGTATCCATGATCGCTGATAAAAACAATAGCGGTCGAACTCCTAAGTTTAAGTCGCTCTAGTTCATCTAGAATCTTCCCGAGCTGTTCGTCCATGTAAGTGACCGTCGCATAATAGGCCGCCCACATTCTCCTCTGGTTATCCGGCCATTTGACGATGCCGCTTTTATGGCTAGTCATCCTGGCTAATCCGACTCTCGGGATATCGTCAAGATCGTTTTCGGGAACCTTAGGAAGGGCCATTTTTTGGAAAGGGTATTTAGCGAAGTATTTTGAAGGAGCAACGCTGGGGTAGTGTGGGCGGACAAAGCCGGTTGCGATAAAGAAAGGCTTATCCTTGTGCTTCTTTAGAAGTTCGACGGTTTTTTCGGCAGCCTTCCAATCAGGCTGATCGGAACCATCGCCGTCGTAATCAACTGAGACAAACATCCGGTGCGCCATCCCGGTTGATTCGCGGTTTTCTGGTTTATCGGTGAAGATGTTTCGATTGAGGCAGGCGTAGTTGCCTGGGGTGTGAGCTTCTAGCCCTTTTGTATTAAATTTCTCATCCCAAGTAGATGGGATATCTTGGCCATCGGTTCCCGCAATGATATCGCCTGGGACTCGCATATGGTAAATTTTTCCAACCCGAGCACTGTGCATTCCCTGTGATCGAAAATAGCTCCCCATATTTTCACCATCACTTCCTTCATAACGGCTGTGCATGAAGGAGAGGCGGGACGGGGCGCACCAAGTCCCTTGACAATAAGCTCGCTCGAAGACCATTCCATTTGCGGCGAGACGGTCAAGGTTGGGGGTTTTACAAATCTTGTTACCATAGCAACCGAGTGAGCTTGCCTTGAGATCATCGGAGATGATTAGAAGGACATTTTTAATTTGCTCTGCAATAATGGTTTGCTGAGAACTCAAAAGACAGAGTGATATAATGATCGGAAAGTGCTTGGTCATAACTCGAATTGAATTGGTGAAGTCGATTTAATCGAGTTCAGCTGGCAAGGCTTTCTCGCCCTTATTTAGATCGGAAACGCGTTGTTTTTTTGTGCATGAGTGTCTCACCCCAAGCGATACTTTCACAGTTTTGATTTGATTAGAAATCTCAATCTCGCAACAAGAAGGATCCGCAAAGGTGAGCATAAATGAGGAATGGGCAGAGGGGCTCGTCAGGGAAAAATTTCTTCAAGAAACTCAGCGCAGCGGGTTTCTGACCAATATTCAGATCCCCGGCTAATAAATCCAACATGCCCTCCATGGCGGGGAATTTCTAGGTGAAGTGACTTACTGGCTTTGGCAATTTTTTTTGGAAAGCAAGCTTCGGTAAGAAAAGGATCGTTAGCCGCCTGAATCATGAGTGAAGGGATTTGGATAGCTTCCAAGTGCGGTTTACTGCTGGCGCGTAGCCAATAGTCGCGGGCATCAAGAAAGCCATTTAGAGGCGCGGTAAAGCGATCATCGAATTGGCTAAAAGTTTTGATACTCTTGATTCCATTTAGATTCAGCCTTCCTGGAAACATTTTGTTCTTCTGGATTATTTTGTCCTTTAGACCATCCATGAAGTGGGACATGTAGATTTTATTGTCCCATTCTGCGAGTCGCAGTGAGCTTGAGGTTAGATCGCAGGGGACGGAAAAAGTGACTCCGGCTTTTACTTCAGGGTGGAGGTTAGATCCCTGCTCACCCAAATATTTGAGGACAATATTCCCTCCAAGGCTGAATCCTATGAGTGCGATTGATTGATAACCTTTTGGAATGGCATGATCTATGACGTGGCCTAGATCACCGCTGACCCCAGAGTGATAGGAACGCAAGAGGCGATTGGGTTCGCCTGAGCAACCTCGGCAGTTCCACGCAAGGGTGTCCCAGCCTCTTTTTCTAAGGGCTACCGACAGCCCAAGCATATACTTCGCGGATGATTCTCCTTCCAACCCGTGGCCAATGATAGCGAGGCGTGAACATTTCTGTTCCGACCAATCGAGATCTATGAAATCTCCATCGGGAAGTTCGAGACGTTCTCGGACGATCGATGGCGAGCTTCGACGTCTAAAAAGAGTGGGGTAGATGGTTGAAAGGTGACCGTTTCTTAAGAAGAAAGGAGGCCGATAAGAGGAGTGGATAACGGGCATCGTTTCGGGCAGGATCTTATTCTGAATAAGACCCTCCTAGATCATTCAAAAAACGAAGTTTAGGCACAGTTCCGTGGCCTCTTTTTTGGGGTTGATGAGTCATTAAAAAGGCGGCTTTAAGCCGCCTTTTTAATGATCAGGATGAATTTGAAGGATTAATTAGAGGGCTTGGCCGAGTAATTCTTATCTTTGATTTTGGTGTAGAATCCAAAGGCGGCGGGCTCTTTAAGGTGTTCGTTGAGAATCATTTCAACGTGTCCGTCTAGCATGCAGCAGTGCACCTTATCTTTGTGGTTTCCCTGTGGTGCGTTGCTGACACTATTGAATACCCAGCCATGTGATTCTACGTTGTCATCGGTTTCGCCAAAATAGATTGTGCTGGGGCCATCTTTGACAGCGCTTAAGCGGACTTTGTAAACATTTTCTTCCATGGCATCGTTACTCACGTCACCACCAAGTTCGGCATTGTAGGCATAGCCTCCAAGGCTCAAAGCTGGTTCATTATAAAGTGAATCGTATTCTGTTTTGCCCTGACCAAGCGTCTTCTTGGAAAGTGGGTTTTGAAGAATCGTTTCTGAAAATGGTAGACCCCATCGATAGCTGGAACCAGTTCGCTCGGCAACGTCAACTTGTTCAGCTACCAGGTCCCACCATACGAAAGAAGATTGTTGCGAGTCCTGAAGGCTCCCTTTGTAGGGAGGGAAGGTATCAGGAGCGTGATAGCCAGTATTCACTCCCTCGGACTGAAGAAAAGTAAGCGCGCTGTAGATTTCCTTCATGTTCTTGGTCGTCTTTCCGGCGTCAGCTGAGGCGAGCGCAGTGCGAACCCCAACGATGGCAATTCCGGCAAGTGCAGCGATAATGGCGATGACCACGAGGAGTTCGACGAGAGTGAACCCTCGTTTTGTGTGAGAGGAAGTGTGTGTTTTCATCTGGTGGTCTAAGCTTGGATGGCTGGGCGTGGGGATCAAGCAGTTTTCACGATCGCAGAGATTCTTACCGGATTTTTTGGGGGTTTTGAAGTCGATGCTACCGCATTTACATGATAGCTGGTTGAATTTACGGATTGCGACCCACTATTTTCTTTCCTTTTCGGAATAGAGATTCGGATGGAACTGGTTGAATGAAAGATAGCCATAGCGAGCGATGACAATAAAGCAGATGGCGACTAGATTGAAGGAAATCGGCACTCCGTAAGAAGTGATCAGATTACCCTGAAGTTTGGCTCCAACTGCACCGCCTACAATGGCCATGATTAAGAAGGCTGAGCCAAGTTTCGCTTCTTCCTCTTCCATGCCATCTAATGCAATCCCGTAAATAGTGGGAAACATGAGCGACATGCATCCCGAGACGCAAACTAGACAAATGAGGCCGGGGTAGCCGGGCATTAGAATTGCCCCACATACAAAGCCAAGTCCACCAAGTGCAAAAATCATCAAGAGCTTGCCTGGTGTGATAATGCGAAGAAGCCAAGTGCAGACAAACCGGCTACTCAAAAAGAGGATCATGGAAGCAATGTTCCAATTTTGAGCTTCCGCTAGACTCAAGCCTACTTCTTCCATGCCGTAATGAATGATGTAGGTCCAGCACATGATCTGAGCTCCGACGTAAAATGCTTGCGCGATCACGCCGCCGGTAAAATGACCTCTGCGAAAGATGCGAAAGGTAATCTCAAGGAAGGGAGCTTCTTTTTCTGTGTTTTTAAAGGTTGGCATCTTTGAAAAAGCAAAGAGAAGAAAAAAGAGAATTACGATAATTGCGATGACGAGATATGGAGTGCGGACATTTGCGAGGTCAGCCGCTTGGAGCTTTTTAAATTCTTCGGGCTGGGTTGCGTTGATTCCTTTAAGGGCGTCTGAAGTGGCGCCCGAGAGAACCCCAGGAAGTTCTTTGGAGAAAATGGGAATCTCTTCATAAAGGGGGACGATTACATCTTTGCTAAGAATCACATTTTCTCCCTCAATTCTCGCGCCTTCGGGTAAAGCGGAATCTGGAGTGAAGATGAATTTTGTGGCAGACGGATCGTTTTTTCCGAGATCTTCTGTGAATTTGTTGATTTCAAGTTGGGGAGCAAGAATGAAGGTGGCGATAGCCATACCGGTTAGAGAGCCGATGGGGTTAAAGGCCTGAGCAAGATTAAGGCGTTGCGTTGCGGTCTCACGCGGACCCATGGCAAGAATGTATGGATTGCAGGCCGTTTCCAAAAAGGCGAGCCCACATGGGATAATGTAAGAGCCCAAGACGAAAATTGGGAAAGAGATGGCAAGACTTGCTGGGATGGCGAGGAGTGCTCCGATAGCATAAAGGGCAAGCCCCACAAGAATGGCTCCTTTATAAGAAAATCGCCGAATAAAGAAGGCGGCGGGAAGAGCCATGCAAAAGTAACCAAAGTAAAATGCAAATTGAAGCCAGGCGGCTTGGGAAGTGGGAATGATGAAAACTTGCTCGTAAACTTTTACGAGCGGGTTGGTGTAATCATTTGCAAATCCCCAAAGCGAAAAGCAGCAAGTTGTTAAGATGAAAGCCGCTAAAAATTGTCGCGGGACGATTGCTGGTGGGGTGTTAATTGGAGTCACGATGGAAAGTTAAAGAAAGATGGATGTCAGACAAATTCATCTTTGTGGAGATCAAAGTCTCGCAATTGGGTGAAAATCGCTAGGCTATGCCAATGAAAGATCACTCACGTCGCGAAATTTTGTCTTCTCTAGCCCTGTCTTCTGCTGCCTGCCTGACCGGATTGGGTGATGTGAAAGGACATAATAACCCCATCGGAGTTTCAACATACAGTTTCTGGGGATTCAGACGGGATGAATTTCGAGATATTGGAAAGTGTATCGATTTGGCTGCGAAGATGGGTTTTGACGGGGTTGAAATCCTGCAAATCCAAATGAAGGACTTTTCACCTTCGATGCTCCAAAAAATCAAGCGTCAGGCTTTTATGGCGGGAGTGGATTTGATGGGGTTTTCCACTCACCAAGATTTTGTCGATCCTAATGAAATCGTGCGGCGCAGAAATGTTGAACAAACCATCAGTTATATTGAACAGGCTTATGCATTAGGAATTCCAACCTTGAGAATTAACACGGGGCGCTGGGGGACAAGCAAAGATTTTGATGCACTCATGGCAAATCGTGGAATTGAGCCGGTTTTGGAAGGTTACACCGAGGAGCAAGGATTTGAGTGGGTGATTGAGTCGATGAAGCAGTTGGTGCCTTACGCCGAGAAATGCGGAGTGGTTCTGGGTTTGGAAAACCACTGGGGTCTAGGGTTAACTCCAGAGGGTGTCATGAGAGTCGTTAATGCGGTGAACTCACCTTGGTTACAGGTGACTTTGGATACAGGAAATTTCCTAGAAGATCCCTACGCGAGGCTGGAAAAATTGGCGCCGCATACCGTATTGCTTCAGGCAAAAACTTACTATGGGAAAGGAAGGTGGTATACCCTCGATATTGATTACAAGCGAGTTGGTAAGATTATGAAGAAGGCGAACTATAAAGGTTATGTGTCGCTTGAATTTGAAGGGATGGAGGACCCCATAACGGCAGTTCCAAAGAGCCTCGAGCTTTTAAGAAAGCACTTTTGAGCGCTGGCCTAAAAGTTAGCGAGATGTCCCGATTCTCCACTCGGCTCGATAGAAGACGGTAGGATCAGGGGTAAGGAATGAGGTAAGCTTTGCCGTGATTGTGGTCCCGTTTGTTTGTCTTGAAAAAGATGCGGCAGGTAAAGGGGTCCAGTTGATGAGGTCAGTTGATTTTACGATCATGAAGTGCTCGGCGCGGGCACCTGCCGGATAGGCAGAGCTGAAGGCTGCTTGGTTGTTATTGGTGGCAGCCGTGTGGTCAATTATCGGGGGGGCTTGAAGGACCTGAATTTCGATCGTTTTTAAAATAGTTCCATTCACGGCGAGGGTGTAAGTGGTTGTCTCGGTTGGCGAGACTTCCATGAAGCCAATCCCATCGACTGTAAATGGTCTGACGTTATCGTTATTGAGAGTGATGCTTTCACTGCTATTAATGTCCCAGCGGAGGAGAGAGCTTTGTCCAAGGGTGATACGGGGGATAAGAGCGTCGAAGGAATTAATTGAGGCGTTAGGAAGGGTGACTGGGATTTGCTTTGTGAGGATTTGGCCGTCGCTGAGTTCGATCCGGTAGGTATTGGCGCTATCGTAGATCGGTGGCCGAACAAGGTTGTCTCGAGTTCGGATAGCATAAATCAATTCGTCGGTTGTTTCATCATAGACTTTCAGGACCGGGGGAGGATTGTAGTTGGTCGAAATCACTGGGAGATATCCGGTTGGGATTCTACCATCGTTGTCAGTTTGCGAGATCGTTAGTGGCCAGTCTTTGAATTGTGAACCTGTTGATGGGAACTCAGGATCAGCGTGGAGTGGCCAGGTTTCGAAGGTGATCCGACGGTTCGCTTTATTCATATGAATGATTCCGTATCCGGCTCCTCGGTCGTGGAGGTTTGCCGGTGAGATATTGCGGGTTTCATTGTAATACTGGTGAGTATTTCCGGCTGCGAGGACACGGAGGTGATGAGGGAATTGCGACCTTAGATTTGGTTCTCCAGAGGGAAGTGTGCCTACACCATTAAAGAAGAAGTCGCCCTTGTAAGGACTGATGGTATTTGCTCGTCCAGCGGAGTTGTTAATGGGATCCCAGGCGCGAGGGAAGAAGTTCGCGATAGCTGGTGCGGTATAAGAAAAGCCAGCATCGCCGGCCTTGTTGATTCCATGTTGCACGAAGGTCGCAAGATGTTGGTCACCAGCAATTTGGAACATTCTGGAAAGACGGAGAAGTTCCCAAGCTTCGTGACGGCGGTGAGTTGGCCATCCATGGGTGTCACGATCGTTGAGGTTAAATCCATATCCACTGCCAGCATGTGTATGGATATTTCCAAAAGGGGATTGTGAGACTACGCATTTGAGATCCTGATCATCCCAGTCTTCAGCCCAAGTTCGAAGGAAGTTCTTCTGGCGGTTACCAAGGAGGAATTGTTGGTTGAGATCACTAGGTGGATTGGAACTGCCTGTTTTGAATTTCCGATCTTCGAGGATCGCAAAGCCGACACCACCGTAAGTCATGCCGGTAAAGTAGGTGGGGATTCCTTGAGCGACTGGAGGCGCTGGTTGGCTTGGGTTGTAAGGATCCGAGTCGGGAAGGTGGAGGGTCTGGGTGCGCTCGACCATTTTAACCCAAGTGGCAGGTTCATCGTAGCCGCCGGTATTTTGGTTATTGGTGAAGATTCCGCCTTCGCCCCAAAGGTTGCCTTGGTAGACATCGTGATCGTCAGGGATACAAATAGTAGGGCGATCTCTGATGATTTCCCTAGCTTGTAGAACCCAGAGATACCATTTGTAAAGGTAGTCGTGGTGGCGGTTGAAATTTGTCCCACTGTCTTCGGGGGTTGGTTGACCTTCGTAAATCTGATCGCCGAGGGCTAGGAAGACATCTGGGTCGTGCTTGGCAATGTGATTAAAAGCGAGAGTATGGGGCTGCCAAAGGCGGACGGGGGACCAATCGAAGCCGTTATTTTGGATTTTTCCGTCAGTGATGCGTTGGCAGGTGGTTGCGGCCACTGAAATGCTCTGCTTCTCGACTGGGTTCTTACGAATAGTTCCTGTCCAATGGTAAGGAGAGCCGTCGATAGTCACGGTAGTGCGGAACTCGGTATCACGGGTGTCATCCCAATTGAGAATGCGAAAGGTGGCGTTGTATGATGAGAGATTATCTGTGGTGTCAACTGGTGCTGAGCCGATGGTTTCCCAGTTACCTTCTTGACGTGTTTCGAGGATAAGATTCGGGGAATCGGTAAGGTCAAGCGGTGGGAGTTGGGCGGTGAGTTTTAGAGTGCCCCGGTTGAGCGTATACATCGTGCCAAGAATCGCGAGATGCCGGCTGGGCTCAGGATTGAGAGCTGTGCCGGAACCTGCAAAATCGTCGAACCAAAATCGGGCATCGTTTAGCCCCTTATGAGAAAGAAGAGCGAGGGAACCAAGAATTTGATCGGAAGGAATTTCGGCGGTGGCGCGGCTTCTAAAGGTGTTATTGAGGTCAAAGGCGTCGAGAGTCAGTTGATAGGTTCCGGTCTCAGGTAGGTAAATGGCGGTAAGATCCAGTCGTGTGTTATTAGAAAGCGCGAGCTGAGGTTCACCCGTAGAGAGGAGGTTGGCTCCGCCTGATGTCATATCTTCAATGACGGCCGAACCATCACCTCGGATGCCAAGGAAGATTCCGAAGTCCCTTCCCAAACCATCGTGAACGAGAAGCGCTCCTCGCCAATCGAGCGAGGGGCCGGCACCTAGAACAAAGCCGGACCGTGCCTCTTGTGAGTTCTGCCCAGCATGGATTCCGGTCCGGACCGATAAGGTAAAGTCTTGCCCGTCACCTCGGAGGGTGGTGTTGGTTTTGTGCAACGTTCTTCGGTCACGGTTGCCAAGGATGCAATTGATCCGTCTATCTCGAACTTGCCAATCGTGAAGGCGGTTCCCCCAAAATCCTGGGCCGGGCCAGACTTGGTTTGGAGTGGTGTTCCAATTAATAAGGAAATCGCCGGAAGGGGTGTTGGTCCTCCAAGAGTCCAATCGGACGTTGTCGATGGATTGGAAGTTAAGCTGCGGAGTGGGAGTGCCACGAAAGCGAATGCCAAGAAGTTTTCCGGCGTGGGCGTCAAGGGTGCCGGGTGGGACGGCGAGGTGGTAGTGGGACCAAGAACCTAGAGAGGGTGATTTGAAATCGTAGCTACGTGAGATGACGGTTTGGATCGCGTCATTGTTTTTCACAAAGAGTTCGGCGGTGAAGCTTCGTTCTACGGGAGTTTCAGTCGATTGACCGCGTTGGAGAGTAAAGTTTTCAAGTCTGGCAAATCCACTACCACCATTGATCGCTTGAAAAGATGCGAAGAGTCTTCTGCTCGAAGATGAGGCGGGTATCGGAGCAAAGAGCGAGGTTTGAGTTTCGTAGGTTGTGGGAATTGTGGAGAGGTTAGAATCGATCCTTTGAATAGTGGTTTCATTACCGCTAACGGTATCGTCATCGGTTGTGAAGAGAGTGATGCGGACGCGGTTGGAGACGGCGTTCCAATTGAAAGCATCTCGCCATTGATAGGTCACTTGAAAGATCTCACCGGTAGTGAGGACGTGGCCGGTATCGATCGCAAAACGCCGCTCGTTGCCGGCAGAAAGAACGGCGTTACGAGTGCCATCGAGAGAGGTGTTGGCAGGGTTAAAACGAGTAGCTTGGTTCGTCTGTTGCACATTTCCTACATTATACCAAAAGGGGGTTTGCTCGTAGTTGCGGCCATCGGTGGGTGAAGTGTCATCATTAAAATCACCATTCCGAATACCGGGGCCTACGAGGGTGAGATTAGGAACAAACTTTCCGCCTGGAGTAGCACCACTGAAGATGGCGGCATCAAATCGCAGCGAATAGGAGGCTCCCGTTTCGATTGGGTGGGGAGTGATTTGACGAATCTCGCCTGAGTCTTCAAACGAAAGTCGCCAGCCTCCATTGCCAAAATCAGTGCGGTCATTGATGACCTGACCAGTTCCTTCCCAACCAATGACCGAAGGGTCAGCGACAAGCATCCGATCAATGCCGCCGTTTATTTCACCACCGGGATTGGGTAAAAATAGAGGAAGGGCAAAGGAAGGAGTAGCTAAGGCAGCGAGAAGAAGACGGAGCACGGAGTTTAAGGCTGATGAATGAAGCGGAAGAAACGGGTTTCGTCAGACGGAATAATGATGTTTTGGGAGAATTTACCAATACCTGGACCATAGAAATGCTCTTCTTCTTTGAGGGTAGGCGATTGACCTCCGGGGAATGAGTCGTCCCAGTTAATGAGATCAGTTGAAGATTGAAGTCGGAAGAGAGTGGCTTGCCCGAGACTTGAAATCGGATAGCTGACGGAGGTGGCGCTCGATATTCGGGAGGCTTTGAGTGGATGAGATTTAGTGAATTTAGCGGGGTTGCTTCCTGTGAAAAACTCAAGTCCGTTGGGGATGCCATCGAGGTCGGGGTCAGCCTCAAAAAGGGCGTT
The DNA here is from genome assembly GCA_022424905.1 of Akkermansiaceae bacterium. Taxonomy (GTDB): domain Bacteria; phylum Verrucomicrobiota; class Verrucomicrobiia; order Verrucomicrobiales; family Akkermansiaceae; genus SW10. Next base: position 14,473 of record JAKMGP010000216.1, on the reverse strand, counting down.
CCCACCAGATAAAGCGTGGGTTTTCTGAGACCAAACCTGATAGGCATCTTCGGCGCGAATCAGGGCGATTTTATTGCCTTGGTAGTTGTAGTCAAAGAGATAACCGGGAGGAGGGATATTGGTATTCCGGAAGCCATTTATGAGTGAGTTGTAGGTGATGATCGGGTAGATGACTTCGGTGAGGTTTTGAGCGGACCAGCTCAGGGTGGTGTTTGATAGATCGAGAATTCCGGTGGAGACAAGGTGGTCTGCTTGACCACCGTCGATTTCAAGATGAAGTTTTTTGGGTGAGGCATTTTGAATGGTCAGGGTGCCAATTCCCTGACCGGGCGAGATGGTTCCAGCTCCGCTGAGAGAGCTTGTTAGAGTTCCGCTTCCAGAGAGGATGGCTTTCTCAGAAATAACCACATCGGAAGAAAGAGTGATGTTTTCTGCGAGGATAATTTCTCCCTCTGTAATGTAAGTAGTGCCAGCGTGTTCGGGCGAAGATTTGATGAGCAGCGTAGAGGTGCCTGATTTCGTCAAGTTGGTTGAATTTTGATACTCCGAAATTTGGCCTTCGAGAACAAAGGTGGCATTGCCATTTCCCGTGATTTCGAGGTCGTGATAGAGGATGAGGTTTTGTTTCAAGAGAAAGGAGTAGGATGGCCCCATGGCCTCGAGGGCTAGGTTTGCAGGAGCACCATTGAGGTCGTTAGTAAATAGTAGTTCGGACCCGCTTAAAGTGGCGGATTGTGGAGATGCTCCGTCAAACGAGCCAGTGAGGCGCAGAGAGTTGAGCATAAAAGTTAGGTCGCTGATACGGGTGAGGTCGTTGCTCGTCTCGTAAGAAAAATTCTGAGTGACTGGGAAATTTAGAATACAGCCAGGAAAGGAATCAGTTCTTAAGAGGGCGTCTGGTGAGTTTGTTTGAGGATCGATCCATACGGAATCTTGCGACCAATTCAGGAATGCCGAAGGGGTAGGCTGGCCGCCTTGCCCGAGAGTTCCGCGTTGGAGTTTAAAGTCATCGAGTCGCGCGAATCCGTTACCAGTTTGGGCCGCATTTACTTCTACGAAGAGACGTTTCCCTTCTTCACTGGCAATGATGGGATTAAAAAGGAAATTCTCAGTTTGGTAGGCCGAGTTGCTCTTGGATGTTCGGGATACGAGTCGTTGGAGACTAGTGCGGGGGCCGCGAATACGGTCATCAGATGTTGTGAAGAGAGTGACAGCGACGAGATCGGAGGAATCATTCCAATTAGAGGCGTCTCGCCATTTGAAAGTAACTCTAAAAATTTCCCCGCTTGATAGGGTGTGGCCGGTGTCGAGGCCTGCGGCACGGGTGTTGGATTCTGCAATTATGGCATTACGAGATCCATTGGCGGAGAGGCTGGTATTAGTGAAGTTTTCAGACAATGTGCCGGTCCCAATATTTTCCCAAGAAGGAGTTTCACCGTAGGTTTGTACGCCGCCCTCGCCGCCCGCATCAAAATTTCCGTTGCGTAAATTTCCATCAGCAAGTGTAAGGTTTGAACTGAAAGTTCCTAGCGGTGGTGGTTGGGGATCAAGAACAAAAGCGTTGTTTAGGTTGATGGAAGAAGGTGCCTTCGTAAGTCCGGCATGACGTGGCTTGTCAATCGTTGTTTCGAAGGCAGTGAAGGAATTTAGAAGATCTGCTACAATTTCCGGGTTTGCTTCTGAAAGGTCAGTTGATTCTTCGGGATCCACTGAAAGATTGAAAAGGAGGAAGGGGGATTTGCTTGCGTTTTTAGCGAGCTTCCAGTCGCCCTTACGGACGCTCACTTTGGTGTCATTACGAATCGTGATTACTTCATGGGGAATGCCAGGAATAGTTGAATTGAGATAAGGCAGAAGGCTGATTCCATCTATTTCGGTTGGAGGAGTTCCTCCTGCGGCATCGAGGCAAGTCGGAAGAATGTCGATTGAGTGAATGGGGGAATGGTAACTAGAGTTAGGGGGGAGGCCGGCCCCGGCAATGATCATAGGTACGCGAGTCCCCCCCTCAAAAATAGAACCTTTAAAATTTCGAAGCGGGGTATTTTCTGCCCCGGTGTTGTTAGCGCCACCATTATCGTTTATGAAAATAACCAAGGTGTTATCTGTGAGCGAAACTGATCCATCATCTGCAGGGTCATCTAGTGTGTTCAGGATGTTACCGATTTCCCGATCCATCGTGAGGACCATTGAAGCGTAGTTTTTTCGTTTGCCAGTAAGGGAGTTTAATCGCGGGTCATTGATGTCGGGCGAGGGGCCAATGGGGCCGTGGGGAGCTGTGAAGGAAACATAGAGGAAAAATGGTTCAGGATCGGCATAGTGGCGCTTGATGAAATCTACGGCGCCAATTCCGAAGGCATTGGTGACGTAGTTGTTGATGGTGTTCCAAGGTGGGGTTGTTTCGAGGACAGTGTCGTTGAAGGGGGAGGCAAAAGTTTTGCGCAGGGTTCCTGATCCGCTTACAGCTCCGATGGTATAATTGCGGGATCCTTTCCAGATCCCAAAAAACTCATCGACACCTTGATCTTCGGGTCGGTTTCCGGCGCCGCTGTTATTGGCGCGTGCGCCGAGATGCCACTTACCGACCGCTCCGGTTGTGTATCCTTCAGATTTCATGCGATCGAAGATCGTGATGGTGTCGGGCGAGAGTCCATCGATGTCATTGGCTCCCATGAGATTATTGATGTTGTATTCGTAGCCAATCCGTTGCTGGTAAGACCCTGTGACAATGGCTGCTCGGGATGGAGAACAGACTGCCGCGGTGTAGGCATTGGTGAGGAGAGTTCCGCGCTGACGTAATGCGTCCAGATTGGGAGTTGGGACAGTCGACTTAGCTTGCCCGGGGTTGAGGGTCTGGATGTAATCGTCCATAAATCCCCAGTCGGCGTATCCGGCATCATCGGAGATGATTACAATGACGTTTGGCTTTTGCGCAAAGAGCGGTAAGACAAGCAGCAAGGGGAGCAGTATATGTTTTATACCCATCACCTCGATTCATGGGGGAAATACTATCGGACGTCGAGTTGATTTTAGAGAGTCTAGCTGGTGCAAAATAGTTAGAGGCACTTTTCTCTGATTAGATAAGGAGAAGGGCCCATAAACTAAGGCGAAAACCTAATGAGGATTCATACGCGGAAGGCCCTTTAATAAAAGACCTTAGTGAACCGATTGAAACGATAAGGGATAATCCGGGTGGATCGAAAAATCATGTGTGATAAATGCGGATTACTGAGAAGTAAAAGAGTCGTAGAAAAACTGACCTACGATTTTTTCCGGTATGAGTGGTCTTTTCAAATTGAGAAAGGTTAGTCCGCCGCGACAGCGGCTTCGTGCTCTTCCTCGGCTTTTTCTAGATCGTATTTTTCTTTGGCAATGACACGGATGAGTTTGGTGAGTGTGAGATCCCAATTCTCAAGAAGCTCTTTGGCTCGTGGCGAATCGGTTTTCTCGTAGTGCTCTTTGATTAGTGATTTCACCTCTTTGATATCGGGTGCGCGTTTGACGGGTCGTGCGACGACCATTTCAGGATTGAGGCGACTTTGGAACATGCCATCGATATCGTAGATATAAGCGATTCCTCCAGACATTCCGGCGCCAAAATTCTTTCCAGTAAGTCCAAGAATAACGGTCGCGCCATTGGTCATGTATTCGCAGCCGTGATCGCCGACCCCTTCAACGACCGAGGTTGATCCGGAGTTTCGAACGCAGAAACGCTCACCGGCTCTTCCATTGACAAAGAGTTTGCCACCGGTGGCACCATAGAGGCAGGTGTTCCCAACAATAGAGTTCTTGGCGGCAATAAAGTCTGAATTCATGACTGCCGGGGGCCGAACGATTAACTCGCCATTGCTCATGCCCTTACCGACGTAATCATTTCCTTCACCGATCAAGGTGAGCTTGATGCCCCCGCAAAGAAAAGTTCCAAATGATTGACCAGCGGAACCGCGGAAGGTCAGGTCGATGGTCTCTGACGGAAGCCCATGGTTTTCATATATTTCAGCGACACGCCCAGCTGTCCGGGTGCCGATATTACGATCCGTATTTACGACTTGGTATTCCTTGGTGAAAGGCCCGCGATCCATGAGGCCAGCAGTTGGATTTTCTTCCCCGTTCGTGCCGGTATGGGTGGCAAGATCTTGGAGGATTTGAAGGTCAAGAGCTGGCTTGTGAATTCCATCGTTACGATCTTGGGTGCAGATGCGAATCGCGTTTTCGTCACCCTTATCGGAAAGAACCCTTTTTAAGTCGAGAGTGTTGGCTTTCGGATGATCAGGAATATCGCGTTGAGCGAGAAATTTCTGGGGACGACCGATCAATTCATTCATTGAGCGAACACCGAGGGATGCCATGATTTCGCGTGCCTCTTCCGCCACTCCCATCATGAAGTTGACGACGTGATCGGGTGAACCTTTGAACTTAGCTCGCCACTTTGGGTTGGTTGTGGCGACTCCGACCGGGCAGTTGTTGAGGTGGCATTTGCGAACGTAAACACAGCCCATAGCAATCATGGCGATGGTTCCGAAATTCATCTGTTCTGCTCCCAAAATGGCAGCGATGACAACGTCGCGCCCCGTGCGAAGACCTCCGTCGGTACGAAGCGTGATGTTGTTGCGGAGATTGTTCATCATGAGAACTTGATGAGCTTCGGAGATTCCAAGTTCCCATGGGAGTCCGGCGTGCTTTGTGCTCGAAAGTGGTGAGGCTGCGGTTCCGCCATCGTGACCTGAGATGAGAACGTTATCAGCGCTGGCTTTGGCGCAACCTGCGGCCACGGTCCCGACTCCCGACTCTGCGACTAGCTTGACGGTGACTTTGGCGCGTGGGTTCACTTCCTTGAGGTCGTGTATGAGTTGGGCTAGGTCTTCAATCGAGTAGATATCGTGATGGGGAGGGGGCGAGATCAGTTGCACTCCTGGTTGAGTATTACGCAGGCGGGCGATGAGGGCGTTCACTTTGTGCCCGGGAAGCTGCCCACCCTCTCCCGGCTTGGCTCCCTGTGCCATTTTGATCTCTAGCTCGTCGGCATTTACGAGATAATGGGCTGAAACTCCGAAGCGACCACTTGCGATTTGCTTGATGTAGGATCTCGCAAAATCTCCGTTTGGGTATGGTTTGAAACGACGCGTATCTTCGCCGCCCTCGCCGGAATCAGATTTTCCGCCAATACGATTCATTGCGATCGCGAGAGTTTCGTGAGCCTCGGGCGAGAGAGCACCCATAGACATGGCTGCGGTCGTAAAACGTTTCACGATTTCGTCTGCCGATTCTACTTCTTCAAGTGGAATGCCGGAGGCAGGGACCTTGAATTCAAGGATGTCCTTAATCGTGATAGGATCGTTAGCGAGAGTGACCTTTACGTAGTCGTCATAGTCTTCCTTTTTTCCGTCGCGGACGAAGGTGTGAAAATTTTTGATGACATCGGTAGTGATGGCGTGAGCTTCGCCAGATTTCCGGTAACGGTTGTAGCCTGGGTCGCCTAGGTCAAGAACCCTGTTCTCTTTGGCTTCCGTTTCAAAGGCCGCGCGATGTCGCACGAGAGATTCCTCAGCAATTTCCTTGAAGCCAACCCCACCAATTCGCGAGTGAACACCGGTGAAGGCATAGTTGACTACTTCTTTGCCAACTCCAAGGGCTTCGAAAATCTGAGCGCCCTGATAGGAATTGAGGACTGAGATGCCCATTTTGGACATGATCTTCAGAATCCCTTTCTCAAGGGCCTTGCGGTAGTTCGACATTGCGAGTTCCGGAGTCATTCCTTCGCCGAGCTTCTTTTTCGAATCGGTAGCAACGACCTGTCGCACCGTTGCGTAGCCGAGATACGGACAGACGGCAGTGGCTCCAAATCCAAAGAGGCATGCGATTTGATGGGTGTCACGTGCCTCTCCGGTATCGATGACGAGTGAAGTGCGAAGACGTTTACGGTGACGATTGAGGTGATGATGAACCGAGCCGGTGGCAAGGAGCGATGGGATGGGCACACGTTCAGACGACGTGGTGCGGTCCGAGAGAACGAGGATTTCAATTTTGTTGTTCACGGCTTCCTCGGCCTCGGTGCAAATACGGTCGAGAGCCTTCTTCATGCCGGCTTCGCCTTCGTCAACCGGCCAGGTGGCGTCGATGACCTGAGTGGAGAAGCCATGCTCCTTACGCTTAACGAGGGTTTCAAGTTCCTGCTCATAAAGAAGCGCGGAGCCCAGGCTAAGAATACGTGCGTGCTTTGAGGTTTCGGAGAGAAGATTACGTTCAGCTCCTAGTCCCGCGCCCAAAGTCATAACGGCCCACTCGCGAATTGGATCGATGGGTGGGTTCGTGACCTGCGCGAAGAGTTGTTTGAAATAAGTGAAGAGAAGGCGTGGATAACGGGAAAGGGGTGCGAGGGGGATGTCATCTCCCATTGAGAAAACCGCTTCTTGTGCCCCCTTGATCATAGGTGGGAAAACCATGTCGAGGTCTTCAGCCGTGACACCGTGGGTGACCTGTTGACGGGAGAGTTCGAGAGGTTCGATTTCGAGGGTTGGCACGTGCGCGGAGGGGTCAGTGAAGTCTTTGAGTTCGACGCGATTTTCATCGACCCACTTGGCATAAGGCTTCTGGGAAGCTAGCTGTGCGCGGATCTCTTTATCATAAAGAACTTCGCCGGTCTCGGTGTTTGCAGAAAGCATTTGGCCTGGGCCAAGGCGCCCGCGACGAATGATTTTTTCATCAGGCAGAACGACCGCCCCGGATTCGGATCCGATGTAAAGGAGCCCGTCTTCCGTTAGAGTGAAGCGGGAGGGGCGAAGACCGTTGCGATCGAGGCTGGCGCAGAGGGTGCGGCCATCGGTGAAACAAAGTCCAGCAGGCCCATCCCAGGGTTCGGAGAACGAGCGGATGTAGTTGTAAAATGCACGCTCCTCTTCGGTGATATCGGGATCATGACGGAAGGCGGGAGGGACCAGCATGCGCATGGCGTGTTCGAGGCGTCTCCCGGAAAGAACAAGAAGCTCGAGAGCATGGTCCAGTGATGCCGAGTCGGATTCGTCATCGTGCATGAGGTTTTTGACAAGCTCAATGTCATCGCCCCAGAGTTCGGAGCTGAAGAATTCCTCGCGGGATCTCATCCAGTTGCGGTTACCTCGAACCGTATTGATTTCACCATTGTGGCACATCATGCGAAAAGGTTGACCAAGGGGCCATGCTGGGAAGGTATTGGTGGAGAAGCGCTGGTGGTAAAGTGAGATGCCGGTTTGAAAATCAGAATCTTGGAGGTCACCGTAAAAGGCCCGCAGGGTGGCCGGCATGGCGAGTCCTTTATAGCTGATAAGGCGGCTAGATAGGGTGGGGATATAAAATGCCGCTTCGTCTTTGAACTCCCGTTCTATCTCGCGCCGAACGAGGTAGAGGAGTCGTTCGAAATGGTCTGAGTCGATATCAGCCGGGCGACTCACGAGAAGGTGGGTGATCTCAGGCTGAGTGAGGCGTGCCAAATTTCCTAATTCGTCAGGATTAACGGGGACCTCTCGCCAGCCGACGAATTGGATATTGCGCCGAGTGAGGACTGATTCGGTGAAGGATTTGATATTCGCGGCAATGCCTTCGGGTAGAAAAAAGACACCAACCCCCAGATCGTTTGCTTCGTCGGTGTAGCCAAATTTTTCAGCAGCTTTGGCAAAGAGGGGCCGAGGAATTTGGCAAAGAATGCCGGACCCGTCGCCAGTTTTCATGTCGGCGTCGACGGCCCCCCGGTGGGTCATATTGCAAACAGAGGTTAAGGCGTAGTCGAGAATATCGTAGGATTTTTCTCCGCGGAGATTGGCAATAGCTCCCATTCCGCAGTTCGCGGTTTCATTATCCCATTGGTGCAGAGTGCCTGAGGAATCGGGAGTGTGACGTGGATGGTGAAATTTCATGGTCAGAAAGTCGTAGGAGGATCAGCAGATGTTGTGCCCTCCGGAGGGGGCAAAAGAATATGGTGGAGCGGAGGGAATTGCCAAGTGGAACTTGTTTCTAGAATAAAATGCAAAAAACCGGTATTTTTTGTCGATCTTTTCAGCCTAAGGCGTGTTGCTCGGTTTTCTGCGTATTCAGTGGTGGCCATTTTGGTCTTATTTCCCCATCGAGTGGGATTCCTCAGCAAATCTCTAGAGAGTTTGCAGCAGAGCTCATGGTAGAGGGGAACTGAATCCGACAGCTCGGGATAACGATTGGGCCGATGCACAAGAGAGATCGTAAGCGTGATTCTTCCCTCGCTTCTCGGCAGGGCTTGCGTCATTGGGGGTGCTCCGGACCTCAAGAAAAGTTGGTGATCGAGTGAAGCTGAGAAAAATTTTGTTTAATGAAGTTTAAAATTTGAGTTCTGGACTTTTTGGTGGACTGGAATCTGGATGCGCGTCCATCTTTTCGCAGGAATGAATAGGATCTCGAAGGATATCGACGGCTGGGAGCTACGAGAAGTTTTCGTGGAATCGCTGGAATATCGAGAGCTGCTTCGATTGAGGTTTAATGAGCTTCGGAGGCCGCTGGATCTTGAATGGACTGAGGCGGAAGGTCAGGCAGACAAGCTCGATCGACATTTCGGCCTTTATCACGAAGAAGCATTAGTCGGATCAGTTGTGGTTGTCGCTCTCGACCCCGGTGTTGCTAAGCTTCGGCAAATTGCAGTGGCCAAGCCTCAACAGGGACGTGGAGTGGGGAAAAGGTTGATGATTGCTATTGAAAATCTTCTCGTCCGTGAAGGGGTGAAGAGACTTGAGCTTAATGCCCGGGTCAATGTCGCGGAATTTTACGACGCTCTGAACTACCAGCGGAAAGGAGAAATCTTTGAGGAAATCGGACTTCCTCACGTCAAGATGATCAAATTACTCAGGGGGAATGAGTCAGCCTGATCCCAGCGATGACGGCAATCAGTCCGAGGGCCACGGAAAGGAAAACTTTCAAGATCGCAAATTGGGTCAGTCCAGTGGTCCAGAGCGAGTGGGTGTCCCGGGCGAAGGTCGAAAATGTCGTGAACCCGCCGAGGAATCCGGTTGCAAGGAGGGGGAAAACCCATCCTGGGGCGCTTTTGCCGGTGAAATAACCAAAGAGGCAGCCGATGAGAAAACAGCCAAGAAGATTGCAAACGAGAATACCGGCTGGGAAACGCTGGATTGCAGTGTTTTGGGCAAGAGATTGTACCCCGGAGGAGAGACCGTAGCGCGCGAGTGAACCAAGGCCGCCGCCAAGAAAAACAAGAAGAGCATTCATGAGAGGGTTTGCATTAGGGCTTGGACTTTCTCGAAATCCTTGATTCCGGGCGAGGATTCGGCACCACTGGCAATATCAAGAGCGGCTGGTTTAACCGCAGTGAGGGCTTCGGCGGCATTTGCGGGGTTGATGCCACCCGCAAGAAGAGTGGGAATCTTTGGGTGCTTCTGCACAAATTCCCCGGCGATGGACCAATCGAAGGTCTTTCCGGTGCCGCCATAGTCCTTTCCGGCAGGAGTATCGATAAGCAGGGCAAAGTCATGAGATGGGAGCTCGTAATTTGGTAGTTTGTCTGCCGAAACTGCCTTAATCACTGGGATTCCTTGATCGATAAAAAATTGAATATCTTCTATCGTTTCATCGCCGTGGAGTTGAACGATATCGATAAGGCACTCATCAATAAGTTCGATGGCGAGAGGGAGTGAATTATTGACGAAGACTCCTACTCGAAGGATATCGCCTGCGACATGCGAGGCAATCGTTGAGGCGTTTTCAGGCGAGCAATATCGTTTTGACGAAGGCCAAAAATTTAATCCAAGAGCCGCGACCTTGAGCTTTGCAAGGTGTTCGGCATCTCTGAGTGTCGTGACGCCACAGATTTTCAGGGAAGGGATTGAGGAAAAAAACTCGTCGATCATATCAATGGACAGGCCTAGCGTAACATTCTCGGGGGCCACTGGAAATGATGGAATGTCTCTTCCTAGAAAGAAGATCTCCAGAAAATTAATCCGGTGTTTGAATTGGGGGCTGAAAATAGGATTGATCTGGAGAGCTCCTCGAGCGAGGGCACAAAAAAACTCTCCGGTCCGGAGAGTTGGGCAAGTCGGCAAAACACTGTAGAAGTGGCGGAGCGGACGGGACTCGAACCCGCGACCTCCGGCGTGACAGGCCGGCGCTCTAACCAACTGAGCTACCGCTCCGCTTTGCCGGTTAGGACGGCGGGACGCTAGGACGACCCGCCAAGAGGAACAAGAACTAATTTGTCCTAAAGCGTAATTTTTTTAGCTTAGGAAAGTTCGGCGACTGCAGCTTCGAGCGATTCAGCGTCTTCGATGGAAATAATGCGAGCCTCCTTGTCGATTCGGGCCATGAACCCGGCCAAGACTTTTCCAGGCCCAAGTTCGATAAAAAGGTCGTGACCTTGTTCGCGGAGCAACCGGATGGATTCGATCCAGCGCACTGAGCCAGTGACTTGATCTTTAAGAGAGGCCCGGATGGCATCTGGGCCTTCGGGTGATACGGCGAGAAAATTGGAAATGACTGGAATGCTGGGTTCGACGAATTTGGTGCTGGCAAGAGCGTCTCCGAGCTGTTCTTTGGCTCCTGCCATGAGGCGCGAGTGGTAGGCTCCGGCAACTTTCAGCTTCTTGCCCATCCGAAGTCCATACTCTTTGGCTTTTGAAACGGCGGTGTCGATTCCTTCCTCCTTGCCGGAGAGCACGGTTTGTCCTGGGCAGTTCAGGTTGGCAACATCGATATCACAATCGCTAGCGAGGCGGGCCACATCTTGGTCGGAGCCTCCGATCATTGCGGCCATGGTTCCGGGGTTCGCTTCGCAGGCTTCATCCATGAGCTCGCCGCGGCGGGCTACAAGATTCAGCCCTTCTTCAAAAGTGAAAGTTCCAGCAGCACAGTGCGCGGTCATTTCCCCGAGGGAAAGTCCGGCAGCAGCAACCGGCTCAAGCGAAGGAATTTTTTCACGAAGAATTTCGAGAAGAGCAAGCCCGTGCAGGAAAAGGGCAGGTTGGCAATTTCCGGTCCGAGTCAGGTCTTCAGCTGGGCCATTGAACATGACATCTGTCAATGAACGGCCCAGGACTGAGTCCGCTTTTTCGAAAAGTGCTTTGGCGGAGGGATAGGCTTCGACGAGATCTTTGCCCATACCCACTTTTTGGGCGCCTTGTCCGGAGAAGAGAAGAACTACTTTGTTCATGTAAGGGCGAGCTAACCTTGTCCGTGCAGGAGGAGCAAGTCACTTAGCTCACGAACTTTGCGTGAAAGCAGGTTGGCGGTATCTGTCATGAGAGTTTCGAGGGGAAGGTCGAAGTCGGTGAGAGCCCCGTATTGCTTAAATAGTCCAGAATGGCGGACTTCATTGGAAATGTGTCCAGCGATCGCGATTGTTGGTTTTCCAAGCTCATGAGCAAGGCGGGCAATGCCGACCGGGCCTTTTCCAGCGAGCGACTGGGCATCGAGCGATCCCTCACCGGTAATGACGAGATCGGCTTGCTTGATCCGGGCAGGGAGATCGAGGGCTTTTGAGACAAGATCAAAGCCCGGATGGAGTTTGGCCCCGAGAAAATACATCAGGCCGAAACCTAGTCCGCCGGCTGCCCCAGCCCCGGGCACTTCGGAAAGGTCCGTGGCTTTGGTGACTTTGACGAGATGAGTTAGGAATGCTTCAAGGGCTTCTTGTTCGATTTTGTTGGCTCCTTTTTGTGGACCAAAAATGGCGGTGGCTCCGTTTGGCCCAAGGACGGGGTTGTCGACATCACAGGCGACATCGATCGCTGGTAGGTCAACGAGTTGATCGCGATCAATGAGGGCGAGTTTTTCCAACCCGGCTGGGCAGGGAGAGAGGGGGGCTTCTTCGGAATCAAGTAAAAGAACACCGAGCGCGTCCGCCATCCCAACTCCTCCGTCATTGGTTGCGGAGCCACCGATTCCAATAAGAATCCGTTCGACATTTTTTTGGTTGGCTGCGTGGCGGATCATGAGTCCGGTCCCGTAAGTGGATGATTGCAGGATGTCGCGATCTTTTTCTGGGATGAGCTCGAAGCCGGAGGCCGATGCCATTTCCATGACTGCTAGCCCCGTGTCAGTAATGGCGTAACGGGCTTTGAGAGGGCGATGAAGGGCATCTACCGTGTCACATTCAACCCACTGGCCGCTGAGGGCTGCGAGCATCGTAGAAGTGAATCCTTCCCCGCCGTCAGCGATCGGGCAGAGATCGACTTCACAGTTGGAAGGGAGTCCCGTTTGTATCGCTTGCGCGACCTCGCTTGCGGGAAGAGAACCTTTAAATTTATCGTTCGCAATAAGGACGCGCATGACAGACCTGAAGCATTAAAAAGGCCAAGCGTCTAGCTGACGAAGCGAATGCAAAGAGGATACCGGTATGAAACCCCTTCATTCGACCTCACGGCGGCTATGATCGTAGCGACAAGCCAGAATATTCCGAGAATGGGCAGGAGAATGATCCCGATAAAAACGAAGCAGAGCGCAATGGAAATTAAAAGATAAAGAGTGCAAGAGATATTAAAGTTGAGCGCTTCCTTGGCCTGATCTCCTCCGAAGGGATATTCGTCTTTTTTAATTAAAAACATGATGAGTGGTCCGATGATATTTCCAAGCGGGATTCCTACACACGCAGAAAATGTTGAGAGGTGGGCGAACATGCCCCATTGGCGTTCGGGAATGGGAACGCCGGAGTGATGAGACGGCGGTTGCGCGGCGGCAGGTGGAAGCTGATCCATCTGAGAATGATATTCTTTTAGGAGATTTTGCCTATTAGAAAAGATCTAGCATGGCCCCAAAGGCAATTTACTCGCCGTGAGATTCCACTTGTGTCACTTTACAGCCATGTCAGACGAACTATCACGCATGAGCCTTCTTTGGGAGACGATTCAGCAAGAGGAAGAATACCCCATTTTTCGACTGACTTATCTCAGTAGGCCAACCGAGCCGTTCACGGATGCTGATTTCGATGACATCGAAAGTAAATCTGTTAAAGCCAACAATGAGAGGGATGTGACGGGGCTTTTGGTGGTGAATGAGGATCGGATTCTGCAGATTTTGGAAGGCCGTGAAGAATCGGTGCGCGAACTTTACGATAAAATCGAAGCGGACAGCCGTCACACTGTTCTTAAGCTTGTTTGTGCGGTAGAGGATGAGGTTCGCTTGCTGATGACCTGGAATATGGTTGTTCGCGGACTAAATGGAACTCCTCCTGATCTTCTCGACCAGTTTTCGAACGTCTTTGATGATTTGCTGCATGCTGAATCGCAGAGTGAAATTGCCATTGATCATGTTGAGCTATTCAAAGAAATCGCCCTCTTTGGAACGATTCCGGAAAAGGTTTAGTTCACCGTGTTGGTAGCGGGCGGGCTCGAAATAGTAACATTTTTTCGCCCTTGATTGAGTCGAGCAACGACACATCTTCCGTCACACCCTGAGTCTCAATTGTGGTGAGGCATTGATTTACGACATGTTAATTGTCATATTTGGGCTGACTATGGTGCTTGATTTTTCTTCGGAAAAAGCACTTGGATGGAGAAAAACCGCAGTTCAACCAAGGTGAGTTTTTTTCCTAAGATTGAATCACTATCCTTTATCCGGCCAATCTTCGCACTGCCTTTTGACGGAATTAAAAGCAACTCTCCAATTCGGTGCCTGCGACTGAGAAGTTTTGCCTTCTTTTTTGGCTTTGACGCAATGACCACCGTTCTTGTCGATATTCATGGAGACTTTCCAACCATCTTTGTTCAGTTGGTTGATAATTTTTGTGTAGTTCGCCTTTTCTTTCAGGGCGATTTCTTTTTGGAGACGCGAGACCTTCGTCTTCGCTTTGACAAGTTTTTTGGGACTTAAATCTTTCGTGATTTCGTCCAGAAGCTCTCCAGCTCGGCCTCGACCATTGGATGCTTGTCCATTTTTGGCGCTCAACGAGAACCACACATAAGCTTCGGTTTTATTCTTGGGAACCCCAAAGCCTTTCTGATAGCAAACACCTAATCTTTGTTGAGCTAGATCCTGCCCCTGGTCCGCCGCAAGCCGGTAGAATCGAGCTGCAAGTTTTAAATTTTTCTCGATGCCATCGCCTTCTGCGTAAAGCTTACCGAGAAGACACTGTGCATCCGCATCTCCTTGAGTTGCTGAAGGTTGAATACGCTCAAAAAGAGGATCTTTTGCGTTAGCGGCGGGGAGTTTTGCTCGATCTGGCTCGGACGGGTTAACCTCACCCAGCTTAGATTTAGTGGTTGGGGACTCAGCTGTCGGCTGCCCCTTACTCTCGAAGGATGTTGAGGTTGCTATGGCTGACATGGTAGGGATCATGACAGCTATGGTAATGATGACCAAGGGTCCGGCTTTAAGGATTATTCTTGGATCTTTCATCTCAATTAGCGATGGGCGTAAGAGGGCGTTCCCATTGCTGAGAACGCCCGGTCCTATATTTTACGAAGGAAAGCTATGGCGGAGGGGGAGGGATTCGAACCCTCGGTAGCTTGCGCTACGTCGGTTTTCAAGACCGGTG
>JAKMGP010000211.1 GCA_022424905.1 Akkermansiaceae bacterium | reverse complement strand
GTTTGGCTACGCTGCCAACGAGACTGAAGAGCTGATGCCCGCTCCCATAGCTTACGCTCACCGATTGGGTGAGGCGTTGACCAATCTCCGCAAGGATCGAACCCACACTTGGCTTCGTCCAGATTCTAAGACTCAGGTCTCGATGAAGTATGTCGACGGAAAACCGGTGAGTGTCACCGCAGTGGTGGTTTCTACGATGCACGCAGCCGAAATTGATACGCCTGAGATGCGCGAGATTCTCAAGCGTGATCTTATTGAAAAGATTATCCCGGGCGACTTACTTAGTGACGATACCCAATACCTCATCAACCCGACTGGACGATTCGTGACCGGTGGGCCTGAGGGTGACGCTGGGCTGACTGGACGTAAAATTATCGTAGACACCTACGGTGGCATGGGGCGTCATGGTGGCGGGGCTTTTTCTGGAAAGGATCCTTCAAAGGTCGATCGTTCTGCCGCCTACATGGCACGTTGGGTCGCCAAAAACATCGTGGCTGCTGGTCTCGCAACAGAGTGCGAGCTCCAGCTGGCCTACGCGATCGGGTATCCTGATCCTGTGAGTATTAACGTGAACACCTTTGGCACGAACGAGGCCGATGAGGATAAAATTGAAAAGGCGGTCCAAGAAGTCTTCAGCTTTAAAGCCGCCGATATCGTAGCTCAGCTCGATCTCCTTCGCCCCATTTATGGAGAGTCCACAAATTACGGACACTTTGGATATTCCTCTGCTTCGCTTCCTTGGGAGCAGGCCGACAAAGTCGATGAGCTCAAAGCAGCCCTCTAATTTACCCCAAACAGAAAAAGATTATGTCAGATTACAAAGTCAAAGATATCGGCCTCGCCGGCTTCGGTCGCAAGGAACTCGATGTTGCCGAGCATGAAATGCCAGGCCTTATGGCCACCCGCGAAAAGTATGGTCCTGCTAAGCCTCTCGATGGAGTGCGTGTGATGGGTTCGCTGCACATGACGATCCAGACTGCGGTCCTCATGGAAACTCTCCGGGCTGTTGGTGCTGATGTTCGGTGGTGTTCTTGCAATATTTTTTCAACCCAAGATCACGCCGCTGCTGCAATGGCCGAGGCTGGTTATCCTGTTTTTGCATGGAAGGGTGAAACCCTCGAAGAATACTGGTGGTGCACCTGGCAGGCTCTTCAATTTCCTAACCCTGATGGTGGCCTTCCACTTGGACCCCAGTTGATTGTTGATGATGGTGGCGATGCTACCCTTCTCATCCACAAAGGGTATGAGCTTGAAAATGGATCTGATTGGGTCAACGAACCTGCCTCTTCGACGGAAGAAGCTGTGATTAAAGCGCTGCTTAGATATCCACGCTAAACAGCCCGGTATTTTCCACGCTTGGGTTCCCGAGCTGAAAGGTGTTTCCGAGGAGACCACGACCGGGGTTCATCGCCTCTACCAAATGCAGCGTGACGGGAAGCTTCTCTTTCCTGCCATTAACGTGAATGATTCGGTGACGAAGTCGAAGTTCGATAACCTCTATGGTTGCCGTGAGTCTTTGATCGACGGAATTAAGCGTGCCACGGACGTGATGATTTCTGGTAAGGTTGGAGTCGTCTGCGGATATGGTGATGTGGGCAAAGGTTGTGCACAGGCTCTCCGGGCCCAAGGTGCGCAGGTTGTGGTGACTGAAGTCGATCCCATCTGCGCTCTCCAAGCCGCGATGGAAGGTTTCCGCGTTCTCACCGTGGAAGATACTCTCGGTTGGGGTGACATCTATGTCACGACCACCGGAAACTTCAATATCATCCGCGCTGAGCATATGGAGAAGATGAAGGATCAGGCGATCGTTTGTAACATCGGTCACTTTGATAATGAGATTCAGATTGCCGAGCTAGAAGCTCTCGATGGAATCGAGAAGCTGAATATCAAGCCTCAGGTTGATAAATACACTTTCACCAGCGGAAATAGCATCTACATGCTCGCCGAAGGTCGCCTCGTGAACCTAGGTTGTGCGACCGGTCACCCAAGCTTCGTGATGAGTAATAGCTTCACGAATCAGACGCTCGCCCAAATCGCTCTTTGGGAGACCAAAGATTCACGCGAGATTGGCGTCGAAGTGCTTCCAAAGGAGCTTGATGAGGAAGTGGCCATCCTGCACCTCAACAAGATTGGGGCCAAGCTGACCAAGCTCACCCAGGAGCAGGCGGACTACATTGATGTCCCAGTTGAGGGGCCCTACAAGCCAGGGCATTACCGCTACTAAGCTTCGAAGCGGATCTTAAGTTCATCGGCTTAAATATTTCAAAGCCCACCCTCTTCGGAGGGTGGGTTTTTTCTTTAAATTCCAATGACTCCTTTTTCGTGCTCAAAATACAGCGAGGGGAAACATCGTCTGAGATGATCTCGATTTAATTATTATTGATTAGTGTGGGTTTTAATTTGGGCTTAGGATTGAAATGTTATGAGCGAAGTCACTTTACAGGAGAGATTGGTTCGGACTTGCCGAGAGCATAGCGGAAATGAAGCTCTCGCTGATTCGAGCGGGGCAAGGTTGACCTTTGGCGAGGCCTTCGCAAAAGCGCTTTTCCTCACCGGAAGGCTTGGGGCGATCTTTGTGGACCAGCCCAAAGTCGGCATCCTAGTTCCCCCATCGGTTGGTGGAGCGCTTGTCAACTGGGCGACTTTGCTGATGGGTAAGATCCCGGTAAATTTGAATTATACCTTGTCCCAAGAAGGAATCGTTTCTTGTCTTGAACAGTGTGGAATTACCGATGTTGTGGTGTCGGGAAAGTTGATGGAACGGCTCAAACTCGATCTTCCAGTCCGTATTCATACCCTTGAAGATTTAGCGACCGCGCCGCGGCTAAAGGAGAAATTACGAGCAGGATTTCTGGCGAAATGCACTTCTTCAAAAGGATTGTTGAAACGACTGGGAGGTTCGCAAGTCGGGCAGGATGATCTGGCCACCATCATTTTTAGTAGCGGGAGCACGGGGCAGCCTAAAGGAGTGATGTTGAGCCATCGAAATATAATCACGAACGTCGAACAGGTTGGTGAGGTGTATTCGTTTTTGCCTAAAGATTGTATGTTGGGGGTGCTTCCTTTCTTTCACTCCTTTGGGTTCATGGCCACGATCGCCGGGCCTGCCATCGCGGGCTTTGGGTGTGCCTATCATTTCAATCCCATAGAGTCTAAAGTGATCGGACCATTGGCTGAGGAAAACGAAGTCAGTATCATGATCGCCACTCCGACTTTCTTGCAGTTCTATCTTCGCGGTTTGACTCCTGAACAGCTGGGGAAGCTCAGACTAGTTGTGGTGGGGGCTGAGAAGCTTCCTCCGAAGATGGCCCAAGCTTTTGAGAAGAAATTCGGATGCCTCCCCTTAGAGGCTTATGGTGCGACCGAATGTTCACCTGGCATCGCGGTCAACGAACCGCACGCGAATCAACCGGGTTCAATTGGGCGATTACTCAATCAGCTTGAGGCTAAGATTGTGAATCCTGATACGGGAGAAGAACAACCCTCTGGTGAGCCAGGGTTGCTCAAAGTGAAAGGTCCAAATGTCATGATGGGCTATCTTGGTATGCCGGATAAGACGGCCGAGGTGCTCAGGGACGGTTGGTATAATACAGGTGATATTGTGCGGATTGACGAGCAGGGTTATCTGTGGATTGAGGGACGATTAAGCCGCTTCAGCAAGATCGGCGGAGAGATGGTTCCTCATGGGAATGTCGAAGAAACTCTTAATGATCTCGCTGATCAAAATGAACAGATTTTTGCGGTGACTGGCTTACCTGATGAGAAAAAGGGAGAGCGTCTTGCTGTCGTGCACACTGCGAGCGAGGAAGTTCTCGAGGAGGTTCTGAGTAAGCTCACAGACGCCACTATTCCAAACCTATGGAAGCCCAAGCGAGGGCAGTTTTTAAAGGTCGATAAACTTCCCTACTTGGGAACCGGAAAAATCGACCTGAAAAGATTGCAAGAAATAGCCCAAGGCTGAGAAACGAACAGCGGCCTTATTCGGTGGCTTCGATCGTTTGCTTTTTGGGCTCTTGATTCCCGTCTATATCGGGCGCCATTATCCCTTTAATTATGAAAAACAGAATCGCCGCCATGAGTCCAGAGACAGGAACCGTGATGATCCAAGCTGCCGCGATCTTAAAAAGTGCAGATCGTTTCACGAGCTCTTGGCGGAATTTCTTCTTGAGGCTCTTACGTTCGGACTTGCTTAGCTCGATGCTGGCGTTCTTCTTTTTGAGTTCGGTCAGCTTGGCGCGTTTGTCCTGCAACGAAGCAGCTTCGAATTCCTGCATGAAGCGTTCAACCTCGGCTTGATCTTGCCCTTGGTGGCACTTCTCAATCGAATGAATCGTTTCAGCGTAGTTCTGTTTGATATATTCCCGAAGGAATCCAACTCCAAATACGCCACCTACCGCAATGTGAGTTGAGCTCACCGGCAGCCCGAGTTGTGACGCAATGATGACCGTGATAGCCGCCGCCATTGCGATACAAAAGGCTCGCATCTGATCGAGTTCGGTAATCTCGCTGCCAACCGTCTTGATCAACTTGGGGCCAAAGAGCGCGAGGCCAATGGAAATTCCGAGAGCCCCGATGGCCATAACCCAGAATGGGATGGGAGCTTTCGAGGCAACTCCGTCACTAGAAACGGCTTCGGCAATAGCAGCTAGTGGTCCGACCGCATTTGCGACATCGTTTGCTCCGTGTGCGAAGCTCAGAAGAGCAGCTGCGAATATCAGAGGAATGGTGAAGAGTTTGTTGATCGAAGGTTTCTCGTTTGCAAGCGATGCCGAGTGCTTCGATACCAAGCCTTTCACGACGAAGTAGCTCACAACAGCCAAGACGAGTCCGATGCCGCCGGCTTGGAGGATGTCGAGTTTGATGATCTTCTTGAGCCCTTTCATAATGAGATAGGTGCTGAAGGCGAAAACCATGATTGAGACCATGATGGGAACCATCCGGCGACCAGCCCCGATCATGTCCCTCCGGTAGGTGATGCTCCGTTTGATCCAGAAGAGGAATCCAGCTGCAATCGCGCCACCGATCACAGGCGAGATAATCCAGCTTGCGGCAATCATTCCCATCTGGTTCCAGTTTGCGATACCAAATCCTCCGGCCGCGATTCCTGCTCCAAGAACGCCGCCGACAATCGCATGGGTGGTAGAAACTGGCGCTCCAAGAGCGGTCGCAATGTTAAGCCAAAGAGCTCCGGCAAAGAGAGCTGCCATCATCAAAGCGATAAAGATCCGGGCATTGGGAATGAGGGAGGGGTCGATAATACCTTTCTTGACGGTGCTAACAACATCACCCCCTGCGATTAGAGCTCCAGCTGCTTCAAAGATCGCAGCAATCAAAATTGCTCCCATTAAAGTAAGAGCTTTGGAGCCCACTGCCGGACCAACGTTATTGGCAACGTCGTTGGCTCCGATATTCATTGCCATGTAGCCACCGATCACTGCGGCGATGACGAGCTCGATGCTAACACCCGATCCTCCAGGCTGCAGGCTGGCAGCAAAGAAGGCAGTTCCCACTAGGAAAAGGAGGGCCAGCCCCAATCGTTTGAAATCCTGTTTTTTAGAAGCTTGCTCAGAGCGTGTGTCGGGTGCCATCGGTTCGTATGTTACTGTAATTTTTCCACATTCTTAATCGTCAAGGGTTTTTAGGTGACAGATAAGACAGGTCAAGCTGGCTGAAAGGAAACTAAGGCGATTTTTTTTAAATGGTTGGGCTACGGGGAATTTGCTCCCTTAAAAAGTCTTCAAAATATCACGCTCTTCGTTTTTTTATTTAAGTTACCCAAAGGAAATAGCGCTCATGGAAATGGAACAAGCTGCAGCATGAGTTCATGTAACCCTAAATCTCTAGCTCGCTTCTTTTGAGGTGCCTTTACTAAGCGAAGGATCAAGCAGAAGGGCTCTGATTTTCCACAGAAGAACTCCAGAACCCAGAATCGCGAGAGCGCCAATTGCAAGGAAGACTTTGTTGGCGGGAATTCCCATATCATTGCGGAACAGGCGCACTAGTAGAGCTCCAATGCTACTGAACACAAAGGATAGGGCATTGGCGGTTCCGAGGAATCGTCCTCTTTCATCGGGGGGTGAGAGGTGCTGCAGAAGAGATTGTAGTGGCACGATGTAGAATCCCCCAAAAAGCCCTGCCGCTCCCAAAAGCAAGGCGACCGTCCAAAAACTTAGCGGGGCTAAACCGAGAAGGATGAAGAAAAGGGTCATCCCAAGCGCCCCCACTGGAATAAGACGAGGCTCAATATGCTTTCCTGAGATAAATCCGGCGATCACGCTGCCGAGCCCGATCGTGATTCCGAGAACACCCAGAAGATTGTTGTTCATCTCCGGACTGATTTGCAAAAGCGTGCTAAAGTCAGGAAGAACTAGAAGGGCCATCATACCGAGAAGGTAGAAAAACGACCAAGCCAAAGCGACGAGAAGAAGGTGTGATTGCGCCATGTCTCTTAGGGCCTGAACATAAGGTCGGAAAGGGTTAAGATCTATGGGCCGGGGTTGGTCGAATGACTTGAGCTTTGGAATCAAAAGCGAAGGGAGAAGGCCAACGATAGCTAATATTATAAGGACCACGCCCGGAATCCAAAGCATCTCCGGATTAATGGGTGCTTCTGATTCGCTACTTTGAAATCCTGATGAATAGTGGGTGTAAACTTTTCCTGCCGCGAGTGTTCCACCAATCACAGCAAGATTCGTAAACATGTTGATCGAGCCATTTGCTTTGCTGAGATGCTTTTCCGTCAACAGCTCGGGGATCATGCCATACTTGGCAGGCCCAAAAAATGCACTCTGCGTTGCTAGAAGAACCATGACGCCAAGACAGGCCCAAAGATTACCCGCAAAAAATGCCCCAAGGGCAAGGGCTGCGATGCCGACCTCGGCAATTTTTGCCAGCACCGTGATGCGGTTTTTACTGATGCGATCCGCGATTTGCCCCGCAATCCCTGAAAACAAGATAAAGGGGATGGTCAGGCAGAGTGCGACATAAGCCTGCCCACCCTCGCCCAATTGATTCGCCCAGACTCCTCCCGAAGCCACCGCTAAGATGATGACCTGCTTGAGCACGCTATCGTTGATTGCTCCAAAGAATTGCGTGATCAGAAGAGCACTAAAACCTCTGTTGAAAAGTCGGTTGGATCGAGACACGAAAATGGGACGGGGCGAAATTGAGACCTGAGTCTGTCATAGTTTCAGTCTGGAGCGAGGACAATCGAAAGGGCTGATTCTGAACTTCCTGAAATACTGAGTTGATGGAGGTGGGCTCTAACGACAAACTAAGACAAGTTTACCCAAAACTTATTTAAGAGAGTCTTAATTTTTTCGTCTCGAAGAGGGACTTATCGCACGATTTTAAAAATAGTGAGGGTTTGGATGAATTTAAAGACCAGTGTGCTCGTTTTATTTAATGTTATGAAGAAGATCCTACTCACTACTCTGGCGATGGTGCTGCCATTTTTGGCTATTTCGTGCGCCGACTATGGGACCTACGGGTATGGCACTGTCGCTACTCCAGTTCGTAGCTCTGTGGTTGTTGGAGGAGCCCTCGCTCCTTTACAGGTAGGATTTGTCGCAACCTCCTTTGATCGTTGGGCTTGGGATCCGTATCGCCGACACTACTTTGATCGTTCCTGCCGGCGTTACTGGGATTCGCGGATTCGCGGATACTGCTCAGTGACCCCGGTTCGTTTTTCGGCACCCATCTATCCGTCCGGATTCCGTCGCGGACATCGTTTATCTTGCCCGACTTATCTCCCACGTCGCACGGTGGTTACCAGCCATCAAGGGCATTCTCACCGATCGGTTGGTGCTGTCTCAAGTCGTGGGAAATATGCTCCGGTAATTCATGGACAATCCCACGGTGTGGTCTCCCTTCGGCCTTCAAGCTATTCAACGTCGACGCGCTCGAGTTCGAGTCGTACTGTGACTCGTAGCTCCTTAAATCAAACGTCGGCGCCGGGGCGAACCTTAAGTCAGTCGACTCAGCGGCCCAGTAGTTCTAGTCGATATACAACGGTGAGTTCGGCACCAAGCCGGCCCAAAGCGACTCCGGTCGTTCGTTCTTCATCCTATACTTCGAGGAGCACATCTTCCGGCACCCCGAAGAGCATATCTTCTAGGGGATCATACTCAAAAACTACGTCTAGCCGGAGCACATCGGTCTCAAGGAGTCCCTCGCGAAGTACCTCTTCGCCAAGCCGATCGGTTAGTCGGGCCCGGCAAAAGACCCGCTAAGGGTTCTAAGATCTGAATCAAGCCCTGTGGAGCGATCCGCAGGGCTTTTTCGTAGGGATATCTTATCTCTAATTATCCTTACGTCGGTTGAGATTTCCACCGTTGGCAGAGGATGAAATGAAAAGGAAAATCTGATCTTTTCCATGAACTACTTTTCGAGAGAGTAGATCTTAAGGTCGTCGATGATAGCCTTTTGGGGCACAGCAACTCGGAGGGCCCGTTTTGTGGGGTGAGCGATTCCTTCGGAAGTGAACGATCCGGCTTTCTGATCATTGATCAAGACGGTCATGGTCTTGCCCTTAATTGTGACCGACAGGGTGTGCCACTTATTGGTTTCGAGCTTATTTACGAAGCGTTTAGTTTTGGTTTTGAGCATTTTTTGCTGTTCTGCCGTGATTGTTTTATCCTGACGGGCTTTGCGAATCGCGAGCTTCATAGTACCGGTTTTGAGATCATTAATCTGAACATTCTTTGTAGTGATCTTGGTCATGCAGAGGTGGCCGGCGTGGACTTCTTTGAATTTTTGGTCGGCGAAGTTCAGCCCAAGGCTGTCTTTTTCAGTTGGGAGTTTAAAGCGCAGCGTGACGCGACCATCTTGAAATTCTATGGGATGGACCACGGAGACCGCATGATCGGCAACGGGGTGGAAAGTGATATGCATCGCGCCATTCTTCAAATCGACTTGCTTGTTTCCTTTTGCTCGTTTCT
>JAKMGP010000207.1 GCA_022424905.1 Akkermansiaceae bacterium | reverse complement strand
GATGACCTGTAATGCCGCGCCATTTCCGGTTAGGCTATCGCCTTGGTGAAAGGCTTTGATGGAATTCGGAATCACGACATCGGCGGAGATAGGTTTTAGACCGACCAAGGTGAGGAGAAGCGCCGCGATGGCGGTTGAAAAAGCACGGGAAAATAGAGGCATCATCTAAGTGGTTATTGAGTGAATGAAAGGGGTAAGAGGACGATATAAAGCTGAACTTCAACTGAAGAGCAATAGCTTGACCGATCGCCTCTCTTTTATGAAGCCTTTAAAGCTCGTTGTGACCATTTTGATTGGCCTCGTATTCATTGTTAATTGTAGCATTGTAGACCTCGCGAAGTGATATTTTATCCCCCTCTATTTGTTTGGTTTGTAGTATCACAAGATGCCTCCGAGATGAATTGGAATGGGGAATCGTTGAGGGTAGGATTCACGGAGTTCGTGTTCGATTTACGCGGTAAAATCGGTAGGCCTCCTGGGGGTCTTTGGCGTGAGAAAAACTGATGTTTGTAGGTGTGTTGACTCCTTCAAAGGTGGATTCTGGAAGGTCGTCAAACCAGGTGATGAGGTCGGTCGAATATTCAACCTGATCGGTCCAACCAACGGCGGTTTGCCAGTTTAAGTTGATTCCGCCCAAGGAGTCAAATTGATGCGTCACTTCGACTTTGGTCATGTCGCCGACGGATTGTATGCTGATGTCAGCCACAAGAAGGAAGTTGTCGCCATGATTGGATGTGGAAAGAGCTGTGAGAGCCCACTCGAAAGCGAGGAAGCCGAAGTTGATAGGGTTGCTCGAATTTGAGAATTGCGAGCCTTCGAAAATGGGGATCCCGTCGATGGACGCCGACCACTTGTTCTCCTCAAGATCGACAATTGCGATGAGGTTAAAAAGTTCTCCTACCGCAAAGTCAAACAGAGTATCAAACTGGTTCGTACTATTTTCACGCCAGATTCCAAATTGTGAGTTGGTAATTTCTGGGTTTTCATTGTCAAAGCGGATGGAGGCAAGGCGATCTCCGGCCGTATTGTAAATCGTGAGATAAAAATCGTCCCGTTGATCGTTAGTCGAGTCCTCAATACCAATAAGAGTATTGATTTCTACGATAGGTTTTTCGGATGCGATATGGTCGTAATCGAGGTCGAGTGCGACAAAAGTGAATTGAGAGGTCGGTTGTGAAAAACCAAGAGTTGCTGTATTCAGGAGACCGGGGAGAACACTCCCATCAATGGTCTGAGCACCTGAAATGGTATCGTTCGAAATCCAATTATCGTTTCCAGACCAATTGTTGGGGCCTGCGGGAAAGGTATCAAAGTCGGTGTCGTAAAGGATCTCGCCTTGAATAGTGTGAATGAGGAAAAGAAGTGTACAAAACGTTTTCACGGGGTAAGTTTTAACACTTAAATTTCAGATCAGGTTGTAACGATCCGCTGCTTTAGGATAGCGGCTAGCAAGGGATTAAAAAGTCAGAAATAACCGAATTAGCTCACACCTCACCAAGTTATTCTACGCAATGCCGCAGATCAGGTTAAAAGCTAAAGAGAAGGCGGCAACTGTGCCCTTATCTTGATAAAGATATTTTAGGATCAGAGTTAGTTCTCGTTGCCGTCGGCGTTGCCATTGCCGTTGCCATTGCCGTTGCCATTGCCGTTGCCGTTGCCGTTGCCGTTGCCAGGACCCACGCCTTGATTGCTTGGGCTGGCATCACCGTGACTTGGGCGTGGTTCATCTAGTGGGCTGTGGTCACGAAGGCGTCTATTGAATTCTTCGAGGGTCACATCACCGCTACCATCTGAGTCGAGACGTTTAAAAATAGAACTGATACGCTCGCTAAAAGCGTTCTTAAAGGGTGGAAGACTTGTGAATTCTTCGAGTGAAAGAACGCCGTCTCTTCCGGCAATTTTTGCAAATTTTTCGGCCCGCTTGGATAGAATTCTCTCTCGGATGGAGTTGCGGGCAGCCAATCGCTCTTCGAGAGAGGTTATGTTGCTACTAGGGCCGAATTCGGTGCTGTTTTTCTTACGAGCAGCTTTGCGCTCTTCCTTTACGGCCTGACGCTCCTCTTCGTCGATGATCCCATCTTCGTTTACGTCATACCTCATGAGGAACTCCGGCAGGGTCCCATCTCCAAATGATTTGTTAAGATCCTGCGCGAAAACACTTCCAAGGAGATAACTCGCAAAGAGAATACTTTCTTTTTTCATTTCTTGGTGAGCGGTTAATTGTTTTGGGGGGGACAGTCAAGAACCCTGACTTTCAATGGGAGTGACGGAGTGGACAGAGTTTTGGTTACAAAAACTAAATTATTTTTAGGGAAGCTTATCAGTCTGTAATTTACTTAAGAAGCTATTACGCAATTAGAACGCCCCCTTTTTCTGGAGTTGCGACCTTTTCTTCTTAAGTTTTGCTTTGAGTCTCCGTCTAGTTCATCGGCTTTGCTCGGTGGGCTAGCGATTGAGATGAGAGTCTTGAATTAGGAAATGGGAGAGATGCGCCCCTCTTATTCATGCAGGTGCCCAGTCACTACCATCGGCGAATACGGTTTTCCAGGTGTGGTGTATTTTTTTTGGGTCGGCGAGATCAACGGTAATGAGTTTTCCGCCTTTTTTTAACTTATGGGCACCATATCCAGCGTGACCGGTCGCGCGACCGTAAACCATCTCGACCCCGTCCCAGGTCCCACTGTAGTCATTGACGTGGTCGTGGCCACAGAAGCAGGCTTTTACGTCGCCAAATTTTTTGAGTTTTGCGATGGCGCTACCATCTTCGCCATAGGTGCAAACAGATTCTTTAAAGATACCCTTTGCGACTTTTTTTTGCCAGACGGTATCATATTGCAGTAAGGGAATGTGAAGGAAGCACAACACGGGTGACTTGGAGGGTTTTTGCGTCGTGAGCCAGTTTTCTTGGGCGGCTTGGACGCCTTGGGTCGTCGTATTCAGACAGAGAAGTTCCATGAATTGGCGATTTTCGGAGTTGGTGATAGAGATACGGTAATTTCCTCCATCATGGCCTCCGCGATAAAGGCTGTTTTTGGCTTCGGTCAGAGTGACCTGAGCGGCAGCGTAGTCGTCGAGGCGATCGTGATTTCCCCAATTGAAGAGCCATGGTTTTCCTAACGAGGTGATTTTTTGGAGTGAGTATTCGAAGAATTCTTGGCCCTGGCCACGCGGGTTGTCACTCCAGAGATCACCAGTGATTGCGATGAGATGAGGGTTAGTGTTTTGGATCATGCGCTCCATGTCCTCAACAGTTTGTAAGTCGGCCTTCTCTCCAAATTTTTCGCGATCACAAAAAAAATGGATGTCGGTGAATTGCAAGATCCGCAGTTTGTCGCCCTCGATCTTAAGCTGGGCCTTCCGGGGAAGGTCTTTTTTAGCTTTCGCAATACCCATGAACATCGCCTGACGGAGATCCTTGGGGCCGTTCCGGGCTTGGGAGTGGTTGGTGGAGACACCTGCAGCGACAGAGGTGGACAGGAAGTGACGTCGGTTCATCGTAAGTGTAGCAGCTTAAAATGGGGATCTTGCCAGACAATAAAAGAACGAGCAAATCGTCTAAGAATTTAAGATAAGCTAAGTAATTGCCTTGATGTAAGCTGGCCTAGAAGAGAATTCCAGTTGACCGAGACCCTCTTCGAAACTAAACGGGGCGCGTTCTTGAGGTTGGCCGAGCCGATCGAAAGGAATTTTTTCAGCTACTTTCAGTTAGAAACCAAATAAGATCATGGCCTCAACACAAGCGCGCAATAAAAATAGAAATCGTCCCACGAAGTCGAATTCGGCACGAAACAAACGTCAAAGCGACCACCGTAAGCGTCTTGTGGCCTTAGGTATGGATGAAGCTACCGTGGCAGCCATGAACCCCAAGGACGTTCGTGATAAACTAAAGCATCCTGCTAAAGTGGCAAAAGAGTGTGCGGCCAAAGAGTCCTAATTAGATTCAAAAGGAACCAGCGACGTAGAATTTCCTGTGACAACCGTAGTGCGGAGTTTCTCCTACCTACGGTTTTTTATATTCGTCATCATGGCGTAAGCTTTGTTCCTTGGCTTTGTAGGATCTCCCGTTGTTTTACACTCGATCAAAAAGAAGTCAGTAAGCCTAGTTTGCTTCGATCTTCGATTGAGATGAATTGAAACGGTGCTTTCCTCTTAGCCGTCAGCTTGGAGGGCTGGAACTAGAACGAGTAGTTTGCTCCCACTCCCAGAGTCAGGCCGGTGAGATTTAGATCAAAATCGCTTTCGCCGACCGATTCGCGAAGGGATTCGTTCCAGTCATAGCGCGTGTTTGCTTCGATCGTCCAGGAGTCGTTAATTTGGTAACCCACAGATCCTTGGAGGTAGTATCCAAAGAGAACATCAGCTCCAGAGTTGTGGAAACCGGCGGAGCCGATTTGCAATGGAGCACCTCCGTTGGTGACTTGAATAAGTTGATCACTGCGGCTGGCATCCCAGTCTGCGATATTCAAAACGAGGCCAGTCCCGATGCCGGCAAAGAAGCGACTATCAGTTTGATAAACAGCGCTCGCTCCGAGCGAAAGGCCAAATAAGTTCACTTCGAGTGATTCGTTAATCGAATCCCGAAACAAAGCAGTATCGGTGGATCGTAATTCGTCTATAAAGTTGCGTCCTGCAGGCTCCACTGGGAGAAGGGGCGCAATAGCTCCGGGTGATCCGGTGTAGGGCGGGTTTGGAAGAATAAGCCCAGTAGAGTCGAAGCTGTCGATTGCTCTGACATCGAAAATATTGCGGCGCTCGTTGGCGTTGAGGGTATTTAGTCCGCTTTGACGGCCACCAATACTGGTATAGCTGAAAGTCAGGGCTGGCCCGGCGCTCCAACCATTTCCCATATCGATGAGATGGCTCAAGCTAAGGTAAGGAGAGACTTCCCAATGATCGCTTTCTCTCCAGCTGGTGGGCGAGGAAGTTGAAGGCTGATCAATCACTCGGCGTTCTCCTCCGGTGGCTGTCATGAGAAGATTGTTTCCCTGAAGCTGATCTTGGGTTTGGTAAGAGTAATCGGTTGTTCTGCCAGTGGCTGGAGTACGGGGCCCAGGGTTGACGAAGCCATTGTCGTAGGCCCGTGCGATGGCTCCGGTTTCCGCTCCGATTCCAGCGGGCTGGGTGAAGGAGCTATTTCCGAAAATGCTCGGAGCAGTCAGGTTTGTATTCCCGGTGTTGAAGTTGATGTTTCCAATCTTACGCCATGAAATTCCTGCCCCAAAATTCCATCTGTCACCAGGGGCTGACAAGGGCTGGATCTGCGCGATGATTTCTTGATGGGAACCGAGCCCACTTTTAGCGGAACCGAGCCCACTTTTAGCTGAGTAGATGACATCATCTCCGGCCGCAACGGGCAGGACACTTAAGGCAAAGGATGCAAATCTGAATTTGAGGTTCATGGTGAAAAAGTTGTTATGATTATTGATCTGCATCTCTTTTGATGACGCGGTAGAGGCGGAGTTTTTCTCCTGATGGGTGGCTGATGGTTTTGGGTGGACCATTGTCGATCCATTGTAATCTTGTTCCTCCAGCAGTGATATCCGGAACGACGTTGTTCCAGGCTTCCCCATTCTGACTGTATTGGACGGTGTAAGTTGCCCCGATTTGAGAAGGGAATTCTATCAGGACGTCACCATTCTCGAGAACTTCACATCGGTCCACTTCGACTCCTTCGCCTGCGCTTTGATTTTCGACGCGGTCGAGTAACTCCATTTCAAAGGTGGGCTCGAATCCTCCCGAGGCATCGGCCTGGAGGTATTCAACAGTGAGCTCGATGCCTTCGCCGCTCTCAAGAGCTTGGTTAAAGAGGAGGAAGGAATTACCGAGCACGTCTCCTTGCGAATTGGCGACGGTGACTCCGATAGGAAGTCCGCCAACCAGCACCCGAAAGGCAGGGAGCGTTCCCAGATTATTGTTGGTGATCGTGACAACTTGCTTGAAGAGTCCGGTTTGGAAATCGAGTTCAATGGCTCCACCAGCGATCTCTGTATTTGAAGGGCTTACGATATCAGTCGCGATGGAGGTGGCATCGTCTTCCGGATTAAGGAGTGGTTCGTTACTAGTATTGACCGTGGCTTGACTGGAGATGAGATCAACCCCTCCTTTTACGGTTCCGGGAACCTGGAAATAGTAAATGATAGAAGAAGAATTCCCGGCGGCGAGGTTACCCACCGACCAAATCGAATCAGCGAAGGTGGTTCCGTTTGCTGAGCTGATGGAATCGACGGTGACTCCCTCGGGCAGGACTTCACTAAGTTGCAAGCTAACCCCAGAGGCGTCACTGGGCCCTTGGTTGGTGACGGTTAAAGTGTGGAAGAGATTTTGCGGAAGGTTAAATCCTGCAAGCACCGGATCGCGTGAGCTTTCGGCCAAGACGGCAAGGTCAATCTCGCGGGTGATATTGCGAGAGGAAGTCACCGATTCGTCGCCAATATTGATTTGAGCTTGGTCGACGGCACTCACTGATGAGGTGCTGGTAAATCCGGGCGAGGCGACTTCAGCCGATGGACCGACAGTTAAACTGACCTCGAGGGATGCCGTAGCACCTACCGCGAGGTCTCCTACCGTCCAGGTTTGATTGTCGAAAGCGCCGATGTCTGGGGTGATGGATTCGATAGCGATTCCATCTTCCAAGGTAAGAATATTTGTCAGCTCAAGTCCGGTGGCAGCGAGCGGTCCCTGGTTAGTCACTTCAATAAGGTGGCTTAAATTCCCATTCCCCGAGCCGGCGATTACTGGATCATTCGACCCTGTTTTGGTAACGATCAAATCGACTCCGGCAACAATGCTAGTGGTTGCGTTTGCCGAGTCGTTAGCTTGGTTTAAATTGATCTGATCGACTGAGGTCAGGGTGGCGGTAGCTACGATCGAGTTGGTGCCTGCTTGGGTGCTTTGCGGAACCGTGTAGGTAATCCCAAGAGTGGCTTGTCCTCCGGTTCCAAGAGCAGGAATGGTCCAGCTGGACTGATCATAGGTTCCCAAACCGGCCAGAGCATTTTCAACAATCACTCCAGTTGGAAGGGTTTCGGAAAAATCAATGACAATGTTTGTGGCGGTTGAAAGTCCGTTATTGGTTACGATCACAACATACCCGAGGTTTTCCTGGCCAGAACCTGCAAGTACGGTTGGGGTAGATCCAGTGACGCTGAGAGCAAGTGAGACAGTGGGAAACACTTCCAGCGAATCGCTTGCGGTGCCGCTGTCACCAAGCGAGCTGGTCAGTTTCTGGGTGGTATTTGAATAGTTTCCTCCTTCACTGCTCGTGATCCCGACGGTGACAGTACAGGTCTGGCCAGCGGGAACGGTGCCGCCAGAGTAGGAAATTTGATCAGTTCCTGAGATCGCGAGGAGGCTTCCTCCCTGGCAGTTGGTTGTCGCGTTGGCCGGATTTGCAAGGATGAGGCCGTCCGGTAACTCGTTAGTCAGATTGAGATTTGTGGCTGGGACTTGTGAGGCGCTGTTATCAATCGTAAATGTCAAAGTTGAGACCTGCCCTGCATTGATTTCGTTTGGAGTAAACAAGATCGAGAAAGCTGGTGGAGGGTTGACAGAGAGGGTGGAAGTCGTGGTGCCACTATCGCCTAGGGTTGATAAAAGTTTCCCGCTTGTAAGGGCGAGATTCCCAGTGGTTTGTCCAACGACATCCACTGTTACTGTGCAGACCTCACCTCCTGCAATTGTTCCGTTGGAGAAGGCAAAAGTCTTTCCGCCGGCTGGCGCGGCGATGTCGCCTCCGCAAGTTGAAGTTGCTCCGGGGGCTGCTGCAAGAGCCATGCCATCGGGAAGAGTGGCGGAGAAGGTTACGTCGGTTGCCTCGGCTTGGCTGCCTTGGTTGTCGATGGAGAAGGTCAGCGTGCTCGTCTCATTCAAAGAGATATTGGATGGAGAAAATGAGCTCGAGAATGCGAGAGGCACAGCCACGACCCCCAGAGTATCCTTTGCCGGAAATCCGAGTAGGGTTTTCCCGCTGACCACGGTGGAGATGAGGCTCGTTCTATTGTCGTAGTTTCCGAAGGATGCGGTGGCTGGAATGCTCACTCCCACCCGGAAGGAGCATGATTGACCGGGTGCGAGTTCACCACCTGTGAGGGTAAGGACATCTCTCCCGGCGATTTGTGAGTTCGGTCCGCAAACCGCTGCAGGTCGCGCGGGTGTTCCAATTTGGATATCATCAAAAAAGACTTGGGTAACCTCCGCCCCGGAGTTGGATTGGTTATTATAAGCCCCTAGTACAATATCGTGCTGGCCTGCAGCTAAAAAGATGGAGTTGGTGTAAACTCGCCAACCGGTATCTTGATTGACTCCGGCTCCGCCATTCAACTGGGAGAGAGAGTTATTGGCCGCATTTCCGTAGCGAACTCCATCGATTTCAAGCAAGGCTTGACCGAATTCGTCACTTTCGTAGGAAGAATCAAGTAGCATACGGTAGCGAACACTCACCTCAATTGAACTGGCTTCCGCAACGGTAAAGGTCCTTTTCCAACCACCCGAACTTGCTGGGTTAAAGAAGCCTGTGATAAAGTTTTTGCCGCCAATTGTGACGTCGATGCCTCCGCCGGAAAATCCACCATTTGGATTAAGGGTTCCGTTTGCTGATGCGGCATCGCTGGTTCCTTCAAAGGTATCGTCGACAAAAGCAAAGCCGCCGGTTGGGGAGCTGGAAGCTGGTAGAAGATCGAGCGAAAATCCTGCGTCGCTGCTGTCGAGTGTGGTTTGGTGGAGCTCTACCGCAATCGTGTTGGCACCCTGCTCGAGAATCCCCGAGAGATCGACTTGGCTGGAGCTCCGGCTAGTTTCTTCTCCAAGCCCTGAAAGGGTGGTCGTGGTGATTTGGCCGTCTGGGATTCCCGCGCTACGGAAGACCTCAACTCCATTAATGTAAACGATGGCTCCGTCATCAAAGACGTAATCGAGTAACCAGTTGCTGGTATCCGCTTGTTCAGCGTTGAGAGTGAATTCCTTACGGAAGAGATAGGTTGTCACTAGATTTTGGCCATTAGCTGCTTCATCAATTCCTCCGAGAACTGCTGGGGTTCCGGGTGGGAAGGCATCGATCACACCAGCCTGGAAAGGGGCATTTCCGGTGATCCATGGCCCGATATTGGAAGTGGCTGGATTAAATCTGATGGTATTCCAATTGTTCCCGGATCCATCGGAAGGATAATTATCGTTTCGGCCATTTTCGTTTTCGAGTTGGTCAAGATATTGCCAAGAAGAATCTAGGACCGAAGAGCCCGCTCCATCGAAGGTGGCATTCACGATGAATCCTCCTTCTTGGGGAAGATTGGTAGCAACTGCACCAGGGAGCATGGCGTTGAGATCGTCAGAAAAAGTGATATCGGTAAAAGTCTCGGTTTGGCTGTTGTTGGTGATGGTGAAGATGAGATCGCTGGTCCCTCCCGGATTAACGGTGTCTTCCACAAATGCCTTCGAGAATGAAATGTCGGCGAGGTCCTCAGACGGAATGACCTCGAGAGTTCCGCAAGCCCGGCCAGAGGGCGTCGTGTTCCCGCCTGGAAAGCTCGAGATAATATTGCTGGAGATGCTGATGTTTCGTCCGGCGACAAGGCCCACGATATCGAACGAAATGTCGCAGGTTTGACCTGCCGCGAGAGTGGCTCCACTAAAGTTGATGGTTTGGGAACCTGCGATGGCAGTCAAAGTCGAACCTGGGCAGTCGTTGACGATGTTGGGTTGGCCCGCAACGACAATTCCTGGTGAGAGGTCGTCGCTGAATGAGATTCCTACCGCGTCGGTTTGAGATTGGTTTTCGATGGTATAAGTTAAGGTGGTTTGGCCGCCTAGTCTCACCGGGCTTTCCGCAAACGACTTGGTGAAGCCAAGCGCTGGACTCTCTGACGGAATTCCGATCGTAACACTTACGTTTCCGCTATTCCCAGCGCTTGAGGTGAGATCGCCTGAGACCATGTTGAATGGTCCTTCAGCCAAAAGAGTCACTCCAACGCTTGCCGAGCAGCTCGCATTGGACCCCAATGACCCTCCGGTCAAGGTGATTGTATTTCCGCCGTCTGTCGCATCAAAGGTGCCCCCGCAGTCGCTGATGGGATTAGCGGGATTGCTCAAGACCACTCCGGCTGGAAGGTCCAGGTTGAATCTTAGGTCGTTTATTGCAGCATCGCTGTTGTTCTGGATCTCGAAAGTTAGCTCAGCACAGCTGCCGATTCCGACCGTCTCGGGCGATAAGCTCATCGAAAAACTGGGCGCTTGAGCCCTAGCGATAGCTGAAAGCAGCAATGGAGCTACTAACATACTGAAGAAGAATGAGTTAAAAATACGACGCGGAAGAGAGTGGTTGGCGTTCATGGAGTTGAGCGGATTGGAATAGTAAAACGTGATGTTCCTTCAGTTTTTCGAGGATTCGGGGAGCGT
>JAKMGP010000202.1 GCA_022424905.1 Akkermansiaceae bacterium | reverse complement strand
GAATACTGGTCGAGCATCTTATCATCAGAATTTGAGCCATCTGACTTCTCACCAATCACCGTTGGAGTGCAAAGGATGACCCGAGCCCCGGCCTTATTGATCTTCAAAATCATTTCCTTAAGGCCATTTTCGAAATCCTCTGGCGTAGTCCCCCTTTTCCCCCTCGCAACAACCGCTGGATGTGTCCAATGCCAGACATCGTTAATGCCTAGATAGATGAAAACAATACTCGGATTTTTCTGGAGGACGTCCTTGCTAAGCCGTTTTTGACAGTCCGGGACTTTATGGCCGCCGATCCCGGCGCCAATCAATTCGACCTTAAGTTCTGGATAAGCTTTAGCAATGGCTTGCGAGGATAAGGTAATATACCCGCCCTTCCGTGCACCGGCAGCGGTAATAGAATCTCCCAGAAAAACAATCCGGTCGTTTTTCTTTAACGCTTCCTGTCCCAAGACGGCCGTGCTGAATATTAAGGAAAGAAGGAGCGAAATTTTGATTGTTATGACTTTCATTAGATTGATTCCACAAGTTAATACGCAGCTTAATAAATAAGTTATCCCTTCATTTTTGAGGCGGGCGGGCTTCAAGGGCATATTCGGAATATTTTTTATCGCGCGCGTCCTTTTTGAAGCCGCCGGGGTGGCTGACGAGGAAGTTGTTTTCATCGATGAGGTTGATGAGGTAGTGGGTGGTTCCTTTCGGAAGAATGGCGGTGACGGTGCCATCGATGTTGAGGGTGGCGGGGGTGCGATACCATTCCTCGTAGCGGTGGCCGCCATTGTCGGTGTAGAGGAGGTTGGCGCGGGTGACTTTGGCGCCGTTGTTTTTGGAGACGAAGGTGGCGGTGTTTCCGCTGAGCTTGTGGCTGGTGACGGTAGGGACCTTTTCTTTGTTCGCGAGGAAACGTTTGTAGTTAGGGTTGAGGTAGGGGTAACTGGCCTTCATCTCAGTGAGGGCGGCGGTGAGCTTTTCGTTGAGGGCGTCCGCTTTTTTAGGATGGGCAGCGGCGAGGTTTTTCTGCTCTCCGATGTCGACTCGTTTGGAGGTTCCATTCTCTGTTTTGTAGAGGCGGAAGAGTTCGAGTTTTTCACCCGTCGGGGTGTAGTTGCGGACGAGCTTGTAGTCGCCACGACGGATCGAGCTTTCGAGGGCGACACTGTTGGGAAAGTGCCAGACCATGGTGTCGCGGGCATTTCCGGAAGCGGTCTTCACGAGGGAGGGCTCGGTGGGGTCGCCCTTGAGAAGCGGGGCGAGGTTGAGGCCATCGAGTGGTTTGCCCTTGGGCATTGGAGTTCCGGTGAGCGAGAGAATGGTGGGGTAGAAGTCGAGGCCGTTGATCATGACATCGGATTCGATGCCTGCCTTGATCCCAGGGCCGGTGATGATGAGAGGGACGCGGGTGCCGCCTTCCATGATGGAGATTTTTCCGCGATCAAGCGGGAAGTTGTCGGTGATAACTTCGCCCGGGTGGCCTTCCATCCCGCCATTGTCGGAGGTGAAAATGAGGTAGGTGTTTTCGATGAGTTTGTGTCCAGGCCAGCGGGGGTCGTCAGTCGTTTCGAGTTCCTTCACGAGTTGGCCGACGTAGTAGTCGAGCATCTCGACCATGGCGCAATACCAGGGATTCTTTTGGCCTTTCTCTTCCCACTTATGGGCGTGTGATTCGTCGGGGGTGACACCGAGTTTGGCACAATATTTTTTGTAAAGAGCTTCGCTGCGAGTGTGGATGGGAGTGTGGACGAGCCAGGTGGCGTAATAGAGGAAGAAGGGCTCATCCTTTTTCTCGCGAAGAAAGATGAGGGCATCGTGGCTGTTCTGATGAAAGGGGAAGCCGTTTTCATCGAGCCGGAAAGGGTCGTTTTTTCGATTCGTAGAAAAGCCGGAGAGTCGGTTTGGTTTGGCTGGCTTGGTGGCGCCCCGGTCCGAGTGGGTCCAGTCGAAGCCCTGGTCTTTGGGTTGCGGAAAGGCGTGGTGATTGATGGCCATGTGCCATTTTCCGGAGTGTCCGGTGGTGTAGCCTCCTTGTTGGAGGGCTCTAGCGAGGGTCATCTCGCCCGCCGGCATGCGACCGCTATACCAGGGCGGGATCATGGGATGAGCGGTAAGATGGTGAGGCGCGGGAGGATTGCCGCCGACAACGTGGGTCTTTTGTGCGCGGGCAGGATGGTTCCCGCTCATGATGGCACAGCGCGAGGGCGCGCAGGTGGGTGCGGGGGAGTAGGCCTGCCAGAACTTGACGCCTTTTTTCGCAAGAGCATCCAGGTGAGGCGTCTCCATCGGCGAGGGGTCGTCGATGTCGTAGCATTTCACATCCTGCCAGCCGAGGTCGTCCTCCAAAATGAGGACGACATTGGGCTTCGCAGGGCGCTCGACAGCATGCAGGTCGCCAAGGAAAACAACAAGAACGAGGAGGAAAAATGAACGCATCTGCAAATACTACGCACGAATAGAACGCAACTTGATCCCTATTTTTGAGGACGGAACGATGAGCCTAAAACTCTTGTGGAAAGCGTCACCTGATCTTCTCGTCCGGAAGTTCGCCTTTGATCCCTTCATCCATGGGCATCTTATCTTTACCGCCGGGGTGGGATTCGGCGATTCGTAGATCAAGTTCTTTTCTGAGTTTCGCGACGGTTACTTTGTGCTTTCCGTCCGCGATTAGGTTGGTAGTTTCACTGGGATCGCTCTTGAGATGATAAAGCTCGGCCATGTGCTTGTCCGCAGAGCCGTCACCATGAGGATAGCGTATGTATTTCCACTCGTTGGTGCGGAGAGCTCGGACATTGGGCGTGTAGGGAAATTGCTTCTCGTAGTTGTATTCGTAATACCAACTGGTTCTCCAATTCGGATCGCCATTGGTGACGAGATTCTTCCAGGACCGACCCTGGGTTTTCGGGAGCGGCG
>JAKMGP010000188.1 GCA_022424905.1 Akkermansiaceae bacterium | reverse complement strand
GCGCATGAGCTTTGCGTTCTCGGAGGTGAGGTTAGCCAAGATTTGGGAGAAAAGCTCTCGGCGTTCTAAGGGAGTCTTGGTTGCTTTGAGATCGATTCCAATTTGGCGAATTTCGCTTTCTGAGAGGTTCGCGAATTTACTTTCTCCTGCCATGCTAGTTTCACGATTTTTGGTAATGGAACGTGCTTTTCCAGAACGGTTAGTCGTAAGGCGTTCTGACTGATTAGAAAGTCCCCGAGGGAAAGCACTTGGTTTTCCTGCATTTGTGGAATTCCCGTTATCATTTGAAGTGGGCTTATTGGAGCCGATAGCAAAAGCAGCAATGGCAATAAGAGCCCAGAAGAGATGAACGAGGTGAGATTTTTTCATACGGGAGATCTTCAAGACATTACTCTAAACGGTTTGGCTTGTTTTTTTCTTTCGCGAGGGGAATAAGGATGGTTTTTTCGAGATGGGTCTACAGCGTGTAGAATTTCAGTGAGCTGAATCCTAAAAAAAGAAGGGCCGGCCCCGCAAAGCACGAGCCGACCCTAAAAAGTTTATCTAAGATTCTTCTAGCGGCGACGGCGGAAGAGACTCAGTGCCCCAAGGAGACCCAAAAGAGCAGTACTTGGCTCAGGAACCGAACCAACCTGAAAGGAAAAAGTCTCAGTATCAGTGAGAAGATCGGTTCCGTTGAGCAAACCGCTGACCTTTAGCTCAACCTGCCACATCCCTTCTTCTGAAAAACCGAGATTGAAGTGATCATGACCACCCGCAGACATTTCGAGCTTGTTGTTATCGACCGTGGAACCAGCCGAATTGGTAGAGAAGAAAAAATTTGGTTCGCTGATTCCAGATTGTTGCCAAACACTGAAATCTCCATCTCCGGATGGGGACGTTACGCTCATTAGTTCGAACGTGGCACCACCGGGGAAAAGGTCTCCATCCAATTCTTCAGTGGCAATACCTAAGAATGGAACACCTTCGGCTTCGGCCTGAGGAATGATCCAGATCGGAGAACCGTTTGAAACGCCAGTTCCACTGTTTAATATAGCAACGCTCCCCATAATGGCTTTCGTAGAATCCGGAACGAGAGCGGTGATCGCGGATGGTTCGAATTCCTCACCTTCTTCTCCCCCACCGACAGGGGAACCATCAAGGATGGCATCTCCTCCGAGATGATAATGAAGGAAAAATTCGGCTCCATCACCTTCGTCTTCATAAGCGATTCCAATATCTCCATGGTCAGCAGAGTAAAGAGCTGCAAATGACGGGGTAATGAGGGAGCCCAAAAGGGGCAGCAATGTTTTTGTTTTCATGCAGAGAAGAAATACAATAACGCAACTTATGTGCAATAGTTATTTTATTATTTTAGGATTCCGACTATTCGGCGATTAGACGAAAGAAGGATTTGAGGGGGACGGGGGAAAGTAAGAGAGAGCGGCGAATGAAAGGAGAAACAGCATTACCTTCCTCAGCTCCGCTTTCGGCGTATTGAAGAGGGCGGCCACGGTTTCTAGGGCCAAGGTTCCGCCAGTTGACTAGGTCTGAACTGTAGCTAAGAAGGAGGTTGGGGCTCTCGTTATCAAGAGGGTCCTTGGTGAGATCGCGAAAGAAGGTAAAGTGCTGTGAATTAGTGTCGTAGCCCGGGAGGAAGTGAGAAGAACTTGGGTTACTGCGGATGGGATTGGCCCCGGCAGCATCAAGGAGGAATTCCATTTGATGGTCAGTGCCATCCCCATTCCAATCGCCAGAGGGATCGGTGAGACTTCCGGAGGGAAGGTCGTAGGCGCGCTCGTAGCTGTCAGCCCAATCAGCAAAGCTATAATTCAAATCGAGCCCTGCAAGGCATCGGATAATGAGGGGACATACTTTGGATGCGGTTGAATGAATGGGTTGGAAAGCAAGGGTGTGGATCCCAGGTTCAGTGAAATTAAGAGTCGCGGTAGTGGGGGTTGCGAGATCGATTAAATCGGCGACCGAGAGCCCATTCGCGCTTTGAAAATGTGAGCCAAAGGACACTTCTCCAGGACCAATATGTTCGATGAGACGAAGGGAAACAGGGCCAGTGAGGGCGCTTGCCGCACCAGATTGAGCAAGGATCTCAGGTAATCCGACACGGTCAGGAAGATCGCTACCGATGGCATCAAAACTGCACGGGCAAGAGAAACCTCCAACCGCGTTCGAATCAGGAATGACAACAAAGGCACGGCGTGGCCCGTAAAGGACCCCATTCTCGGGATCACGGAGGTTGAGCGTCCAGTCTTTATTGTGAAAGCAGAGGGAGGCATTGATTTCAGCGAGTTCTCCAGAATGGGGAACCTGAAAATGAAAGGTTTCGCGATGGCTGGTTTCCTGTCCACCTGCTCGGAGGCGTCCGGCAACTTCGAACTCCAAAAAATAGTTTCCAGGTTTGGAAAATGCCCAGTTAAAATGGCTATGAGCTCCGGCAGGAAGGGTTGGAATCTCATCGCTTTCATCGATCCCATCACGGGAGGAAAGGTAGACTTCGCTACCTCCGAGAGGGAGAGATTCCCAATGAGCAAAATGACCACCACGATCAGGTCCAGATCCAGTGGCACTTTTGAGGGCAAAGCTAATCGTGCCCCGGCCAATATTACTATAATTATTACCGACGCGGGTCTGAAAAATGCCAGCGTCAGCAATCACACGCATACCAAGAAAGTGGTTTGCAGTATCAAATCCTTGGGGGAGAACCCAGACTGTCTCACCGGGATCTGCGAGGAAGGAGAAACCATTTGGAAGAATCCCTTTTGAAACAGGAGGGGCGATGAGAGTAGTTTGGTCAGCTTTGAGCCGCCTGATTTGAGTTCGATCGTTAAAATCATCATTGAGGTTATAAGAAACCACTAGAGACCATCCATCCACAGGGTCGTAGTCAGTCTGAATTTCATGATGACCATAGAGTAGATCAAATTCTCTGGCTGTTGATGGCAAGGAAACCGAGGCCAAAAGGCTTAGAATTACCGTTTTAGTATTGCATATTTCTTGCATTAGCGTGGATCAGCTCCTAGACGTCGTTCTGGTGGAGAGCAAGAGGAAAATTAAAATACCCTACATCTGGTTATTCCCGATAGGCTTAATGATGGCTGATGAATCGGAAGGACCAGGAGGGGGGGGCAATCCGGTGCTTGAGTCTGTCTTGAAAGAAGATGCAATAATAGGTGAGGCAAATTTGGGAGAGAGACGATCTTCCAACGAAGAGGGGATTGGGCTCATTGAAGATTGGCCGGGAGATGAAATTCCTCTGACGATAGGTGAGGAAATCTTGCTGGAAGCTGAAGGCTTTGAAGTACTACCGGAAGTGGTCGTCGAAGAGGATGCGATCGGTGGTGCGGTCGCGGTTTTTGGAGCTCCGTTGCGGGAAAATCCTTTGTTGAAATTTGGATCAGAAGGGACATCGGTGCTGGGTGGCGAAGAGTTACGGCTGAAGTTGCGGGGAACCTTGGGCGAGACTTTAGCCTCGCAACCCGGTGTCTCTGCGAGCTCCTATTCACCTGGAATTTCGCGCCCCGTTATAAGAGGTTTCGATGGCGTCAGGGTAAGAACACTTCGAGATGGTTTGGGAACGATGGACCTGAGTGAGGATAGTCCAGACCACGGTGTTTTTATTGATCTCTTAATGACCGAGGAGGTTGAAATTCACCGTGGGCCAGCTTCTTTATTGTTTGGGAATTCGGCGATTGGGGGAGCAATCAACACACGGACAAGATATATCCCATCAGTAGATCTGGGCGAGCGTTTCGCTGCGATGCTCGCGAGTGGATATGATACGCAAGGATCGGAATATCATTGGGGAACTGCCGCTGAAATGCGTGGAGAATTTTGGGCTCTTGGTTTCTCGGCAAGTCAGGGAGATGCTAGCGATATCTCAATTCCTGGAAAGGCTTGGACGAAGGCTTATGATGAATTGGAGAATCCTCGATCTTTTATTCCAGGTGTGGGCATCGTGGAGTTGGAAAATCCTGATGGGAAATTGGCAAATTCTTTTTATGAGCGTTCAAGTTGGTCTTTAGGAGGAAGGGTTGGTTCAGAGGAGGGTTTTTCGATTGGTGCTTCTTTTCAAGAGGTGGAACAGATCTATGGGATTCCTTACTATTATGCTGGTGATGCAACCGATCTCTTTGGAGATCTCTCGATTGAAGGAGGGCTAGAGCGAGGAGATTTGGAGATGAGCAACCGTTTCGGTCCGGACGCTTGGTTCGATGAGGTTAAGTTCCGGCTCGGAATGGGACGATATCAGCACCAAGAGATTTTCGACGGGAAGTTGAAGGATGATGGAAAGCGCTTTAATGAGACCACATTTGATAAGCATGCCCTGGAAGGGCGCCTTGAATTTTACTTTGGGGAGGATTCAGAATGGTCTGGGGTTTTTGGAGCTCAGTTCAATGACGACGATTTAGCGATTGAAAGAGTGGTTGTCCCACCCCCTACGCTGTTCACTGAACAATCCCGGATTGAGGCCGAGAATCTCGGGCTATTTTCATTGAATCACTGGGAAAACGAGCAGTGGCGCTTAAAGGCAGGGCTGCGGTACGATGCCCGTGAGGCGAGATATTCGGATGAGTTTGGATCGGACGTAAGGGCGGATGATCAATCGTTCTCCCAATCCTTAAGCTTAACTTTCGACTGGGGTGAAGTCGGAGGATGGGATCTCTTGGAAACGAGTTTAAGTGTTTCGAACACTCAACGGCTCCCTACTGCGATCGAACGATATGCCTTTTATAACAGTGCAGCGCTGGGGAGGTTTTTGATTGGAGGGGATCTGGATGGTGAAGAATTAGCCCGAGAAATTTCGGAGGGACTTGAATTTTCGGCGCGTGGTTCCCGGGGAATTTTTTCAACTCAGCTCTCGCTGTTTTATTATAATATCGAAAGTTTTACCTACCTCGAAGACCAGCGCAGGGTGAGTATTGTGCCGACGGCACAATATGTCCAAACTGGGGCGGATTTCTATGGATTGGAGGGATCGGCATCTTGGTTGCTTTATGAGGATCCAAATGGGTTGGGAACGCTTGAGTTAGGATTAGTGGGTGATGTCATTCGAGGGCGAAATTTGGATGTAGGATCTGAACCATTGCCGCGCATGCCGGCAGCGCGTCTGGGTTTTGAGCTGACTTGGCAAAGTGAACGTTGGACGGGCTCACTGGAAACGCGTTACGTGTTTGCACAGGAAAAGACGGCGCCGTTTCCAACTGCAGAATTGCCCACGGATGATTACCTTATGGTAAATGCTGCGGTGACATGGTTACCGGTTGAGGACTGGGAAAATTTGAGTTGGTCATTGAAGCTAAATAATTTGCTTAATGTGGAAGCTCGCAATCACACTTCGTTTCGTAAGGATTCAAATCCTCTCGCTGGGTTCGGTTTGAGTACTGAAGTGAAGTGGGTGTTTTAAGAGGCTCATCTCAAAACTGCGTGGGCTACTACCCCCCCCAGATACTCTCACTTTTTTATTGCAAGTAAATTGCGTTATGGAGAGAGTGCGTCCCGA
The DNA here is from genome assembly GCA_022424905.1 of Akkermansiaceae bacterium. Classification (GTDB taxonomy): domain Bacteria; phylum Verrucomicrobiota; class Verrucomicrobiia; order Verrucomicrobiales; family Akkermansiaceae; genus SW10. Next base: position 166 of record JAKMGP010000188.1, on the reverse strand, counting down.
TGAACTGTGTATCTTCCTCCGGATTGGCCTCCTGTCATCTTAGGGACTTAGCTGATGGCCTGCAGCAGCAGATGTTTTTCTGGGGCCAAGATGTCATTCATCCTAGGGGAAACCAACTCGTCCAAAATAATTTTGAGCGACTTCCCTCAAAAGGCCTGAAAGGAAC